>JBAZOE010000013.1:0-19358 GCA_041648875.1 Candidatus Omnitrophota bacterium
GGCGTTTACCTTCTGGATTTCCGAACATATCCTCACGCAACGGCCGCAAAGGATACATTTATCAGGATCCCTGATTACCGAAGCCGAAGAAAGGTCTTTTTCGTAATGTTTTTTCTCCCCCTCAAAATGCCGCTTTCTGATCCCCATGGCAAAAGCCAGCCTTTGTAATTCACAGTTACCGTCCCTTTCGCATGTATGGCAATCTTCCGGGTGGTTATCTAAAATCAATTCCACGATATCGCGCCGGGCACGCCTTATCTCTTCAGTGTTAGTATAAATCTTCATCTCTTCGCTTACCGGATATGCGCAGGAAGCCACATAATTACGCATCCCCACCACCTCCACAATGCACACACGGCAAGCCCCTTCAATAGACAACTTGGGATGATAGCACAGCCGCGGGATATGGAATCCTAACTTGTCCGCTGCCTGCATGATAGTTTGTCCGGCTTCCACCTTATAAGGCTTATCGTTAATAAATATGTTGATCATTTCTTTATCTCCCTTTAAGATTTTTTTATAGCGTTGAACTTGCAAACTTTAAAACAAGCGCCGCACTTAACACATTTGTTTATATCAATAACATGCTTTGCCTTGGGGGCCCCGGATATGGCTTCTGCGGGGCAGGCCTTCTTGCAGGCTGCGCAGCCGGCACATTTATCCGTAATTTCATAAACAAGCAGATGCTGGCAAACCCCCGCGCGGCAGCGTTTATTGCGCACATGTTCTTCATATTCGGCGCGAAAATTTTTAATCGTGCTTAAAACAGGATTGGGCGCTGACTGGCCCAAGCCGCATAAGGAAGCTTTCTTTATCATGTTGCCCAGGCGCTGGAGCTTATCGATATCCTCTTCCGCGCCTTTACCTTCGGTAATACGGGTTAATATCTCCAACATACGCTTAGTCCCTTCCCTGCAAGGCGTACATTTACCGCAAGATTCATTTTGGGTAAACTCCAGGAAGAACTTGGCAATATTTACCATGCAGGAATCTTCATCAATAACAATCATTCCTCCCGAACCCATAATCGAACCAACCTTGGCCAAGGACTCATAATCTATCTTTGTATCCAAATATTCTTCAGACAAACACCCTCCGGAAGGCCCGCCGGTCTGCACTGCCTTGAATTTCTTATCTCCGGGAATTCCTCCCCCGATATTATAAATAATCTGGCGCAAGGTAGTCCCCATGGGGACCTCGACTAAACCGGTGTTTTTAACTTTGCCTGCCAAAGCGAAAACCTTAGTCCCTTTACTTTTCTCTGTACCTAAAGAACTAAACCAATCTGCCCCATCAAGGATAATTACAGGGATATTCGCCCAGGTTTCCACATTATTAATCAATGTAGGTTTGCCAAAAAGCCCGGATACCGATGGAAACGGGGGCCTGGGCCTTGGCATGCCGCGATGCCCTTCGATAGAAAGTATGAGTGCCGTCTCTTCGCCGCAGACAAAAGCACCCGCGCCAAGGCGCACCTCTATATCAAAATTAAAGTTTGAACCTAAAATATTTTCCCCCAAAAAGCCGTCTTTTCTGGCATCCGCTATGGCCTTTTTAATCCTCTTGACAGCTAAAGGATACTCCGCGCGTATGTAAACAACCCCTTTTTTGGCGCCGATGGCAAAACCGGCAATTACCATGCCTTCAACAATTGTATGAGGGTCACCCTCAATAGCACTCCTATCCATAAAGGCTCCGGGGTCTCCTTCGTCGGCGTTACAAATAACATATTTCTCATCGCTTTTTTCTTTGGCGGTAAGCTCCCATTTAATCCCCGTAGGGAAACCCGCCCCTCCCCTGCCGCGCAAACCGGATTTCTTAATTTCAGATATAACTTTTTCCGGGGACATATCCGTAAGCACCTTGGCCATGGCCTCATAACCGCGCAAAGAAATATAATCATCAATATTTTCCGGATCGATAATCCCGCAATTCCGCAAAGCGATACGCATCTGTTTGCCGAAAAAGTTCACATCGCCAAAAACCCGGAAGAAACGGTTATAAAGATGGTCTTCATCAATAATAAAACGGGTAACCGGCTTCTTTTTCAGGATATGCTGCTGTATGATCTCGGGAATATCTTCCTCCGTAAAAGCGCCGTAAATCGTATAGCCCGGGTTAATAATCATTACCGGCCCCTTGCCGCAGATGCCCAGGCAACCGGATAAATTAATACCTACCTTCCCGCTCAGGCCGTGCTTCTTAAGCTCCCCCTCAATGGTAGAGACAATCTCTTTGGACCTTTTATGTATACATGAAGGCCCGTCACATAATGTAATATTAAATCTTACCGGCATATCGCTTAATCTCCTTATCAATAAATCATTTAATTAACCACTCTTTAATCACTTCGCCTTTTTTTAAGTGCCTTTCGATAATCTCTTTTGCCTTTTCTTTAGTCACTAGGCCGTATTTCAAAGGGATTTTACCTTCCTCCACCACCTCAACTGTCGGCTCTAAATTACACCTGCCGGCGCATCCCTTTTGGCTCAAATATACATCGCTTAATCCCGACCTGATTGCCTCCTGGAAAACCTCCATTACTTCAATTGAGCCGGCGGCAATCTCACAGGTAGCCATGCCAACGTAAACACGCTTCGAAGAAAGATAACCCTTGCTGATAATCCTGTTTATAGCCTCTGCTCTTTTTTTCCTGATAATTTCTAATGGTGTCGGCACCTCTCCCCCTTTTTTAAATTGGCAGCTCCATCTTAAAAGCATTGCCATTTTCTCTTGCCTCAACCCAAACCCTGCCTTCGTGTTTTTCAATTATCTGGCGGGTAATAAACAAACCCAACCCTGTCCCCTGTATCTTTACTCCGGAAGGACAGTCAAGACGAGAGAATTTCTTAAATAGCTTAACTTTCTCACTTTCTTTTATCGGCCTGCCGTCATTATATATTTCAATTTCAAGATGATTATTTACTTTAACCGAACTCAAGATTACTTTTCCTCCGGGGCCGGCATATTTAACGGCATTACCCACAAGGTTGTTAGCTGCCACCTGAAGTAAATTTTGGTCTGCGTTTATCTTTAAACCAGGCCGGATATCATTTATCAACTGGATCTGCTTATCATTTGCCTGTTTGGAAAAAACATCCACAGCCGCCTCAAAGATATCCTCTCTTACCAATAAATCTGTCTTGATAAGGGCCATTTCATTCTTCTCAATCCTGCTTAAATTCAGGAAATTCTTTACTGTGGCGTCTAAATAATCAAGATTACGCGCCACTGAATCCATTGCTTTGCTCTGCTTAAAATTAATCATTCCCAGGAACCCGTCGCGTACGGAATAGACGTTAAGAATGGTTGAAGAAAGTATGCCTTTTAATTCATGGGAGACAAAACTTATCAAATCCAGGTAACTTTCCTGGCGCTCTTTAAGCTTTATCGCCATCACGTTGAAAGCCTCGGCCAGATGGTTTAATTCTTTTATCCCGGTTTCAGTTTTTACACGAAAACCAAGATCTCCGCTGGATATCTTACCGGTTGCTTCAACCATGCCGGTTACGGGACGGGAAATTGAATAAGCCAGGATATAAGAAGAAATTGCCGCTAAAATTGCTACCAGCCCAACGATTGCCAGGAAACCGAGGAATATCCCTTTTTCCATATCTTTGAAAGGCTTCTCCAAAACCCCCACATAAAGAATCCCCACAACTTCACCCTTGATGTTTTTAATCGGTTCATAACCGGTTAAATACCAATCCGTAACTACAAAAGCCCTGTCTAACCAGGTATTCCCCTCTTCAACCACCTTCTTGTAAACGATATCCGAAACTACCGTGCCTATCGCGCGTTCACCCCGGCTATCCAACACATTGGTAGTTATACGAATATCATCCAGGAATATTGTCACTGTCCCCAAAGGCTTAGAGTTGTAAAATTTATCCTCAAATACAAGATTACGTATCTTATCTACAAGCGCAAAATCCCGGTTGATAATCTTGCCTCCATAAATAACCCGCTTTACCTCCTTGCGCTCGTCAAAAACAGGCATAGCGTAACCGATAGCCATGACCTTATCCAATACCTTTAAATTATTAGGATGGCTTTTAGGGGTGGGAAGTACCTCAATTTGCGCCTTTTTATACACATCTTCCCCCATCTCCAATAACTCCGGATTTTTGATAATTCTGATACCGCCTGTAGGAACCCCCTGAAAAGCCCTGTGTACAATTTCGCTTGATACCCTGGGCAGCTCTTGACGCTCAACCACATATAAATAATCCAGGCCCAGGCCCTGCTTTACCTTCTCCATGTCCACAGTAAGAGGAATAATATTAAAAGCTGTTTTTATTGTTTCAATTTCACCGTAATATATAGAGTGGGCGATAAAAAGATCATTTTTTACCTGTCTCTGCGCCCGGGCGATGATATCATTTTTAATGATATGCGCACCCAGCAATAGAACCGCTACCGAAAAGATCAAAATACTGACAAATGATAAAATGAGTATCTTTGTTTTTAGGCTTTGTGTGCGCATTTATCCAACCTTGGTTTTTTCCTGTGCATTAACAAAATAAATTACATTTTCCAGTTCAAGCTCTAAATTAACGTTATTAACCACAACATCCTCCGGAGCCCTTAACCTTAGCGGCGCAAAATTCAACACTCCCTTTATGCCGCAGGCAAGCATCATGTCCAACACTGACTGCGCGGCAATATCCGGGACAGCGATTACCCCGATTTTTATGCGCTTGCTCCTTACAAAATCCTTCATCTCTTCCAAGGGGAGTATGGGAATAGCTGCATCCCGGTGGTACTTGGCAGAATCAATATCAAAACAAGCGGAGATCTTTATCCCTTCTTTCTCAAACCCCTTATATTTCATAAGCGCATTGCCGATATTGCCAAGGCCGGCGACAATTACCTCCTGCGTCTGTTCTTTGCCAAGGATAGTATTTAATTTCTCTATCAGCGTATCTACCTGATAGCCGCCGCGCTTATTCCCCGATATCCCGAATAAAGAAAAGTCTTTTCTTACCTGCGAAGGTAATACCCCTATCGCGTCTGCTAAGTTATCAGAAAAAACCTTAACAAATCCTAGCGCGCGCAGCCTATGCAGGGAGTTTTTATAACGGGAAAGCCTGATTATACAACTCTTATTGGTAATCATAGTATTGTTCTTTATTTCACAATAACTGATATAAGCATAACATATGCTTATAATATGTCAAGTTTTTTGTTACTTATTTCACAAAACAGGGACGTTTCTGAACCCAATCGGAGAAGTGTCCCCTATATGAGGACACTTCTCCCTTTAGGATGAGAAACGTCCCTAAATAGTTTCGAGATCGGTGGGGGCGCGGCCTAAAGAACGCAGAAGCGAAACAGTAGATTCGATCTGCGCGGCAATCTCCTCTGATTGGTGTGCCCGGTTAGGATAGATAGAATAAAACTGGCGGTAAGACAACGGGGTAACATTAAGCATAAGCGAATTTGCTCCGGCTAGTAAGCCTTTCTTTGCCGCCTCACTGCTTAAGGTTTCGAGTGCGGTAGTTACTAAGATTTTAGCCTGGGCATTATCAATAATCCTGGCAAGGGCTAAAACTTTGACTATTTTCTCTACTTGCGCAGGCTTTATCCCTGCCAAAGGAGTATGCGGATGCGGGATAAAAGGCCCAAAACTAAACATCTCCGCATGCAGTTCTTTAGCCAGAAATATATCATTTAGGATATCCTCCTTAGACTGCCCGGGTATGCCGATTAATCCTCCGGTAATAATCAAATACCCCATTTTATAAGCCTTGCGTAAATGCGTTAGCCTGTTTTCCAGATTCTGCCCCGGGTGGAGATCTTCATAAATCTTAGGGTTAGAGCTCTCAAAACGCATAAGTAAACCGCGTGCTCCTGCCTGATAAAGTTTTTCCAGGCCGCCTATGCCGATCTCCCCGAAACTGACAAAAATTAACGCGGGGAATTGCTCTTTTATCTCTCTAATTATATCCGCTAATTCATCAGCGTTATAACCGGGATCTTCACCGCTTTGCAGCACCAGAGATTTAAAACCATACTCCTGGACAGCAATCCGGGCGCTTTTTAAAATTTCTTCCTTTGTCATACGATAACGCTGTAACTCTTTATTATAATAAGATATCCCGCAATAACGGCATTTCTGAATACAATAGTTAGATATCTCAATTATTCCATGCACGCAGCAGGAGTTTTTGAAGTGTTTCTGGCGCAGGAAGTTCGCTGTCTTAAACAATAACTCAAGCCCTGCCTGATCCTCTAATTCTAATAAACACAACAACTCATCACGGCTAAGCTCTTTAGACTGGCTGGCTTTATCTAATATTCCCAGCAGGTTTTTATCTGTATTTTTATCCCCCAGATGGAGACGGGAAAGCTTTAGATCAACCTCCTGCAGTTGAAAAAACGTCTCTTTCCATACCGCAAGGATACTTTCTGCTTCGGAAGCGGATATCCTGCTTACCACATAACCGCCCTGGGCGTAGATATAATCCCCGACGTTAATCTGCGCCAACTCATTAAGCGCTTTACGTTTCTCACCGAAATAATCGACGGTTACAGTATTCTTCTCTATTTTCTCTATTTTTCCCGGTATCGCGTAGCACATTTTAACCTAGGGACGGTTCTCAAGTCAAAGTTAAACTGTCCCCCCTGTTTACCCCGCCACATCAATAGCAGGGACACTCTTCCGATTGGATTCAGAAACGTCCCTGCTTTGGATTCAGAAACGTCCCTGTTATAAAGCTGTCAATCTGTTCTGTTAATGCTTCTAATTTCTCTTTGAGCGGGCTGCTTAAAGATTCGCCAAAACCGGTATCCTGCACCTGTATCCCGGCGATATAAATCCTGGCCTTTATCCCCAGATTACGCGTCAACTTAAAAATATCTTTAAGATTTAATTCGTGGGAAGAAACCGCGTTAGCCTCTTCGGGAAAAACTGCCTGCTCTAAATTGAATATTTTTAATTCTCCCGCGGGCAGGCCGGCGGAGATACCGTCAATTAACAAAACCGCCTCATAATCCTGTAGGCGATGCATAAGGTCAAAACTGGCGATACCAAAGTTAAGGTAGTCTACCTGCTTGCGCTGGTAATTATTAAGGAGGGATTCCAGAATAATTATCCCTATTCCGTCATCCCTCCTTAAAGTATTACCTAAACCGATGACCGCTGTCTTTTTAAACAAAGCTTACATCCAAAAGGTGCGTGGCGCAAGATATGCAAGGATCATAGGCGCGTGCCAACATCTCTAAATCCAGGGTAATCTCCTCCTGGGTCTTCTTACCCAAAAGCTCCGGCACGATCTTACGCATATCATCCTCCAAATTACCCATATTTTGATTTGTAGGAATTACGCAGTTAGCAGCGGTAATATGCGCGGAGTCTTCTATCGTATATTCATGAAATAGGGCGCCGCGGGGAACCTCAACACAGGCTATGCCGGTGTTTGGCTTATATTTAATTTTACCAATCTGGCTTCTCTTCGGCCAGGAGGCTACAACCACCTTTTCCTCCCTCAGGCCGTCTTTAAGGATTTTTTCAAGTATGGTAATGGACTCCTCCAGACAATGCACCCATTCCACAAGCTGGGCGGCAGTATTAAGGTAAGGATTATAGCAGGGTGCTTTTAAACCCAATTCCTTCGCCACTGCCTTTGCTTTTTTATGCAGCTATCAGAATTATTGTTAAAACGCGCCAGAGCGCCTACAGCATAAGATTTTCCATTGATCTTGGATATCTTGGCGCGCGAATAATCCACAACCGACTCCATAAAAAGCTTTCGGTAATCCGAAACCTTGCTCTTTTTCCCGTTTACCATCAGGTCCCCGTCATACATGGCGTATTCTTCATCGCTTGTAAGCGACATATATTGCGTCGGCCTCTGAAACTCCGGGAACTTCAATGTTTTAATGATCTTTACTGTTTCCTCCCCGTCCTTACGGGATTCCAGCATCAGGCTGTATAATTTTTCCAGACCTTCCCGGGACGGAAGCTGGGTAAGGCCGCCAATAACATAACTTATTGGGTGTATATGCCTTCCAGCTAAGACTTCTCCGCCGTAATCGCTCATCCTTTTCATGCGCAAAGCCATATCAATGACCGGCCGGTGCGTCTTGATCAAAGGTACGACGCTTTTGACACCCAACAGGTCCGGGGCAACCAAAATATAAATATGCAGAACATGGCTATCCAGCATTTCGGTATAAAGAAGGAGCTTCCTGAGCATAATCGTCTCATCCGAAGGTTTAATTCCTAAAGCATCCTCTCCCGCCTTTACGCTAGCCAGGGTATGACCGCAGGCGCAGATTCCGCAGATGCGGCTGGTCAGGTGCTGGGCTTCCCAGATGGATCTTCCAACGAGCATTGACTCAAAAAAACGCGGGCTCTCGATCACCTGGAATTCACATTTAGTCAGTTTTCCCTCTTTTACATCAACCACGATATTACCATGGCCTTCTACCCGGGTCAAATAATGGACATCGATTTTTACGTTTTGAGAATCTATTTTATTTAAACTCTTGGTCATATTTCTCCCCCATGGAATCATTATATAAAGTAAAACTGTTCAAAATATCTTCTACCTTTAAACCGTATTTTTGCAGGATATCTTTGGCAGCGTCACTTGCCGGTTTATCTACCAGCCCGCGGCAACCATAACATCTATTGCCGTTATTAATACACCAGGAATTACACCCGGCGCGCGTTACAGGCCCCAGGCATTCCTGGTCCTTCTCATAACGGCAGACATTCTCATTCATTTTGCACTCGACACAAACCGGATAATTAGGCACAGCATAAGGCTTGCCCATAAGCAGACATTTCAACACGGCGATAACTTCAGGGATATAAACCGGGCAGCCGTTAATCGCATAATCCACGTGGACCACTTCGTGAACCGGCATGGCTTTGATAGTATTGATTGAACCTGACTTTTCCGCGTACACTGTTTTCTTAGCCGTCTCCAGATCCCGGCGGTTCTTAATCCCGTTTACCCCGGCGATAGTCGCGCAAGCACCTAATGTTACCAGGGCTTTAGCCTTCTCTCTTATCTTCTTGATACGCACTACGTCATTATCCGTGGTTATCGCCCCCTCGACAATGGCAATATCATAATCCTGCCCCTGCTCTGACATAATCTCCCGGAAATTGACTATATCGACAAGCTCGGTCAACTCAAGCAAAGTATTGCCCATATTGGCAAACTGCAGCTGGCAGCCCTCGCAATCCGTGAAATCAAAAAATGCCACCCTGGGTTTAGACTGCTTTTTCATGGCACTCTCCTTTAAATTTTTTCAAATCATTATAAGTAAATACCGGCCCTGACTGACAAACATAAACCCCTTCAATCTGACAGTGGCCGCATTTACCCAGCCCGCAACGCATGCGTCTTTCTAAAGACACGACGATCTGATGTTCGGGAATTTTTTTCTCCAGTAATTTAACGATAACAAACTTATACATGATCGGCGGCCCTACTACAACCCCGTATGTGCGGGTGGGGTTTATATCCACCCCGGGAATTAACGTAGTGATAAGCCCGACATTGCCTTTCCACTCCGGGTCTGCCCGGTCAACGGTACAATTGAATTTGATCTCCGACCTCTTCATCCACTCCTTAGTCTCCTCTTCGAACAAAAGCTCTCTCGGGCTCCTGCAGCCAAGCAGAATCTGGACATTGCCGAAATCATTACGATTGTGCATAATATACCTGATTAGAGAACGCAAGGGGACTATGCCTAATCCTCCGGCGACAATCATCACGTCATAACCAAACATATTATCGATAGGGAATCCCTTGCCAAAAGGGCCCCGGATACCTATCTCATCGCCTTTAGCCATTTTATGCAACCTGTCAGTAAAGACACCTGCGCTTCTGACTGTAAGCTCAAAATAACCTTTATCGCTTGGCGAAGAACAAACAGAGATAGGGGCTTCCCCAAAACCAAAAATAGAAACCATTACAAACTGTCCGGGAATATGCCCAAGGTTAATCTTATTTTCCAGCTGGATGCGGAAGAATTTTTCCTTATCCGTAACCATTTGCGCTTCGGTAATTGTTGCCTTCATCGGCAAATAAGGGGTGGTCCTCATTTTCTCCAAAAGTATTTCGCGTTCAAGCATATTATCTCCTTACCCACAAGGGTACACGACGCAGAAGCGTCGCACTTGTTTCTCAAATAAAACAATGTGCCGGCCACTTCCTAATTAATTACTGTAATCCTTCTTCGCTAAGAAGGGAGTTTACCGTTTCGATCAGGCTGATGTCGGCCATGCATGTCCTGGTGCATCTTCCGCAGCCGGTACAAAAATACCGGTTAAACTTATCAACCGGATATTTAAATTTACGGTAATACCTGTGTTTCTGGCGGTTATCCCGTCCTTTACGAAAATCCTCTCCCCCGGCTACCTTAGCGAAATCATCCATCTGGCAAGAATTCCAAATACGGTATCTTACCCCCTTATCCAAGGATAGCTCGAGGTCATCCTGAGTATCAAAGCAATAACAGGTTGGGCATACGGCAGTGCAATTACCGCAGGCAACGCACCTTCTGCCTACGTCTTTCCATACAGCTGAAGCAAAAGATTTATCAAAGGTATCATAAACCTTAGGGAGAGGGCCGATAAATTCTTCTTTAAATATCTTCTTCTTGGCTTCCCTTGCCCGCTCAAGGAGGCTCATCTCGGCTTCCGTGGCTTCTTTAATATAATCCAGCCCGGTAACCAGTTTCTCTCCTTTTTCGGAATTAATATGAATGATAAATTTCTCACCCAAATCCACCATCATTAAATCATAACCTCCGCGCGGGACATGGTTGCCCATAGAGGTGCAATTTGCGTACTTATCGCAGTATTTTAAACACTCTATCCCGATAATGGTCATTTTATCTTTACGGTTGAGGTAATTGGGGTCCTCCGGGGCGTCTCTAAAAACCACATCCAGACATTGGATCCCGGCGATATCGCAGGTATGCACTCCAAAAAGGATAAATTCTTCAAATTTGTCAATTGCCTTGGCGGTTTTAAACGGCTGGGAGCTGAATTTAAATAACTTCTCTTTCTGGGGAAAATAATATTTCTTGGGAGGCAGGACAGTCGGTATATATTCAAGACAAACGTCTTCTACTTCTTTTACCTGACGGAAGACAAAAAGATTCTCTTTCTTGCGCGGGGCATAAAGCTTTGCCTTCTTCTTCAAATGCCCTAACCAATCATTAAGATTCGCTTTCTTTAAAGATGCATATTTCACTTTTAATAGCCTCCGTTTCTTCTGCGCTAGATGCGCGTACCGGCCTCTCCGATAAGGCCGGGTGCTGCAAACTCTAATCCGGTAATCTCCAGCTCCGGGCCAAAAGGTATAACATCAACTGCTACCTCCAGGCCTTGCCATTTAGTACCACAAATCGCCTGTTTATAATGCTCGAGGAAATGTTCTTTGTTTAAAGCGCCAAATTCAGAGATAGAAACAAATATTTTCTTGATCTTGCGCAAAGACAGATCTTCCTGGTCTTGAAGGTATTTAAGGATATTTTTTAATAGATGGGTGTCGTGCATGGCTTAAGCAAGCGAATATTCTTTAAGTATAACAAAAAATCCGGCTAAGACAAGAATAAAAAATAAAAATTTAGCATTTATTAACCCAGGAGAATCGTGGCTTTATTCCGTAAGACCTCAATATATCCCGGCTGGCTTATGTTTATGGTTGCGGCCTTACCCGAGAGATCCTTAAATGTAATCATTCCTGGTTTAAGCCTTGCTACTAAAGGGGCATGAAGCGCCAGAACCCCCAAATAACCTGATTCTGAAGGAACAACCAAAGAGACCGCCTCTCCCTCATAAATAACCTTATCGGCAGAATAAATGCCTATTTGAAAAACCTTATCCATCTTTATTGCTTATTTATTATTAAGCAGTTGTTTATTTTTCTCTATTGCCTCTTCAATTGCGCCAACCATATAGAAAGCCTGTTCATGCAGGGAATCCAGGTTCCCCTCGATAATCATCTTGACCCCTTTGATCGTATCCTCTAGTTTCACGTATTTACCTTTAAGCCCCGTAAAATTCTCTGCCACAAAAAACGGCTGAGAGAAAAACCTTTGCACTTTGCGCGCACGCTGCACAATCAGCTTATCTTCATCAGACAATTCATCAACTCCCAGGATTGAAATGATATCCCTTAAATCCTTGTAACGCTGCAGCACCTTTTGCACGGCTAATGCCGTGTTATAATGTTCCTCGCCTAAGAGGCGCGGGTCCATAATCCGGGAGGTGGAATCCAAAGGATCAACCGAAGGATAAATTCCAAGCTCGGAGATCTGGCGGGATAAGACTATCTTGGCGTCAAGATGAGAAAACACGGCTGCCGGAGCAGGGTCGGTTAAGTCATCCGCCGGAACATATACCGCTTGTATGGAAGTTATCGAACCGTTACGGGTTGAAGCGATCCTCTCTTCAAGTTGAGCTACCTCTGTTGAAAGATTAGGCTGGTATCCGACGGCTGAAGGCATGCGCCCCAATAAAGTAGAGACCTCCGAACCCGCCTGGATATAACGGTAAACATTATCAATAAACAAAAGCACGTCTTTTCTTTCCTGGTCACGGAAATACTCTGCCATGGTCAAAGCGGATAAACCTACGCGCAGGCGCGCCCCCGGCGGCTCATTCATCTGGCCGAATACAAGAGCGCTGTTTTTAATTACCCCAGACTCATTTAACTCAAGCCATAACTCATTGCCCTCTCTTGTGCGCTCTCCTATGCCGGCGAAGACTGAAACCCCCCCGTGCTCTGTGGCAATAGTGCGGATCAACTCCATAACGACTACTGTTTTGCCAACGCCTGCGCCGCCGAACAATCCAACTTTACCGCCTTTAGGTATAGGAGCTAAAAGATCAACAACCTTTAGCCCTGTTTCCAAAATACTTTCAATGGGCAATTGCTCCTGAAAATTCGGTGAATCCCTATGGATTGGGTTTCTCACTTCAGGATGCTCCAGGGGCCCTTTCGCGTCAATCGGCTCGCCTAAAAGATTAAATATCCTGCCAAGAGTCTGCCTGCCTATCGGTACGGTAATCGGGCTGCCTGTATCAATTGCCTTCATTCCGCGCACAAGGCCATCGGTAGAGCCCAGGGCAATGCAACGAACCGTGTTATTGCCGATATCCTGGGCAACCTCCAGAGTAAGGTTAAGCCCCTTTCCTTCTACTTTAACTGCATTTAAAAGCTGCGGCCCCTGGTTCTCCGGAAAACGGATATCCACGCTTGGCCCGATAATCTGAATAATTTGACCTTCTGCCATAAATCTAACCTCCCCTAACCTCCTCTTAATGCCTCAACAGAAGAAGTAATCTCTAAGATATCCTGAGTGATCCCTGCCTGCCTGACCTTGTTTCTCAAAAGCACCAAACCTTCTAAAAGATCCTTCGCGTTATCGGTAGCCGTCTTCATCGCTACTGTCCTGGCAGCATGCTCGGAAGTAAAGGCTTCCAGGAAAACAAGCTGCATTTTCACCAAGAGGTATTGCGGAATTAAACTTACGAGTATGCTTTTTAAATCCGGCTCCGCTATATATTCGATTGGTTTTAATTTCTTTGGCTCAATACTCAATAACTGCTCAATAGCCGCTTTCTGAATAATCGAGTTTTCAAAAGATGTATAAGCCAGATACACAGAACTGGCTTGCCCGCTTAAAAATACCTGAATAAACTCAGTAGTAATCTTATCGCAAACAGCCTGTGAGAATTTTGCGTTTAAGCCGACATATGAATTAATGACCTTTATGCCGCTTTTACGAAAATAATTCAGTCCTTTTTGACCTACGAGAACCAGGCTGACCCTGCCAGCATCATTGTTTCTTAAGAGTTCTTCCGCGGCGTGGATAACATTCTGGTTATACACTCCGCATAAACCGCTGTCAGAAGTTATTACACAAAGCACAATATTACCCCGGCCGTTAGTTTTCTTAAAATAATCAAGCGATAAGTCAGGCGACAAAGAAACCAGGTTATACATAAGCCGCTCCAGCTCCAAAGCATAGGGACGCATACTAAACAACCTGTTTTGCATACGGTTTAATTTAGCAACCGAGATCATCTGCATGGCGCTGGTTACTTTTTTGCTGTTCTCCACGCTGCGAATACGGTTTTTTATCTGCTTTATGGGAAGCGGCATAATCTTTAGCTACCGGTTAAAAACTCTTTCTTGCAATCAACAATCAGCTTATCCAGCTTGCTCCTTAGTCCCGGACCTAAATCATTCTTTAGCTCTATTTCCGCCCGGAGATCAGGGCAATTTGTTTCAATGAATTTATAAAGCCGGGCTTCAAATTTCCTGACCGCCCCTGCCGGCAAATCATCAAGATAGCCATTGGTCCCTGCGTAAATAATAATTACCTGTTTAGCTGTCTCAAGCGGTTCATATTGCACCTGCTTTAAAACCTCAACCATTCTTTCGCCGCGGGTTAATTGCGCGCGTGTTGTTTTATCCAAATCCGTGCCAAATTGAGTAAAAGTTACCAACTCGCGGTATTGCGCCAAATCCAACCTTAATTTTGAAGCAACCTGGCGCATAGCTTTGCTCTGCGCCTTGCCTCCTACGCGGGAAACCGACAAACCTACATTTACCGCAGGGCGCACCCCGGCATAAAATAAATCACTTTCCAGGTAAATCTGGCCGTCAGTGATGGAAATAACATTAGTAGGGATATAACTTGAAATATCTCCGGCCTGGGTCTCGATAATTGGGATTGCGGTTATTGAACCGGCGCCTAATCCATCATTTAATTTAGCTGACCTCTCAAGGAGCCTTGAATGCAGGTAAAAAATATCCCCCGGATATGCTTCTCTTCCCGGAGGCCGCCTTAATAACAAAGACAGCTGCCGGTAAGCCTGGGCGTGCTTTGACAGATCATCGTAAATTACCAAGACATGCTTTCCCGCGTACATAAATTCCTCCGCCATAGCGGTAGCTGAGTAAGGGGCAAGATACTGCAAGCTCGCCGAAGCCCGGCTGGAAGCGCTGACAATAGTAGTATATTCCATGGCCCCGTGCTTTTTAAGCACCTCATCTACCGCCACAACGCTGGATAATTTCTGGCCGATAGCGCAATAAATACAATAAACATCTTTGCCTTTTTGATTAATGATAGTATCGATGGCAATAGCGGTCTTACCGGTCTGGCGGTCACCGATAACCAGCTCGCGCTGGCCGCGGCCTATAGGCGCCATAGCATCAATGGCCTTTATGCCGGTCTGTAATGGTTCTTTTACCGGCTGCCTTTGTATTACGTTAGGGGCGCTGGATTCCAAGGGCCTGAACTTTTGCGTGGTAACCTGCCCCTTACCGTCAATCGGCCTGCCTAAAGCATTAACCACCCTGCCCACAAGGGACTCTCCGACGGGGACCTGCACAATATTACCCGTACGCTTGACAATATCGCCTTCCCTTATATTCTTATCCGGATTATCCGTGCCAAAAATTACCACGCCTGCGCTATCCTCTTCCAGGTTTAAAACCATACCCATGATATTGTCGGAAAACTGCACCAGTTCCCCCATCATCACATCATCTAACCCATAAACACGGGCGATAGTATCACCTACCTGGATAACCGTGCCGATAGATTCGGTACGCAGGCGGGTTTTATATTTTTCCAACTCTTTCTTGATTATAGATGTAACCTCTTCCGGTTTTAAAACCATTTTACGCCTTTCCTGGTTATTCCAAACTTACCATAGTAAGTTTTTCTTTCAAATCATTAAGCCGTTTTGTTACTGAACCGTCGATAATCGTATTTCCGATAACTACCTGTACTCCCCCTAAAAGGCTGCCGTCTAAATCAATATAAAACCTTAAATCCTGTTTGAGTTTTTTCTTTAAGACAGCCTCTATATCTTTTATCAGGTCCAGTTCCAGGGGGAAAGCGGTCCTAAGCAATACATCCACCTGGCCATGGTGAGAGTATTTTGCGCGCAGGTATTCAGCAACATCCAGGAAGATACCAAAACGTTTCTTCTCAAGAAGAAGCTTCAGGAAATTACGAATTTCATCTGAAAGGCCGTCCTTGATCACCTCATCGATAACCGCGCATTTTTCAGTATGCGAAATCTCCGGGTTATCCATCAGTTCGCCGAATCCCGGATTATCGCGGATAATATTCTTGACGATTACTAAATCCTCCAAAGCCCTCTCCAGTCCGCAAGTTTCCCGCGCTAAACTTATAAAGGCTTCAGCATACCGGACGACAATTACCTTGTTCTTTATCATTTTAAGCGTTTTCCATCTCTTTAATGAAGTTTTCCACTATCTTGCGGTCACCTTCCTCAGTAAGTTTCTCCTGGATCAGGTTTCTGGCGGCATCCAGAGCAATATCCACTATTTTATCCTTGATTTTATCCTGCACCTGGGAGATTTCATATTTAACCTGTTTACGCGCGTCATTAATAATATCCTGGGCGTCTTCATTGGCTTGTTTATGCATCTGGGCGCTTATCTTCCTGCCCTCTTCAACAGCCTCTTTGATCTTTATTTCGGCCTGCTCCCGGATTAACGCCATCTTAGATTCATAATCCGACTTTAACCTGGAGATTTCAAGTTTAGCATCCTCAATCTTTTCAAATTCAGAACGGATTTTCTCCTTACGCTGGTCCAGGAGACCGAGAATCTTTTTCCAGGCAAATATCCTAAGCAAGAATAACAACAGGAAGAAACTTAAAACCTGCGCGAATATTTCGCTTGCGCTAAGCATCTTTAAGATTTCCACTCTATTTTTCTCCTCTTAAGCCTTATTTGCCGGCATACATAAAAGCAAATACTAGGACATAAATAGTAATTGCTTCAATAAAAGCGCAGCCGATAATCATGCTGGTCATGATTTTATTTGAAGCTTCCGGCTGCCTGCCGATAGCCCCCATAGCCGAAGCTACCGCTATACCTAAAGCTATTGCCGAACCAAAAGCCGCCGTGGCTAAAGCTATCGCTACCCCTAGATCCAATACTGTTTTCGCGTCCATATCATCCTCCTTTATACTGCTTCTTCTTCATGGTCTAAAACAAGCGCAAAATATATCGTAGTTAACAAGCAGAAAACCGCGGCCTGCACAACCGCGGCTAAGACCCCCATTAGCATATTAAAAAACAATAACGGCAAGCCCTTGATCCCAAACCCCGCGAGCAAGGCAATCAAAACCTCATCACCCCAGATATTACCGCGTAAACGCAAGGATAGACTTATGGGCCGGATTAATTCGGTAAGGATATGTAAAATTAACATAAACAAAGGCATAATAATCGTAAAAGCCAAAACCCCTCTCTGTTTACCCGCCAAGTGGTCTAAATAACCCAAAAACCCTAATTCCTTTATCGCGGTATACTGCACATAAAAAAATACACACAACGCCAAAGCTAAAGTAGTGGACCAGCTGGCGGTAGAGGCCTTCATAAACGGGATCAACCCGGAAAGATTCATGCAAAGAATATAGATAAACAATGTCCCGACAAAAGGGGTAAATCTTCTTCCCTTAGGGCCCATAATCCCGCAAACAAAATCGTCAAGCCCGGCGGCGATCATTTCAAAAGCGGCCTGGAGCCGGCCGGGAACCAGGCTTTTCTTTCTGCATGCGAAATACGAAAGCACTCCCAATACCAAAACAATGATCAGGGAAAAACTCACATTTTCCCAAAGGTAGATAAATTTAAAAAACGGGTTTGCCGGGAATCTCTCCGCCAGAATGGCAAAAATATCCGGCAACTCCGCAACTGAAGTACTCTGGCTCATTTTTTGTTCATTTTGGCTAAAGCCTTAAGCACCTTAACCATCTCCATTACCCCGGCCGTAAAACCAAAAGCAATGCAAATCAATACCGCATAAGCAGGAAGGTTGAACTTTTTCTGGAAAAAAACGCCTATAAAATAACCTGATATTGCTCCGGCTGCCAGCATAAATGGGACCAAAGAAACAAAACCTACTGTTTTTATCCCTTTATAGAAATCTTCTTTTTGCATTAACCGGCTATAAAAAAATTGACGCCTTCTATCCATTCTCGGATTTAAGACGTCTGTTATTTTAATAACTGCTTTACTCTTTTGTAAGCGGATATTATATTATCACAAATTCCGCCTTTGTCAATTATTCTTTATTCATTCTGTTTTAGTGGCGATATTCAGGTTCTTTATATTCAATTCATTAAAGATATCCAGAAGGCTTACTATGTCTTTGAACCTTACCATTTTATCGGAATATAAAATTACCTCTAAGCCCGGGTCAGCCTGATGGAGCTTGGCGACTTCGGCCTTAAGCGCTTTTTTAGAGATCAGTTTATTATCAAGGTAAATCATGCCTTCATTAGTCGCCATAATGCTGATTTGCCTGGATTCTTTCATTGGCTTGCCGGTTGAAGAACTGGGCAGGTTAACCTGAATATTTGACTGCATTACTAAGGGAGTAGTAACCATAAATATAGCCATAAGCACCAATATTATATCCGTAAAAGGGGCGGTGTTTATCTCGGTAAACGGTTTCTGTCTTCTGGCGGGTTGCCTCATTTCTTTATCGCGCTGATTAAATCCATGGTTTCAGAAGCAGCCAGTTCCATATCTTTGATAAAATCATCGATCTTCTTCATGCTATAATTATAGGCAGCTACCGCAGGAACCGCTATGGTTAAGCCCGCCGCGGTAGTAGATAATGCCTCGGATATACCGCCGATAATAACGCTTATGCCTCCGGAACCGCTTATAGATACATCATGAAAAGCTCTTAATATGCCTGTTATTGTTCCAAGAAGCCCGATATAAACCGAAACGCTTCCGATTGTGCCGATTATAGAAGTAAAACGCTCGAGGATAACGGTCTCGATAATAACCTGACGCTCCATATTATTAGAGATTTCTTTTTCACTGCAATCAAAGAAACTCAAGCCCGCGTAAGCTACCTGGGCAAAAGGGGCATCGCTGTCTCTGCATATTTTCATTGCCGGATTAACCCCGCCTTTCTTGAGCTCCTGGCGGATCCTGGACATAAAGTCTTTACGTTTTAACTTTGATTTACGGCGATAAAAAATAACTCTCTCCAGAATAATAGCGACGGATACCACTGACATTACCAAAAGTATAACCATGGTAACGCCGCCGATCTTGATCAAATGCAACAACATGTTCATTATAATTCCTCCGGATAAAAACTTAAGGTTCCAGGCGTTTACCCTTGATCTCACTACGTTCGATCAAGGATTTCGCTAAATCAAAACTATAAGGTGCTTATTTTATAAACAACATCTCCCTGTACTTGGGCAGGTCCCAGGAGTCATCAGGGACTACGCATTCAAGCTGATCCACATGCCTGCGGATATGCTCCATCAGTGGCTTAAGCTGGCTGAAGTAAAGTTTGGC
>JBAZOE010000014.1:0-19085 GCA_041648875.1 Candidatus Omnitrophota bacterium
TCCGAACGTAACTATAAGAACGCTCCTTACCTGTTTATCATCTAAAAACATTGTTTTGATATGATGAAATCTTTGCGCGATCACCGCGCTGTCAGGAAGCAGTATTCTCTTAAGGTCTTCTCTTAGCGCTTTATAAATAATGCCTACGCGCAGCATTTTAATGCCTCCGGCAGTGGAACATGCACAGCCGCCCAGGGCCATAGCTATGATGATGCCGGCTAATGCAATATTTCCCCACTCTTTAATGAACTGTTGAGCATAAATTGTCATATAGCCGGTAGTCGTATGCCCGGAGATCAGATGGAAGAAGCCTTTCCGAAACATTGTCATTGTCCCGGAATAGGCTCCGAAGTGTTTTAATCCTGACATGGTAACCAGAGAAACCAACATAACCACCAGCAATAATGTCCTGGTTTCGATGCTCTTCCAGATCTCTTTACGGTCTCCGGTCAATAGCCGGTAGTGCAGGTTGAAATTAAGCGATCCCATGATCATAAAGACAATAGTCATTATTTCAAAAGCCAGGCTGTGATAATAGAGAATGTTCTGGGCCTGAGGCGCAAAACCCGCCGTATCAAAGCCTGCCATAAAAATACAGGCGCCGTGGAAAAAAGCGCTGCCGGGTTTTAAGCCGATAAATACTCCCACGGCCCCCAGAATAATTGTTCCGGCAACCAAATATGCGATACTAATAATCCAGATAAACCTGGCTGTGTGGATTACATTGGGTACTAATTTTTCATCTCGCGCCTCTCCCAGGTAAATCTTTAACGTTCCGTTTGCTCCTCCGACCAAGAACGAGATCGCTATGACCGCTATGCCCTGGCCTCCGATAAATGGCCCGAGGTGGCGCCATAAATTATGGGTTAGGGATAGATGGTCTAAGTCCTGTACCAGAGTTAAGCCGGTTGTGGTAAAGCCCGACATGGTTTCAAAGCATGTATCAAGAAATGAATTATAGTGGCCGCTTAAGAATAAAGGTATAGCTCCTAATGCCATAGCGATAAGCCAGGAAAGAGCTACGATAACCATGGCCTGGGCGGTATGCAAGTCCCTGTTTGTCTTACATAGGCGGCTTAATACTAAGCCCAGAAGTACCGTGATATTTGCGCCAATCAGGAAATCAAATGCCGGGTCAGGTTCTTTAAACAAAAACAGCCCTATGATGAACGGCATAAACATGGTTAGGCCAAGGCCAAGAGTAATCCTGCCTAAATAGTAGCCAATATTCTTAATGTCACTTAATTGCGGTTTTAGTATCATTTTATATACTTAATAAGAAAGGCAAGCAGCAGTCCGCCGCCAATAATTACTAACGCATAGGCTGTTTCCCAGAAAATACCGGAGGCGATATTATAAAAGTATCCTATTCTCTTCATAGGATATCTAAATTACTCTTGAGGGGATAGAGAGGCAAGTCAAAAAAAGGTCAAAACTAACGCGCTAAGGGTTTTAGTCTTCCGAGCGCAGGCGGTATCCTACGCCTGGTTCAGTTAATATATAGGTAGGCCGGTCCGGATTGGGTTCGATTTTGTTCCGCAGGTTGCTGATCGTGACCCGTAATAAATGGAGGATGCCTTCAAAATCTTCGGTTTTGTTCCATATCTGCCGGAGTATCTGCCGGTGGGTAAGGACTTTACCGGTATTTAAAAGAAATAACTTGAGCAAATCATATTCTATGGGGGATAGGTCAATCTCATTATTGTCGACTCTTACGCGGCGTTTTGTGATATCCATGCAAAGTTTGGCTGTTTTAAGGGTTTCTTCTTTATCCAGCGGTAAAAGGCGCCTCATTACCGCGCGCAGGCGTGCCAGTAATTCTTCCGTAGAGAACGGCTTGGTAAGATAGTCATCGGCTCCCGCATCGAGGGCGGCGATTTTCTCGTATGGGTCGTCTCGCACAGACAAGATGATAATCGGCGTCTTTGTCCGTTTGCGGATCCTGTCTATAACCTCCCTGCCGTCAATATCGGTAAGCCCGAGGTCAAGAATGACCGCGTCAGGGTGGGTATTAACAACTTCTTCTAATGCTTTTCTCCCTGTATCAGCTTCGAAGACGCTATAACCATATGATGAAAGCGATGTTTTAAGAAAACCGCGGATAGCCTTTTCATCATCAACGACAAGGATCCTTAAATTAGCCTGTTCAGATGCGGTATTATTCATTCTAATGGCAGTTCCACAATAAAAGTGGATCCTTTAGCAGGAGTGCTCTCAACGCTAATTTTTCCACTATGGGCTTCGATAATACTTTTTGAAATACACAGGCCCAGCCCGGTGCCTGATACATTTTGGGACCGTTCTACTCTATAAAATTTCTCAAAAATGCGCTTAAGGTCTTCTTTGGGTATTCCCGCGCCATAATCCCGTATCCTGACTTGTGCCTTATGCTGAAAAAAGTCAGCTTGTATTTCAACCGGCGTGCCATCCGGAGAATACTTCAAGGCGTTATCAACAATATTAAAGAGTGCTTTGAGCATAAACGGAAAATCTACGGATATTTCAGGGGAATCTTTAGGGATCTCTATTTTTATTTCTCTGCAGCCTATTTTTTCTTTTAATTGTTCCAGGCATGCGCCTATAAGGTCTCTTAAATCGCAAGGTTTTTTTGAGATCCGCAATACACCGGATTCCATCTTTGTCATATCTAAGAGATTGTTTACAATCCGGTTAAGCCGGTCTGATTCGCCTTTCGCCGTTTCCAAGAGTTCTCTAATATGTTGGGCGTCTAAATTCGATTTTTTATCTAAAAGCGCGGTCAATGTCCCGGTTATTGAAACAAGAGGTGTTTTTAAGTCATGGGAAATAGAGTTTAACAGCGCTGAATGAAGTTTTTCCGTTTGATGCTGCATAATCTGTTCTCTTACTTTAGAGGCAAAGGTGCTGACAATAATGCCGACAATCAAAAAAGCCGTGAAAGTGAAGATATATTCAATATCGGCAACGCTAAGAGTAAAATAAGGAGGGACGAGGAAAAAGTCGAAAAACAAAACACTTATAATCGAAGTTGTGATGGCAGGGCCTCTGCCCCAGCGGATGGCGACAAAGACGACAGCCAGAAGATAAAACATAACGATGTTGGTCGGGCCAATCTTTTCTTTAACCAGTTCGCCAAAGAGGGTAGTAAGAAGAATTAATCCGCAGCTTATAATATAGGGCAAGATTATATTTCTTTTGGATTTCATATATTTAATTATACCATATAAATCATTATTAATAATTATGAGTTATGGATTATTTATGGGAAGAAACTGGTTTTTTTAATTTGTCTTTGTGTTATAATTTAATTCATAAACCTATGCCTGCAAATCTTCGTGTCAACATATTAGGGATTTCATGTTTTTATCATGATAGCGCGGCTTGTTTGGTGGCCGACGGGGAGATTATCTCCGCCGCCCAGGAGGAACGCTTCAGCCGCAAAAAACATGACCCGGGTTTTCCCGTCAACGCCATCAATTACTGCCTTAAAGAGGCCGGGATCAACGCGGGAGATTTGGGCCTGGTTGTATTTTACGATAAGCCTTTTATCAAATTTGAGCGCATCCTGGAGACCGCGCTTAGCTATGCCCCAAGAGGCATAACCCAGTTTATAGAAGCAATTCCTGCCTGGCTTAAGCAAAAACTCTGGGTTACCGAAATAATCAGGAAAGACCTGGATTTTAACGGAAAGATTCTTTTCGCCCAGCATCATGAATCGCATGCCGCAAGCGCTTTTTATCCTTCGCCTTTTAAGCAAGCCGCGTTTTTGACAATAGACGGAGTGGGGGAATGGGAGACAGCCAGTTTCGGGATAGGTAAAGACAATGATTTAGATATCCAGCAATATCTCAGATTTCCTAATTCCTTAGGTTTGTTGTATTCGGCCTTTACCTATTATACGGGCTTTAGGGTCAATTCCGGCGAATACAAACTTATGGGGCTGGCTCCTTACGGCGATCCTGTATACAAAGATTTAATTCTTAAGGAGTTGATTGATTTAAAAGATGACGGATCCTTCAGGATGAATATGGGGTATTTTGGGTTTTGTAACAGCCTGCGCATGACAAACCGGCATTTTAACCGTCTTTTTGGCGCTCCGCCAAGAAAGCCCGGCTCGGAGATAACCAAAAGATATATGGATATCGCTTCTTCTGTGCAGGCTGCGACAGAAGAGATTATGCTCAGGATGGTTTCGCATGTCCATAAGGTTACCGGCCAGGATAAGCTTTGCCTTGCCGGAGGAGTGGCATTAAATTGCGTCGGAAACGGCAGGATCCTGCGCGAAGGCCCGTTTAAAGATATCTGGATCCAGCCGGCAAGCGGGGATGCAGGAGGCGCCCTGGGGGCTGCGCTTTTGGGCTGGCATAAATATTTAGGCAAACAGCGTTTTGCCGCGGGAGTAAATGATGCGCAGAAAGCCTCCTTATTAGGGCCGTCTTATAGCGATGGATATATCGAAGATTTCTTGAACAAGGAAAATATTCCGTATCAACGGTTAAGTTATGGCGATATAGCGGAGAAAGTTTCTGATTTGGTTATTTCCGGAAAAGTTATTGGCTGGTTCCAGGGCAGGATGGAGTTTGGGCCGCGCGCTTTAGGTTCAAGAAGTATAATCGGCGACGCGCGTAACCCGGACATGCAGTCTAAAATGAATCTTAAGATAAAATACCGTGAATCATTCCGCCCCTTTGCCCCGGCGGTATTAAGCGATAAGGTGTCGGAGTGGTTTGAGTTTAACAAAGAAAGCCCGTATATGCTTTTAACGGCAGCGGTAAAGCCTGAGAAAAGGCTTAAAGCCGGCGGTGATGCCGAAGGGCTTGATAAATTAAAAATAACGCGTTCTTTAATCCCGGCAGTAACCCACGTGGATTATTCCGCGCGGGTGCAGACGGTAAGAAGAGAAGAAAATCCGCTTTACTATGATTTGATCCAAGCGTTTTCTAAGAAAACCGGCTGCCCCGTTATGATTAACACATCTTTTAACGTGCGGGGGGAGCCTTTGGTTTTAAGCCCCGGGGACGCTTATAAATGTTTTATGCGCACGGAAATCGATTATTTGATGCTGGGAAGTTTCTTGCTAAATAAAGAAGAACAGCCGCCTGTTGAAGAAAACACAGACTGGAAAAAAGGCCTTGAATTAGATTAAAATGGAAAAGTTAAATCTCGATAAAAGGACATTAGGAAAGTTTGGGATAACCATGGCGTTGGTTTTCTTGGTTATTTCAAGCTTGTTTTTCTTCCGGCATAAATATAATGCCGCTGTGAACAGTCTGGCGGTTTCCTGCGTGTTTATTTTCATGGGATTAATTTTGCCTGTTTTGCTTAAGCCGGTATATATTGCCTGGATGCGTCTTGCTTTTATCCTGGGGTGGATTAACACGAGGGTTATCCTGGTTATCCTTTTTTATCTGGTTTTTACGCCGCTAGGCTTGTTGATGCGGTTATTCAGGATCGATTTGCTGGAAAGAAAAAGCAGGGCAGATTCATACTGGAAGAAAAAAGATAAAACAGGTGGCGGGATTTTAGATTACGAAAGGAGATTTTAAGCTGATGAGTAAGCTGGGCATTTTAAAGGAGTTCTGGGATTTCTTAAGGGTAAGAAAGAAATGGTGGCTTGGGCCGATAGTGATAACGCTTCTATTGCTGGGTGCGCTCATATTTTTATCACAGAGCAGTACGGTTGCGCCTTTCGTCTATACCTTATTTTAGAAGGAGGCATGCCATGATTGATGTTGAGGTTTTAAAAATAGCTTTATCGAAGGAAGTCGACGCTATAGAGACATATCAGGAGATGTTGTCGCGCCATCCAAACCTGTCAGAGTTGCTTTCGTTTTTGATCACTGAAGAACAAAAACACAGGACGTTGATAGAGAATAAGATTATTGAATTAACGCGCGGCTAATCAGGCGGTAATCCTAATTACGGAGGATATATGCGTAAATTCGTCCTATTATTTCAATGCCTGGACCAGAAAGGTATTGTCGCCAGGATCTCTGATTTTATCTTCAGCCACGGCGGAAACATTGTTACCGCCGACCAGTACAGTACGGATCCGCAAGGCGGGTATTTCTTTATGCGTGTCGAGTTTATCCTGGATAAGGCCAAGCATGGCAGGGATACTTTAGCCGATGAGTTTTCAGCCATAGGAAAAGAATTTTCTGCGCAGTGGAAGATTATCGATAAGTCGCAGACTCTGCGCATGGGGATATTCGTCTCCGATGCCGACCATTGCCTGATCGATTTGTTGTATCTTTGGATGTCGGGTGAGCTTAATGTAAAGATCCCTTTTGTTTTAAGTAACAGCGAGAAACACCGCAAGCTCCTGATGCAGCATGGCATCCCATTCTATTATGTGCCCGCCAGCAAAGAAAACCGCAGGGAAGCCGAGTTGTTGTCTTATGCCTCCGGCTCCACGGATTTTCTGGTATTGGCCCGTTACATGCTGGTGCTTTCCCCGGATTTCCTTAAGAAATATGATAAAGACATAATTAATATCCATCATGGTTTTCTGCCCGCTTTTAAAGGCCCTGACCCTTACGGCCGCGCGCTTAAGGAAGGGGTTAAAGTGATCGGCGCAACCGCGCATTTTGTAAATGAGAAGCTTGATGAAGGCCCGATTATTTCTCAGGAGGTAGAGCATGTCTCTCATAAAGACAGCCGGCAGGACCTTATAAGAAAAGGAAGGAACCTGGAGAAAAAGGCATTGGCTAATTCGATTTTGAGCTATGTTGATTACCGCATCATCAGACACGAGAATAAAACTATTGTTTTCTGATGTTAAAGAAAAACAAGACAACCGCGGATTTGATCAGGCGGCAGAGTAAGCCCTGATTTTTTGGACGATTTCCCGGATGGTTGATTCAGGAGTGGATGCGCCCGCGGTTATCCCGGCGCTTTTAGCCCCGCTTAACCAGCTTTTTTTGATTTCCCCGCTGGAATTTACCCAATAGCTTTTATTATTTAAGGATTTTGATATTTCATAAATCCTTTTAGTGTTGGCGCTTGTTTTAGAGCCGATAATAATCATTACATCGTTTTTTTTCGGCATGATCTTGATCTCGTCTTGTTTTGCCCGGGTTGGTTTACAGATAGTATTATGAAATTCCACTTTCCGGATATTCTTGCCTAAAATATCAAATATCTCCAGCGTTTTATCGAGATTTTGCGTTGATTGCACTACTACGCCGGCCTTTTTGATGGATTTTATTTTTTTTAAAGGGATATTATCCGCCTTATCGATAACAATCGCTTTGGCCTTAAGTTGTCCGGCAATACCCTTAACTTCGTCGTGAGATTTATCCCCGACTACAATTATCTTAAAACCCTTATTTTCTAATCTCTTGGCTATGGCGTGTATCTCTTTTACCATCGGGCAGGTCGCGTCGATAATTGAATATCCCAATTCCTTCGCTTTTTGCAGCGTGTCTCTTGAGCATCCATGAGCGCGGATCAACAGAATCTTTCCCTTTTTTACGGCGGAAAGCCGGCAGATTTTCTTAATTCCGGTTTTCTGGATTTGCCTGACCACCTCTTCGTTATGCACGATATCCCCGAGCATAAATACCGGCTTATTGACCTTGGCGGTCTCTATCGCCATATTAATCGCCCTTCTTACTCCGAAACAGAATCCCGCGGAGGTTGCTAAATTTATTTTCATTGTTATTTTCCGTTACATAAGAGTGGTTAAGTCTTTAGGATCTTTTGTGAGAAATTATCCAGCGTCTGCTTATAGCTGGCGTTCATTTTTAGGGCGTTGAGTTGTGTGCGCGCCTTAGAAAAAAGATATTTAATCTGGCCTTGCGCGTACGCCAGCGCTCCTGATTGAACGATAATCCCGCGCATTTTCAACAATTCGCTATTGCCGAAAGATTCAGATCCCATTATCCTTTTTATCACCAGCCTGTCTTTTTTGCCGGCATGATTAAAGGCATGCCAGATAAGCAGGGTTCTTTTCGCTTCCTTGATATCAGTAAGGCTTGATTTTCCGGTGATTTTTTCATCGCCGAATGTCCCGATAATGTCATCTCTGATCTGGAATGCCCTTCCCAGAAACATCCCGTAAGAGAAGAGCTTTTCTGTTTGGCCGGCTCCTGTCCCGGCGAGAGTCGAACCCATGGTTAAGGGCGAGGCAAAGGTGTAGTTTGCGGTTTTATAATCGTAAACCTTATAAATATCTTCCTGCGTAACTTTTTCAATGGGTTTGGTCCCCAATAATAACTCTATGAATTCGCCGCTGCCCGTGTACAAAGCCGCGGAGATAAGTTTTCTTAAAGCGGCTTCTTTACGCCGCAGGTCCTCTTTAACCGATAAGAATGCCTCCAGGCCCATAGCGTACATTACATCGCCTATGACGATAGCCAGGTCTTCACCGTCGAACCTTATTTTCTTGCCGGGGTAAAGATAGCGGTTAAGCATGGCGTGCATGGAAGGAGCGCCGCGGCGCGTATCGGATTTATCAACGATATCGTCGTGAACCAGAAGGAAATCATGCAGGAGTTCCAATGACAGCGCGCTGCGATAGAGCCCCGGAGGGGTTTTCCTGGAAAAACCGAGATAACCGATGCAGAATAATACCGGCCTTACTCTTTTACCGGGCCGGCAGATAAATTCTTTGATGCTTTTAGAGAGGACAGGAGAGAGCTTCTTAAGTGAGTATAATTTGTCTATGCTTTGGGCATAGGCGGCCAGCTCTTTTTCGATGCGGATTTTCATTTTCATAAACATAAAATTATGTTAACATATAACGAATAATTAAGCAATCAGTTTACCCTTTTTTGATATGCATAAAATCATCATTATCGGCGCGGGGTTTGCCGGATTAAGCGCGGCAAAAAGGCTGTCCGGGTCTAATTCAGGCTTGCGGATTACTCTCTTTGACAAGAAAGATTCTTCCGATTTCCTGCCCTTGCTTCCTGATACAATCGGAAGAAGGATTAACCCGGATTTTCTTGCCGGTAAAATCTCTGATTTATCAGGCAAAGAAAATCTCGATTTTATTAAAGAAGAAGTTATTGCGGTTGATTTTGAATCTAGGCAGGTTGTTACTTCTAATTCCAGCTATGCTTATGATTTTCTGGTTATTGCCAGCGGCAGCCAGACTAATTTCTTCGCTAACCAGGAGGCGCAAAACCATGCTTACGCCTTAAACAGCGTTGATGACGCCAAGAGAATATTGAATGCGCTCCAGGAGGAGTCTAAATTTGATAATTTTGTCATTTGTGGAGGCGGGTATACGGGAATAGAGGCAGCAAGCAATATCCGGCTGTATTGTCAGAAAAAAGGCATCACCGCAAAAATAGTTATTGTCGAGCGCGCTCCGGAGATACTCGCACCCTTACCGGGCTGGATGAAATCCTATGTGCGGGCTAATTTAGAGAGCATGGGGATAGAGATATTGGTGAATTCGGTTATTGAGGGTATCCAGGAGAGCCGCCTGGCAGTCTCCGGAAACCGTATATTTGAAAAAGCCATGCTCTTTTGGGTGCCCGGAGTAAGGAGCGCGGATTTTATTCAAAAACTGCCGGTTGAGAAGAACCCGCAGGGCAGGATAGTTGTAGATGAATACCTAAAATTTAAAGAAGATTGTTTTTGCGCCGGGGATACCGCCTTTTTTACCAAAAAAGGCGGTTCTCTGAGGATGGCTGTGCAGTTTGCTATTGCCGAAGGAGACCATGCGGCGCTTAACATAATAAGGCGCATAAAGAATCTCCCTCTTAAAAAGTTTATCCCGCGTGACCTCGGCTATATTATTCCAATGGCAAATAATAAATCATGCGGGGTCGTCTTTGGTTTTAATTTAAAAGGGGTTCTTCCCACGTTGTTACATTTTATAATGTGTACTTACCGTTTGAGCGGGCTGAGTAATAAAATCGGATTAGTGGGTAATTTAACAAAGGAGGGCTAAGATGTTAAATTGGGGGATCCTGGTTTTACGGCTGGCTTTGGGTATTATGTTTATGGCGCATGGTTTACAAATGGCTTTTGGTTTATTCGGCGGCCCGGGGGTCAAGGGTTTTTCGCAGATGCTTTCCGGTTTAGGATTTGTCCCGGCAATTTTGTGGGCGTACGTTGCTGCGTATACAGTCTTGCTCGGAGGGCTGCTTGTGATTATTGGGGTACAAACAAGGCTGGTATCAACTATGCTTTTAATCTTTATCCTTACTGCCGCCATCACAGTGCACTTAACCAAAGGTTTCTTTCTCTCTAACGGAGGTTATGAGTATAATTTTATAATTGCGGCAATTTGCCTGGCGCTTATCTTATTGGGCCCGGGTAAATTCATCTTATTTAAAAAATAAAACAGGAATGTGTAAGATAATACAGAGATTTGTTATTTGTTTTTCCTTTTTGGTATTGTTTTTTGCTCCCGGGGCAATGGCCGCTGAGAAGCAGGAGACGCCGGAACTGCTTATTTTTCATTCGCTTAACTGCCATGAGTGCGCAAAGCTAAAGTCGCAGGTAATGCCGGTTATCCAGAAGGAGTTCGCCGGCCGGGTTGCTTTTGTTTACCTGGATGTCGGAGAGTTGAAGAACTATGAGCTATTATTAACCTTGATGAAGGAAAACGGCTCTGGGGCGGAATTCAAAGTTCCTGTTCTCTATATGCGGGGGAGGTTTTTGAATAATCAGCCCCAGATGGAAGATAACTTGCGTAATTTTATCAAAGATGCCTTAAGCAGGGGGCATTCCGGCTCTCCTTTAATTCCGGTTGATTTGATTTCATATTTTAAGAGTTTTGTCCCCTTGTCCGTGATTATCGCCGGGCTTGAAGACGGGATTAATCCTTGCGCCTTTACGGTGATCGTTTTTTTTATCTCTTTTCTGGCGGCGCAGGGTTACCGCAAAAGAGAGCTTATTTTTATCGGCTCAGCCTTTATCCTTTCCGTGTTCTTGACGTACCTGGGTATCGGCTTGGGAGTCTTTAATTTTCTCTACCGTTTCCGCTCCCTTTGGGCGGTTACTCATTTGTTGAATATAGTTGTCGGCTCAGCCAGCGTGCTGTTTGGAATCCTTGCTGTCTATGATTTTATTAAATTAAAAAAAACAGGCTCAACCGATAATTTTATTTTACAGCTGCCTAAACCGGTTAAGGAGAGTATCCACAGGGTAGTGGGGTTTTTTTACCGAAAAACCAATCAAGAGAGGCAGCAAAGCTTTTCCCCCGGATTAGGCAAGCTTGTTGCCAGCGCTTTCATTACCGGATTCCTGGTTTCTTTATTAGAGGCTGTCTGTACGGGCCAGGTATATTTGCCGACGATAGCCTTTGTTTTAAAGGCCAGCCCTCTTAAACTGCAGGCCTTAGGGTATCTTTTGCTTTATAATATTATGTTTATTGTCCCGTTGATGGGGATATTGGTTTTCGCGCTTATGGGCGCTAGCAGCGAGCAGTTCTCGGGATTTCTCAAGAAGCGCATGGGTTTAATCAAGATATTAATGGCGATTTTATTCTTTAGTTTAGGGATATTTTTGATCTGGAGGGGTTAATGCGTAGGGCGATATCGTTTGTTTTGTTTTCCGTTTTTGTTTTTTCAATTTGTTTGGCGCAGATGGTTGAGCTTAAGGAGAATACCTGGGATTTTGGAAAGGTCCGCGTTTCGGAAGGAGTTGTAAAACACGTTTTTCCGCTAACGAACGATTCTGTTGAAAACTTAAATGTTAACGGTACGCATGCTTCCTGCGGATGCACTCTTTCAGAAATAGACAGGAAGGTCATCTTGCCTAAAGAGACTGCCAGCTTGGAGGTAAAATTTAATCCCAAAGGGTATTCCGGCAAGATTACCCAGTATGTTTATGTCAATACCGACAGCAAGAATATGCCCATATACAGGTTCATTATTAAAGCCGAAGTTATCAAAGATTAAATCCAGATAAAATATAATTGTAAATGTCCTGCTGATAAGCGGTTCATGCAGGCGGAAAGGATTAGAATGTGGTCATTACAGTTAAGGATGTGGTTATTGGTTACGCTTTTATTTGGGGTTATTTATGCCTTGATCGTTGTCATCGGCAGAAGTTTTCTGCACGTAGGTGATTTCAGCTTTTATTTGATTATCTCTGTTGTTTTGATGCTTATCCAGTATATGCTGGGGCCTAAAATAGTGGAATGGAGCATGCGTGTAAAATACATAAAAAGGGAGGAAAACCCGAGGCTTTTCCAGATGGTGGAGGCCCTATGCGTGCGCGCCGGTATTCCTATGCCGAGGATCGGCATCGCCCAGATCGATATCCCCAACGCTTTTGCTTTCGGCCGTTCGATAAAAGACGGCCGTGTCTGCGTAACCAGCGGGATTATCAAATTACTCGACGATGCGGAGTTAAAAGCGGTGCTGGGGCATGAGTTAAGCCATTTAAAGAACCGCGACGTGCTTACGATTACCCTGCTTTCGGTAATCCCCATGATCATGTACCGCATTGCCTGGCAGTTTTTATTCTATGGCCGCCGCCGCGATGAAAGGGGAGGCAATACCATGCTCATCGGCCTGGCAGCTTTTCTCTTTTATTTTATAACCAATCTTCTGGTGCTTTACGCCTCGCGTATCCGGGAGTATTTCGCGGACCAGGGTTCAGTGCTTTTGGGAAATCAGCCTAAGGCCCTGGCCTCCAGCCTTTATAAACTTGCTTACGGCTCAGCCAGGTTAAGCAAAGAGTCTTTAAAGCAAAGTGAAGGGTTAAAAGCGTTTTTTATTAATGATCCCTCTCAGGGCAGGAAGGAAGTGCTGGAGTTATCGCAATTGGATATGGACAAAAGCGGTACAATCGATGCTTCTGAGTTGGCGATGCTTAAAAATACCAATATCCGCCTGAATTTAGGGGACAAGATGATGGAGCTGTTAAGCACGCATCCTAATATGCTTAAAAGGATTAAGAAGCTTTCACAATATCAGGCTTAATACCCCATTTTCTTTTGACATAACCCCAAATATACGATATAATTGCTCACCTATGGACATTAATGAGATTATCCGGCAAAGAATCGCCAAATTAGAAGCGCTTAAAGGCAAAAATGTTCCTTTGTATCCTGCGGCTGTACCGGAGCATGATACTATTGGAAGCGCTTTGGCTTCTTTTGAAGAAGGCAGGAAGGTTACGCTTTGCGGCCGGATCATGGCTAACCGCGGCCATGGCAAAGTTAATTTTATGGATTTGAGGGATTCTACCGGCAAGATCCAGCTTTATGTCAAGCGGGATGTGGTGGGAGAAGAGAAATCCGCGCTCATTGAACAATTGGATATTGCCGATATTATAAGCGTTAGCGGTGAGCTTTTTAAGACACATACCGGTGAATTTACAGTTAAAGTTTTGGATTTTACAGTCTTGGCCAAGTCCTTGCGGCCTTTGCCTGAGAAGTGGCATGGCTTAAAAGACGTGGAGGCCCGTTACAGGCAGCGTTACCTGGATTTACTTTCCAACGAAGATGTGAAAAAAGTATTTTTATTGCGCGCCAGGATCATCCGGGCCGTCCGTAATTTCCTCGACGAGAAAGGATTCCTGGAGGTCGAGACTCCCATGATGCATGATATCGCAGGCGGGGCGGCAGGCAGGCCTTTTAAAACATTCCATAATGAATATACCATGGATTTATATTTAAGAATTGCCCCGGAGTTGTACTTAAAACGCCTTTTAGTGGGAGGGTTTGACCGGGTTTATGAGATTAACCGTTCTTTCCGCAATGAAGGGGTCTCCACCCGCCATAACCCGGAGTTTACTATGCTTGAGGTTTATCAGGCTTACGCGGATTATGAGGACATGATTAATTTAACCCAGGATTTAATCTGTTATGTGGCAAGGGAGGTTTTGGGTAAAGAAGAATTGCTTTGTCATGGCAAGGCCATCGCTCTTAAAACCCCCTGGATGAGGCAGTCATTTGCCGGATTAGTCAAAGATAAGTTTGGGATAGAGCCGTCTGATGATCCGGTGAAGATGCTTGAGAAATTGCAAGCTAAAGGGGTTGCTAAAGATAAAAACCGGCTGAGCCGTTCACAGATAAATAAGATTATCGAAGATACGCTGGAAGAAGATTTACAGATCAACCCGGTATTTATCACGGATTATTTTACCAGCCTTTGCCCCTTGGCTAAAACCAGGAAAGATAACCCTTTAATTTCGGAAAGATTCGAACTTTATGTGGCAGGCATGGAAATCGCTAATGCTTATTCTGAGTTAAACGATCCCCTGGAGCAGCGCAGGCGTTTTGAGGAGGAGATCAAAGAGCTCAATACTGAGGAGGCGAAGAATATAGATGAGGACTATCTTTTAGCTTTGGAGCATGGTATGCCTCCGGCAGGAGGCTTAGGCATTGGCATCGACAGGCTGGTTATGTTGCTTACGGATCAGCCGTCGATCAGGGATGTGATTTTGTTCCCTTTACTAAGAAGACAGGAAGAGATTAAGTTAGACACCCCGCGCTAATAGGTAGACAAGGAATAATATGCTTTCGGAACTATGGCTTAGCCAGAAATATTTAAGAGGGGGAAAGAAAGAGAAGATTATCTCTATTACCGCTCTTATCTCCATGGCGGGTATTGCGATAGGGGTCCTGGTATTAATCGTGGTAATCTCGGTGATGAGCGGCTTTGACCGCTTCCTTGAGGATAAAATGGTTGGCACCAACGCGCACCTGTCGCTTGAATTTTATGGAGGCTCAAAAGACCCTTATCAGGCAATCGATAAATTAAAGGCGCTTCCTTATGTTAAAGGCGTATCTCCTTACATTGAAGGCCAGGCGCTGGTAAAGAACGCCAAATCAATCTTTGGAGTGGAGGTCCGCGGCATAGACCCGCAACTTCAGGCGGAGACCTCTAAGATTAACGAATACCTGAAATTGGGAAGTTATGATTTCTCCGGTAATGAAGTCGCTGTGGGACAGGAGTTTGCCCTGCGCCTGGGTTTGGGAGTGGGGGATATTATCAGCCTGGTTTCTCCGGTTACCCTTGCCAAAACCGATTTCCGCATCAAGGGTATTTTTAACAGCGGCATGTATCTTTACGATTCAGGTTTGATCTTGACCGGCATCAAAGGGGCGCAGGATTTTTACAAAATGCCCGACGCCGTAAGCGGCCTGGCAGTTAAAGTGGACAATGCTTATAAGGTCGAAGATATAAAAGAAAAGCTCTACAAAGATTTAACCGGTGTCGGCCCGTATCAGGCGCGTACCTGGATAGACGCGAATAAAAATTTCCTGGAAGCCTTGAAACTGGAGAAGGTGGTTATGTTTATCGTGGTGACTATGACTACGGTTGTGGCGGCATTCGGCATTGTAAGCACCTTGATTATGTCGGTAATGAGCCGGATCAAGGATATTGGTATCCTGCGTTCTGTAGGCGCCAGGACCAAAAGCATATTGCAGATTTTTGTCTTTCAGGGCATGTCTATCGGCATAGCCGGGATCCTGCTGGGTTTAGCGGGAGGGATATCTTTAGCGCTTTCCCTGGATAAGGTAGTGGATTTTATATCCCGGATTATCGGCAGGAGCCTGATCCCGAAAGATATTTATTATTTTGACCGTATACCTGTTAATATAAATATCGGGGATATCAACCTGATACTTTTATCCGCCTTGGGGATTACATTAGCCGCCAGTATTTATCCGGCATACTACGCCACCAGGATAATCCCCAGCGAGGCAGTGCGGCATGAGTAAGGATATAGTCAAGGTCAGCGGAATTTGTAAAAGTTACCGTGACAGCGCAAGCAGCCTTGAAGTATTGAAGGATATAAATTTTACCGTCGCTAAAAGTGAATTCCTGGCAATCCAGGGGCCTTCAGGGGCGGGGAAATCGACGCTTTTACATATTTTAGGGGGCTTAGATAACCCTACTAAAGGAAAAGTTTATTTTGAGGGCGGCGATATTTACGGCTTGGATGAAAACGCGCGCTCGGCCTTGCGTAACCGCAAAGTCGGTTTTGTTTTCCAGTTTTTTCATCTTCTGCCGGAGTTAACCGCTCTGGAAAATGTTTTGTTGCCGAGCATTTTAAACTCCTGGTGGGCCAGAAAGAAAAGTCTGGAGTTTGCCCGGCAGCTTTTAGAAAGACTGGGGTTATCCGGCAGGCTTGATCATAAGCCGCAGGCCCTCTCGGGCGGGGAACAGCAGAGAGTGGCTATTGCCAGAGCCCTGATTAATCACCCGCAGCTTTTGCTTTGCGATGAGCCCACCGGAAACCTGGACTCGGAGAACGGTGAAAATATTTTACGGCTGCTGACAGAGTTTAACAAAAGCGAAAAGGTTACTGTTGTTATGGTTACTCATGATAAAGATATTGCCAAAGGAGCCGCAAGGGTTATCCATTTGAAGGATGGGATTATTGCATAGGAGACTACGATGAAAATTTATATCGACGGCAAATTTTATGAAAAAGAGAACGCGAAGATTTCCGTTTTTGACCACGGCCTGCTTTACGGTGATGGGGTTTTTGAGGGGATCCGTTCCTATAACCGGCGCGTGTTTAAATTAAAAGAGCACATTGACCGGCTTTTTGAGTCCAGCCAAAGTATCATGTTAAAGGTCCCCCTGACCAAGGAGCAGATGATTAAAGGGGTTCTGCAGACAGTCAAGGCGAATAAATTGGATAACGCCTATATCCGCCTGGTGGTTACCCGCGGGGAAGGCGACCTGGGGCTTGATCCGAATAAATGTTATAAGGGCGCTACAATTATTATTATCGCAGACAGAATAGCCTTGTATCCGGAGAAACTTTATCGTGAAGGCTTAAGCATTGTTACGGTGCCTACGGTGCGTAATTTACCCGAGGCGTTAAACCCGCAGATTAAGTCTTTAAATTATTTGAATAACATCCTGGCTAAAATCGAGGCGGCTAACAGCGGTTCTGACGAGGCGATCATGCTTGATTCGTTAGGTTATGTGGCGGAGTGCACCGGAGATAATATCTTTGTGGTTAAGAACGGGCATTTTTATACCCCTCCGCAGTGCATGGGGACTTTGCGCGGGATCACCAGGGATGCGGTTTTAGAGATTACCCGTAAAGCCAAGCTGCCGGCGCATGAGCACGTGATTACCCGCCATGAAGTCTATATTTCCGATGAGTGTTTTCTTACCGGCACAGCCGCTGAGATCATCCCCGTTGTTAAAGTGGACGGCAGGGTTATCGGGGCGGGTAAACCCGGGAAATTCACCCTGGAGTTAATGAAGAAATTTAAACAGCTTACCGGTAAAGAAGGAATTAAGTATTAATATGCTTTGCGATATCTGCAAAAAAAATCAGGCTACCGTGCATCTGACCGAGATTATCGATGAGCAGATGAATGAACTGCATCTCTGCGAGGATTGCGCAAGGCACAAGAGCGCGGCTATGGAGCAGCAGTTTGGCTTAAGCGAGCTTCTTGCCGGCATGGCTGATTTTGAGAAACCAAATAAAGAGGAAGAAAACGTTACTGTCAAATGCCCTAATTGTAATTTAAGCTACGCGGATTTTAAGAAAATCGGAAGGCTTGGCTGCGGAGAGTGTTATAATACCTTCCGCAAATATCTGGCTCCTTTGTTAAAGAGGATACACGGTTCAAACCAGCATGTGGGAAAATCCCCTCTTAAGGGGAAAACTATTTCCCGGCCCGGAAGGAAAAAAGCGGATTCAGAAGGCCTGAAAGAACAATTGCAAAAAGCAATCCAGAGAGAAGATTTCGAAGAAGCTGCGCGGCTGCGCGACCTGATCAAAAAAATCTCTACAGAGCAGAGTAACGGATCAAAAGAAGGTTAAAATGCAGATAAATGATTTGTTGAACCATACCAGTGAATGGCTTAAGGGCACGGGCCCGAACTCCGATATTGTTATCTCAAGCAGGGTGCGCCTGGCAAGGAATCTTAATAAATATCCTTTTCCGCATTGGGCAAGCAAAATACAGCTTGAAGAGATCATAGCAAAAGTCGCCGACGCCACTGCCAAGATCGATATGCTTAAGAGGTCCACGTTCTTCAGGCTGGCGGATTTAGACCCGATCGATAAACAGTTCCTGGTGGAAAGGCACCTTATGTCGATCGAGCACACCCAGAAAACAGAACATAAGGCATTGCTTATTGATGATGAAGAGATAATCGCGGTGATGATCAATGAAGAGGACCACCTGCGCATCCAGCTGATGCAGTCGGGGTTTAATCTTTTTGAATCCTGGGAGATCATTAACCGCCTGGATGATTCTTTGTCCGGACTTTTGGATTACGCCTATTTAGACGACTTCGGTTATCTTACCGCCTGCCCCACTAATACGGGAACCGGGATGCGCGGCTCAGTCATGCTTCATTTGCCCGCTCTGGTAATGAGCCGGCAGATCGAACGCGTGCTTGCGGCGATTGCCAAGTTAAGCTTTACCACCCGCGGCCTTTACGGTGAAGGCACTCAGGCCAGCGGAAATTTTTTCCAGATCTCTAACCAGGTTTCCCTGGGGCACGGAGAGAGCGAGATAATTGAAAATATCAACGGGCTTATCCGCCAGATCATCGAACAGGAGACCCAGGCGCGCCAGATCCTGCTTTCTAAAAACAAAGAGGTTTTAGAGGACAGGGTCAACCGTTCCCTGGGTATTTTAAAGAGCGCCCGCATCATTACCAGCCAGGAGACGATTGAATTGTTGTCTATGGTCAGGTTAGGATGCGACCTTGGTATGATTAAAGACATTGACCGCCGCACGATCAACGAGCTCTTTATCATTACCCAGCCGGCGCACCTGCAGAAATTGGAGAATAAAAAACTTTCTTCTGACGAAAGGGATTTAAAAAGAGCAGAGCTGATTCGTAGAAAATTAAACTTATCCGCCCTATAAATAGACCGGCGGATAATCCTTGGCATCGAAGATACCGGGGATCTGATAGGAGATAAAAATCATGTTTAACCGTTTTACAGAAAGGGCAAGGAAAGTAATTATTCTGGCAAAAGAAGAAGCCAGGCGTTTTAATCACGACTATATCGGCACCGAGCATATTTTACTCGGGCTTATCCGTGAAGGGGAAGGCGTGGCTGCTGCGGTTTTGCAGAAACTTGAGGTTTCGCTTGAGAATATCAGGCTGGAAATAGAAAAACTGGTGCAGCCCGGCCCGACTACCCAGATTATCGGGGATATTCCTTTTACGCCCCGGGCCAAAAAAGCCCTGGAGCTG
>JBAZOE010000015.1:0-19055 GCA_041648875.1 Candidatus Omnitrophota bacterium
TATTGATTCCCAAAAAATATTTCTGCAGGTTTTTGCCGGCAGCCGGGGTATATCCACAGGAGATAAAGTAAGATTCCTGGGTTATCCCATGCGCGTTGCTACAGGAGAAAATTTATTGGGCCGTATATTTAATGGAAGCGGCCTGCCTTTAGACCGCGGCCCTGCATTATCAGAAGATATGGTTGAGATTGGCGCCCCGCCGGTTAATCCGGTAAAAAGAATAGTCCCCGATAAGATGATTCGCACCGGCATTCCCATGATTGATGTTTTTAATTCTTTGGTGGAATCCCAGAAATTGCCGATTTTTTCAATTGCCGGAGAGCCGTATAATGAACTTTTATCAAGGATTGCTATCCAGGCTGAAATCGATATTATTATTCTCGGAGGCATGGGTTTAAAATATGACGATTATTTATTTTTTAAAGAAACATTAGGCAGGCAGGGGGCACTAAACCGTTCTATATTCTTTATGCATACCGCCGCTGACCCTGTGGTTGAGTGCCTGCTTGTGCCGGATATATCCCTGGCTGTTGCCGAGGACTTTGCTTTAAAGGGAAAACGCGTATTAGTGTTGCTTAGCGATATGACTAATTTTGCCGATGCCTTAAAAGAAATCTCCATAACCATGGAGCAGGTCCCTTCTAACCGCGGATATCCAGGGGATCTTTACAGCCAGTTAGCCAGCCGTTATGAAAAGGCGGTTGATTTTCAGGGGGCCGGTTCAATTACAATTCTTGCGGTAACTACTATGCCCGGAGACGATGTAACGCATCCCGTCCCGGATAACACGGGTTATATTACCGAAGGTCAGTTGTATCTTAAAGGCGGGGTTATCGAGCCCTTTGGATCATTAAGCAGGCTTAAACAACAGGTAAACGGGAAAACCCGTTCGGACCACCGTACAATTATGGATATGATGATCCAGCTTTTTGCCAATTATCGCCAGACTATTGAAAAGCAATCTATGGGGTTTCAAATGAGCGCCTGGGATAATAAATTGCTCAAATATGGAGAGCTTTTTGAAAAAAATATGATGTCGCTTAAAGTGAACATCCCTTTAGAAAAGGCCTTAGATTTGGGGTGGCAAATCTTGGCGGATTCTTTTGATCCGGAGGAAACCGGAATTAAGCGTTCAATTATTGAGCAATACTGGCCGAAGAAATAATGGCAAAGATAAGGCTTACTAAAGGTGAATTAAAGAAGCAACGCGACGAGTTAAAGCAATTCCAACGCTATCTTCCCACCCTGCAATTGAAGAAACAGCAGTTACAGCTGGAAATCCTGCAACAGAATTTAATCCTCGCAGAAAAGAAGCAAGCCTTGATTAAGAAAAGACAGGCGGTTGACCAATGGATTGGCTTATTAAGCCATCCGGAAATCGACTTAAAACCTTTTTTATTGCCAAGCAAAACAAATACCCATTTTAAGAATATCGCCGGAGTGAATATCCCCGTGTTTGATGCGCTGGAATTCGACGCCAGCGAATATGATTTATTTTATACCCCTTTATGGATTGATGCGGCAATCGAGGCGCTCAGGGAAACTGTTATTTTAAGAAAAGAGATTTTAGTGCGTCAAGAGGGTATCGGCATATTACGGCATGAGCTGCGCATTACGACCCAGCGGGTTAATTTATTTGAAAAGGTTAAAATCCCGCAAGCGGAAGAGAATATCCGGTTGATTAAGATTTATATAGGCGACCAGATGGCCAATGCCGTGGGCCGTTGTAAAATTGCCAAAAGGAAAATTGAGGAGTTGGTTTTAGAAGAGGCGGTATTATGATAGTTAAAATGAAAAAAGCTTTTTTGCTTATCCGCCAGGCGCAGGCAAAAGAGGCTTTGGATATTTTAGGTTCTTTGGGCCTTATCCATGTTGAGCATGAGATTATACCTTCCGGCTCTGAACTTAATGAAGTTAGTGAGAAGTTAAGCCTGATTGAACAAGCCAGGACTGTTTTATCGGCGGCCGGGCAGAAAACCCCGGGGAAACATATAATCACTAAATCAGAAGATTTGTATACTGTTTGTCATCATGTTCTTGATTTAAAGAAAAGATATGATCAGTTAAAGGAGTTTTCGGTAACTTTGAATAGCTGGATAGATTTATGGGAGCACTGGGGTGATTTCGATCCTTCCCAGATAAAGGTATTGCAGCAAAAAAACATTTTGATTAAATTTTACCAGATTCCCAGAGATAAGATCAAAAGCTTGCCGCAAACCATACTATTAAAGAAAATCTCTGCGCAGGGAGCGCTTCTAAATTGCCTGGTTGTTACAACAGAAAACACAGAGATTGGCTTTAAGGAGTTAGAATTGCCTAAATTATCGCTATCCGGCATGAGAAACAGGCTTAGCGAAGACAATAAGATTATGCAAGGCATAAAAGAAGAGCTGTTTGCGCATTTGATTTACGTTAATGATCTTATCGCCGTTGAAGAAACTCTTTTAAATCAAAAAGATTTTTATTCTGTTTTAAAAGGCATGGGGCGGGCAAATGAAATTGTTTATTTAAAGGGTTATATACCTGTTGACGCGGAAGCTATCCTGATTGAACAGGCAAGACAAAACGGCTGGGGGATTTTGACTCTTGAGCCGGATGAGCGGGATAATGTGCCGACCTTAGTGCGTAATCCTGCCTGGATTTCGCTTATAAAACCGGTGCTAAAACTGTTAGAGCTTGTTCCGGGATACCGTGAACTTGATATCAGCCCCCTTTTTATCATTTTCTTCAGCCTTTTCTTCGGTATGCTTATTGGTGATGCCGGATACGGAGCGGTTTATTTTTTGCTTAATTTTTGGATCCATAAGAAAATCGGATACAAAGTTAAAGATAAAAGTGTTTTTTTTCTCTTTTATATCTTGAGTTTTTGCGCTATTATATGGGGGTTATTAACCGGGACATTTTTTGGCCAGGAATGGTTGTCAAATATAGGGGTAAAACCCCTGGTTCCGGCGCTGCTTAACACGTCCTTTATTCAGGCATTATGTTTTCTTATCGGCGCGCTGCACCTATCTCTGGCTCATGGCTGGAGGGCTATATTAAAGGCTCCGGCATTATCAGCGCTGGCGGATGCAGGGTGGATTTGCATTATCTGGTCGGTATTTTTCCTGGCTAAAAGTTTACTTTTGGGGGATGTTTTTCCTTCATTCGGGAGTTGGTTGCTTATATCCGGTTTAGTCCTGGTTTTATTCTTTACCAGCCTGCAAAAAAACATATTTAAAACAATCGGCGCCGGCTTGGGCGCAATAGCTTTAAGCCTGGTGAATAATTTTACCGACGTAGTTTCCTATATTCGTCTTTTCGCGGTGGGTTTGGCCGGCGTAGCTATAGCAGATGCCTTTAACGCCATGGCTGCCGGAGTGGTTAAAAAAGGCGACATTTTAACTATAGTTACAGCCGCTTTGATTATTATCTGTGGACACGCCCTTAATATTATTTTAGGGCCGATGTCAGTTTTAGTCCATGGGGTAAGGCTTAATGTGCTTGAGTTTTGCAGCCATGCCAATGTCGCCTGGGATGGTTTCGCATATAAACCGTTTTGCAAGAAAAAGGAGATTTAAAATGGAAACAGGGGCTTTAATACAGTTTAAGGATTTAGGGTTAGGGTTAGTTTTAGGCTTTTCAGCTTTAGGTTCTGCCGCGGGGACAGGAACAGCGGGGATGGCAGCGATAGGGGCATGGAAGAAAAATTTTAGCCAGAATAAAAGCGCTTCATTCTTGCTGGTTGCTTTGGTGGGCGCTCCTTTAACGCAGACAATTTATGGTAATATTGTAATGACCAAGATGATTGAGTTGGCCAATAAAGGTCAATATCTCTGGGGGGTGGGTGCTTTTGCCGGCATGGCAATAGGGCTTTCCGCTTATTTTCAAGGTAAATGCGCCGCCTGCGCCTGCGACGCTATGGGAGAAACCGGCAAGGGCTTTGGAAATTACCTGGCGGTTCTGGGGATTACCGAGACCGTTGCGCTTTTTGTAATGGTTTTTACTTTGATTATTTTGGGAAAACTCTCCGGGGTATAATTTCAGGGCGATTAGCTCATCCCCTGGAGGGGATTTCGCTAATCCGCGGTATAGTAACCTGGATTTCAGGGCGATTAGCTCAGTTGGTTAGAGCGTCTGATTTACATTCAGAAGGTCAGGGGTTCAACTCCTCTATCGCCCACCATTAAACTTTAAAATAAATAGTGGATTTTAGCTTAAAAGAAAGTATAATAAGTTCCTAAAATTTATTTGCGGGGGTCGTGGCCTAGTCTGGTTTAAGGCGCCTCCCTGTCACGGAGGAAATCGCGAGTCCAAATCTCGTCGGCCCCGCCAATTTTTATCCTTCCTGTTGAGATTTTCAAAAGTATCTTTTGCCTTGAGTTTTCCCGCCGCGAGTGCTACCATAATTTAAGTTTTTAAGCCTAAGCTGCCTATTAGCTTAAAAGATGATAAAGAAAGTCTCGCTTTCTTTAATTATAGTCTTTAATTTTATACCTAAGGCCTATGGCTATGAACTGCTTAATAACGAACAGTTGGCCCTGGGCTTAAACACTTATTTCCGCGCGGACCTGGTTCATTTTAAGAATGTAGTGGATTTAGACAGCCATAATAAAGACGACCAGACTACTTATTTAGGCATAGACTATAGTTTTGCTTTTAGCGCCGATTTCAAAGATTCGGGAAATAAATTTTATATTAAACTGGAGCGCAACGGGCCGTATGATTACAGCGCTCCAATCTTTATTCATAACACATTAATTAACTCCGGCGGCAGGGTGGAGAAATACCGCAACGCGGAATTACTCCCCCAGGTTGAGGAACTTTGGTTAGATAACAAGCTTTGGGGTAATTTTGGCTTTAAAACCGGGATATACATTTATGAAGTGGGAAATGGTTTCAGCCTCAACGGCGGTTATGAAAATTACGGAGCTGCCCTGTATCAGGAGACGCAAAATTATTTTTGGCGCCTTTATTATTGCCGGCCGGACCTGGTTTATAAAAATCACCTAGGCCCGCATATTAAGCAAGAAGAAGAACAGGGGCAGAGATATGAGCCCAATGCGGCTAATTTTTTCGCCACAGATGTAAAAATTACCGCAGGCAAGCAGGTATTTTGGCCCTATGTTGGCATGTTGGCGGATTATACTTCTAATGGTAAAAGGGATAATCTTCTTGCCGCTCCTGTAAAAAAAGATTTGCTGGGTACTTTTGGAGCTGCTTGGGAGTACGCTGCTGATGACTTCACGTTAAAATTAGAGGCAGCGCGTAATTTCGGTTATGCCCGCAGCCAGGATAACGCTTATAAAGACATCCAGCATGCCGGATACATGTTTTACTCCGGGTTAGATTATGCCTTTGGTAAGTTTGTTCCGGAGTTGCAATTCCTGTTTTGTTCCGGCAATAAAACCACTCCGGAAATGGCCGAGAACGGGGATACTCTATATCCCGGCAGCAAGAATCGGGCTTTCAGCTATTATTCTCCCAGCAACATGAATTTGGGGGATTCAATAAGCAGCAGTAATGTAGATATGCTTCCTATTGTAGCGATGGGTGGCGGTTATGGTTTAAATTATGGAGTTGCGCGGCCGGGCACGTTTTCTTCGGGAGATTTTGAAAATCTGGTTATGCCTTCAATCGGTTTTGATTATAATCTTACGGAGAAGCTTTGCTTGGGCTTGTATGGATATTACCTGAGCGCTTTTAGCCGTCCGGTAGGCACATTAAACGGAAAAGGCAAGTATCTTTCCCGGGATTTAGGTTATGAGGCAGATATTTATATTGATTATAAGGCAAGCGAACATATGACTATAGGTTTTTTGGGCGGCTGTTTTATCCCGGGTAAGTTTTATAAAGAAAAACGAGATGACACAGAGGGAAGCTTATTTAGCCCTTATTTGCGCGGCGATGGCTCGGTAAATAATGCCTATCAGCTTGAGTTTTATGTGGAGTTAAAATTCTAATTGTACCCTTGTGGGCTAACACCCGGCCTGAAAGGAAGTGGCCGGTGTACCCTTTGCGGGTAAGGAGGAGTTAAGATGGCGACAATTGATGATTTCAGGAAGCTGGATTTAAGAATAGCGGAGATAAAAGAGGTTAACGAGCATCCGAATGCGGATAAACTGTTAATTTTAACCTTGGATTTAGGTGACAGGCAGAAACAGGTAGTTGCCGGAATCAGAAATTTTTATTCTAAAGAAGAGCTTTTGGGCAAACAGGTGGTTTTGGTAGATAATCTTGAACCGGCAATCTTGCGCGGCGTAGAAAGCCAGGGGATGATTTTAGCCGGTTCCGATGAAAATACCCTGGCTATACTTAATCCCGAAAAAAAACTTAAATTAGGAAGCATTGTTAAATGATTAAACAATTTGTCCCGCAGGAGTTTTGTCTTAAATGCCAGGGTTGTTGCAGGTTTAAAGAAGCTAATTCAGTATGGAGCCCATGTCTGCTGGATGAGGAGATCCAGGATTTATTAGACAGGGAAGGCATCCCCGCTGCTTCTATTTCTATCGATCGGCGCATACAGCCTATAGCTGGACCCAACGGCGCAGATTTTATCTGCCCGTTTTTAAACAACCGGGATAATAAATGCGGAATTTACGATATGCGGCCATTTGAATGCCAGCTGTATCCTTTTTTGATTAATTTGCGCAAGGATAGGGTACTCTTGACTGTTGATTTAAATTGCCCTTATGTTTTAGAAAAGATAAACAGCCCGGAGATTAAAGATTATATATCTTATCTTGCAGGTTATCTGAACTCTCCGGAACGGATAGAGATGCTGGAAAATAACCCCCAGATTATCCAGGCCTATGAGGAGGTAAGAGAGGTCGCTGAATTAAGGTTCCCCCGTGAAATTAAATAAGTTAACCTTAAAAGACCGGCAGTTATTCAATAGGCATCTTGCTTTTGTCCGCCATGAATTAGCGGCCTTTTCATTTGCCAATATCTACATTTGGCGGGCCATCTTTGACATCCGATGGGCCTTGATTGAAAACGGGCTCTGTATATTCTTTCGCGACCAGATCGGTTGTTTTATGTACCTGCCCCCCCTGGAAAGAGAGCGTAACCCTTTGGTTATAAGGCAGGCATTTAAGATTATGGACGGCATTAATAAGAATAAGGATATCTCACGCATTGAAAATATCGGAGAGGAAGGTTTAGAATATTACCGGGCTTTAGGTTATTTGTGCCATCATAAATATCCTGACTATCTTTGTTCAAGAAACGATCTGGCGTTTCTTAAGGGGAACAAATTTAAATCTCAGCGCGCCTCGTACAATTACTTTATCAAACATTATAGTTTTGAGGCGTTAGAATTTAATCCAAAGGACAGGGCAGGTTGTTTAAGTTTGTTTAATGATTGGGCAGAAGAACGTAAAGCGCATTGTAGTGAAGATATCTATTGCGGTATGTTAGAGGATAACCGAAAAGTGATTAAAGAAGCGCTGCATGATTATAAACAGCTTGGTTTAGAGGGGATAATAGTTAAGATTGATAAACAGATCAAGGGATTTACTTTGGGTTATAAATTAAATAATGATACATTTTGCATACTTTATGAAATTACCGATCTTTCTGTTAAAGGCCTGGCGCAATTTATATTCCGCCGTTTCAGCCAGGAATTAAAAGATTACAAATATATCAATATTATGGATGACTCGGGATTGGATAACCTTAAGAAAGTAAAACTTTCTTATAAGCCGAGGCGGTTGATTCCCGCCTATATCGCCACTAGAGATGTTTAAACATATTGATGAAGTAGAATTTACTATATTTGACACCGAGACCACCGGACTTAATCCAAATTCCGGAGACCGTATAGTTGAACTGGCGGGCCTCAGGGTTAAAGGCAGAGAGAGGATCGCCAAATTTGACGCGTTAGTCAATCCGGGCAGAGAAATCTCTCCGGAGGCTTTTGCGGTGAATAAAATTACTCCGGAAATGCTCAAGGATGCCTCTGACATAGGGATAATAATGCCGAAATTTCTGGATTTCATTCAGGGCAGCTGTCTTTGCTCCTACAATGTAGAATTTGATTTGAGTTTCTTGGATAATGAATTAAAGATTAGCGGCCTGCCGGCATTAAGCGGGCAGACCACCTTTGATATATTGACTATGGCAAGGCGTCTTATGCCAAATCAAGAACGTTACGCGCTTTGGTTTATTGCCGATAAATTAGGGTTTAAGACTAAGCAGCAGCACCGGGCTTTTACTGATGTGGAAATGGCCTGGGAAGTTTTTAACAGGTTCAAAGATATATGCCTGGAAAAAGGAATTACAGGCTTTAGCGACTTCTCCAGCCTTTTTGCTTTCAACCCGGTTTTTTTGGAAAGCCCGGCTTTTTTAAAAATATCCCAGGTTGAGAAAGCGATCAATTTAAAGGCACATTTAAAGATAAAATATTTGTCTACAAAAGATGCGGGTATTTCTTTAAGAGAGGTAATCCCCAGGCAAATCCGGCAGAATGGTAAAAATAAATATTTAATCGGTTTCTGTTGTTTGAAACAAGAGGAGCGCATGTTTAAGATCGATAATATACTGGGGCTGGAGATAATTCAGCAATAGATGAAAGGCAGAGATTATGTTTGCCAGGCATAAGGATAATTTAGGCGCGGAACGCAGAAAATATATCCGGTTGGATACTGTTTTACCTGTGCAATTTCGCCTGGAAAGTTTGGATAGCAAACAATCTCTTTCACCCTGGATCCAGGGGTTTACCAATAATATCGGACACGGAGGCATCTGCCTTTCGGTAAATGACCTTGCGCCTGAGTTTATTAAGTTAATCCGGGAGAAAAAGGTTAGGCTGGCTATAGAGATTGAGATGCCGTTAGGCGCTAAATCAATATGCGCATTGGTCTCCCTGGCCTGGACAAAAGAGAACGGCGGCCTGTCAAACCGTTTTATGCTGGGTTTGGATTATGAAAAGATCAACCAGGGGCAAAATTATATTCTTATACGTTATGCCTGGGCAAAAAAACTATTTCTTCCCTCGGTGGTTTTGGCTATTGCCATTTTGAGCTTGTCTTTGGGCTTTGGCGCCTATTTAAACATGCAGCTGACCCATAAGAACAAGATGCTTGTTGAAGAGCTCGTCGGGGTATTACAGGAATCCAAACTTGTCAAACAGCAGTTAGAGCAGATAACCCGGGAAAGAATTATATTGCAAAGCAAGATTGAATCACTGACCCTGCAAATTAAATCTGCTGTTGAGACAAAAAGTGAGCAAGCTCACGTTGCGATTGATAATACAAAAGAATTGAATGGCGTAATTTTAAAGCTTGCCCAGGAAAGAGACCTTCTGCAGGCAAAGCTGTCCGCCTTACAATTAAATGAAAAGACTGCCCAGGTAGAATCACTGCGCCTTGAGACCAAAAAGATAATTTTAGAGAAGGCGAATTTGGATAAAATGTATCAATGGTTCAAGGTGCGCCAGAATCCGCGCACGGGTTTAGTAATGAGTTTTGAGGGGGATAAAGATATCGACAGCTGGGCTTTTCTTTATGATCAGGCCTTGCTTATTCAAGTCTATAACAAATTCTCGGATTTTTCCCGGGCAAAGAAGATCCTTGATTTTTTTGCTAATGACGCGAAGCGGGAAAATGGCTGGTTTCTTAACGCTTACTATGTAAATGACGGCTCTCCGGCTGAGTTTGTTTTACACTGCGGACCGAATATTTGGCTGGGTATCTCGATCGTCCAGTATACCCAGGCAACCGGGGATAAGAAATATTTGAGGATAGCTGAAGAAATTGCCAGCAATATCATCAAACTGCAAGATTCCGATTCTGATAACGGTATCCGCGGGGGCCCGCAAATGAGCTGGTATTCCACAGAGCACCATCTGGATGCTTATGCTTTTTATAAAATGCTCGCCAGGGTCACTACTATGAATAAATATGAGCAGGCAGCGGATAAAACATTAAGCTGGCTGGTGCGCCATACCTATGACAGGCAAGACCTGCCGATTAAGCGCGGTAAAGGTGATTCTACTATTGCCACAGATACCTACGCCTGGTCAATCGCCGCTATTGGGCCGGGGAAGCTAAAGACTTTAGGTATGGATCCGGATAAGATTATGGAGTTTGTTGAAGAAAATTGCAGCGTAGAGGTTGATTTCAGGCGGCCAGGCGGGCAAGTAGTTAAAATCCAGGGTTTTGATTTTGCGCCGGCCCGCCATCTCCCTCGGGGAGGGGTGGTTTCAAGCGAATGGACAGCACAGATGGTTGTGTCATTTAAGATTATGGCAGACTATTATCTTAAAAACAGGCAAACAGATAAGGCTGCTGTTTATCAGGATAAGGCTAATAATTACCTGGGGCAGTTAGGAAATATGATTATCTCTAGCCCTTCTCCTTCCGGCCAGGGTGAAGGCTGCCTCCCTTATGCCACGCAGGACTATGTGGATACGGGCCATGGCTGGATGACCCCGAAAGGCAAGCATACCGGTTCAGTATCAGGGACGGCGTATACTATTCTTGCCTATTACGGCATTAACCCTTTGGAACTTAAATAATGCAGCCCATGCCCATAAAGCGCAGGTTAAACCGTATTTTCTTAAAGCTTTATTCTTTTTTCGGCCCGCAACATTGGTGGCCGGCAGATGATAGCTTTGAGGTGATTATAGGCGCGATTCTTACGCAGAATACTAATTGGGCTAATGTAGAGCAAGCGATTCTTGTGCTTAAGGGAAAAAAATGCCTTAACCCTAAGGGGCTTTCGAAGCTTCCGCCTCATAAGCTGGCGGGTTTAATTAAAAGCGCCGGTTATTATAATGTTAAGGCAGCCAGGCTTAAAAACTTTCTTAAATTTTTCTTTAGTTTCTATTCGGATGATATAAAATGTATGGGCGCTCAAGATTTAGTGATTTTACGCAGGCAGTTGCTTGCGGTTAAAGGGATTGGCCCGGAAACCGCGGATTCTATCCTGCTTTATGCGTTAAATAAACCAATATTCGTCATCGATGCTTATACTAAAAGAATTTTCTCCCGGCACCATATTTTAAAAGAAGAGATTACTTATGAACAGGCCCAGGATATCTTCATGCGTAACCTTAAGAATGATGCGAAGTTGTTTAATGAATATCATGCCCTTTTAGTAAGGTTGGGTAAGGATTATTGCCGTAAACACAATCCTAAATGTGAAATTTGCCCGCTCCATGGTCAATAAAAAACGCCTGACACAAACAATTAAGAAACTAATTTCTCTGGATTCCCAGAATCCTCCGGGAGACGAGAAGAAGATCGCTGGTTTTGTCAGCGCTTACTTAAAGGCCCTGGGGCTTAAAACCAGGACTTATGCCTTCAGCGATAAAAGGGCCAATGTTATAGCTACTCTTAAGGGAGCCAAAAGCGAAAGGTCGCTTCTCTTTACTCCGCATCTGGATACTGTCCCGGCCGGCAGGAGCTGGAAGACAAACCCGCTTAAGGCTAAGATTATTGGAGATAGAATCTATGGTTTAGGGGCAACAGATTGCAAAGGCAACCTGGCCAGTTCCCTGGAAGCGATTGCCTCAATAGTTGAAGAGGGAATTAAGCTCGATTATGATTTAGTATTTGCTGCGACTGCTGATGAAGAAAGCGGTTCGACTTTAGGATTGATACCTTTGCTTGAGCGAAAAATTTTAAAGGCAGATGCCGCGGTGGTCCTGGATGCGGATGAGTTTGAAATTATTGTTACGCAAAAGGGGTTAATGCATCTGAAAGTTTATATTAAGGGCAGGAAAGCGCATGGCGCTTATCCCTGGCTGGGGGTTAATGCCATAGATATAGCAGCCAGGGTAATCGTAGACCTGAAAAAACAAAGGAGTAATTATAAAAAGAACAAGTATCTGCGGGAACCTACTATCAATGTTGGTACTATAAGCGGAGGGGACAAGGTAAATGTGGTCAGTGATTGGTGTGAGTTTGGATTAGATTTCAGGTTCTTACCGGGAGAATCGGAGAAGAAACTTTTAGATTCCCTGAAGAAGACTATTTCAAAATACACCAGGAGTTTTAGAATTGATGTCCAGTGGGTGCAGGCCCCTTATACTATTAACTCCGCGCATCCTTTGGTTAAGGGCCTGGTCAGTGCAATGAAGGATCGCAAGACTAGCCCGCATATAAGCGGATCAGAGGGGGCTACAGTAATAACTTTCCTCAAGCTTAAAAACATCCCGGCTGTGGCCACGGGCTTTGGTACTAAGAAATGCGCGCATGTCGCGGATGAATACGCCTGTTTGAGCAATCTGTATAAAGGCGCCCAGGTATTAGTATCATTTTTGGATAATTATAAGTTTGACTGATTAAAAGGGAGAATTAGAATGGAAATGTTAAAAATATCTAAAAAACCGCGGCTCAAAAAACCATATCTTATTGTTGCCTGGCCAGGCATGGGCGAGGTGGCGTTTAAAGCGGCGGCTTATTTAATCGAAGAATTAAAGGCCCGGGAGTTCGCCCAGATTCAGCCGGAAGAGTTTTTTTATCTGACAGGCAGTGTTATACAGTCTGGAATATTAGAAACGCCGCACCTGCCACAGGGGAAATTTTATTATTGGAAAAATCCGGCCGCAAAACGCGCAGGGGCGGGTAAAAATGACCTGGTTATTTTTCTAAGCAATGCCCAGCCGGACTTAGCCAAGGCGGATAGTTACGCAAAGATAATTATTGATTTGGCTAAAAATTTGGGCGTGGAGATGGTTGTCAGTTTTGCCTCTATGCCTCAGGCAACCGATCATACTCAGGATTCGCGCGTCTGGTTTGCGGCGACAGACCAGAAAACAAAGGAAAGCCTGGCAAAGTACAATTTTAGCACACTCAAAGACGGACAGATCAGCGGGATGAACGGCCTGTTTCTGGGCATAGCCAAGAAAGCCGGGTTAAAAGGATTTTGCCTGCTTGGGGACATCCCGCTTTATACTATCCAGATTGAAAACCCTAAAGCTTCAGCCGCGGTACTTCTTGGTTTAGGGAAAATATTAAATATGCAGATAAATGTGCAATCATTGAAGGAGCAGGCGCAGGCAATGGAAAATGAAATTAATAAACTGCTGGATTATCTGAAGCTCGGTAACCCTGGCCAGGATGCGCCTATCGGAGACGAAGAAGTAGAGCTGATCAAGAAAACTTTAAGCCAACTTACTAAATTGCCGGTTTCGGTAAAAGAAAAAATAGAAAAGCTTTTTGAGGAAAGCCGTCTTGATATTTCCAAAGCCAGTGAATTAAAAGTGGAATTGGACAAATGGAATGTTTACAAAGAATATGAAGACCGGTTCCTGGATTTATTCAGGAAAAATACAGATAAGGGAAATTAACAAATGTCCAGGCCAGGAATAAAGGTTGTTCTTTTTGACTTAGGCAATGTCCTGGTGGATTTTAACTTAGAACCCGCCATAAAAAGGATCTCTAATTTCTGCAATAAGGGTCCGGATGGAATATCCAGGCTTTTCCTTGATTCAGGAGTAACCGGTTCTTTTGAAAAAGGGGAGCTTTCCCCGGAGGAGTTCTATAAACAGGCAAAAGATATATTGGATATAAAGCTCGGGTATGAGTCTTTTGTCCATATCTGGAACGAGATCTTCTTTTTTAGTTCGAAAAACCGCGCCGTTTATCATATAGCTAACCGCCTCAAAAAAAATTATCGTATTTGCCTGCTTTCTAATACTAATATCCTGCACTATAACTATATTAAAGATAATTTCCCCGTCTTTAGTATTTTCGAAAGGTTGTTCTTGTCTTTTGAAATGGGGGCGGCTAAACCGGATAAATTAATTTATCAAAAGGTAACCAGTGCTTTGTGTGTTTGGCCGGAAAATATATTTTATACCGATGACCGTCCCGAATTGATAAAGAGCGCTTCCGGCCTTGGGATAAAAAGCTTCATTTTTACCAGCGCTGAACAATTAATCAAGGATTTAACCGGTCTGAATATTGTGTTGGGTGATCCCTGAGAATTTTTCCTGCCAGAAGACTTTTTGGATTAGCCTTATAAATTCGTAACTCCTTATTAAACTTGCGGTTTAATTCCAGAAGTAATATAATAATTAAATGGGTTTCTGCCGGAAAATAAATATCCTCTATATAATTACAAAACTGGAATTAGGCGGGGCCCAGAAGCATCTTTTAAGTCTTGTTCGGGGGCTGGATAAAAAAAGGTTTAATCCGTATATTCTTACTGCCAGCGACGGTTTATTAATTGATGCGGCAGAAGCAATCCCGGGTTTAAAATTAATACGCTGCAGGTTTATTGATCGGCCCGTCCGGCCTGTCAAAGATATTTTGGCTTTGTTTTTTATATATCGTCTTATAAAGAGCAATAATATAGATATAGTGCACACGCACAGCTCCAAGGCGGGTATCCTGGGACGATTGGCTGCTAAGGCATCCGGGGCCAGGATAATTATCCATACGGTCCATGGCTGGAGTTTCCATGATTACCAGCCTTGGGTAGTTTTTTATTTTTATTTATTCCTGGAGAAGCTTTGCGCGTGTTTCTCCAGCGCGATAATCGTAGTTTCCCAGTGGGATAAACTGCGGGCTTTACAAAGTAAAGTAGGCAGGCAGGATACATTCAAGTTAATAAGATATGGCATAAATCATGGGGAGTTTAAGAGCGGCGCGGGAGTTTCCCGGATAAGAAAAGATTTTGGCCTATCCGGGGGAGATTTGGTGGTCGGTATGACAGCTTGTTTTAAGCCGCAGAAATCTCCCCTGGATTTTATAAAATTGGCCTCTGCCATTACGAAAGAGCTGCCTAATGTTAAATTCATTTTGGTCGGCGATGGGATCCTGAGAAATAAAATTTGCGCGTTAATAGATAAGCTTGATTTGAAGAAGCAAATTATCCTAACGGGTTGGCGCAATGATGTTGCTTCCATCCTGCCGTGTTTAGACGTCTTTGTTTTGACTTCATTATGGGAAGGTTTGCCGATTGCTGTTTTAGAGGCAATGTCTGCGGGTTTACCGGTAGTAGCCACCAATACCGGGGGGATCAGTGAAGTTGTTTTAGATGGCAAGACAGGGTATTTAGTTAAATCCCGGGATATAGAAGCCTTACATGAGAAGCTAAAAGAGTTATTAATGAAAACTTCCCTGAGAAAAGAGTTTTCCAGCCTTGCTGTTGTAACCCTGGAATCCAATGAATATTCATTAGATAACATGCTTAAAAATACCACTCAACTTTATTTAGGTTTATTTTTCAGGAGGGGGAATGCTTAAATATCTAATTATTTTTTCGGGCGCTTTGATTTCCGGTATGCTGTGCATATTTCTATTAGCGCGGACTTCTTTAAAATACAAAATACTGCAAGCAAGAGGAATTCCTCTGGTGGGAGGTTTAGGGATAGGGATTGCTTTTGTATTTTCTTCTTGTTTAGGCGTTTATGTGTTTGGAATTGCCGGGGCTAAAATATTGGCGGTCCTGGGAGTTTCACTTCTAATGTTGTTTTTTGGCATAATTGACGACTTAAAAGAGTTGTCTATCCTGCAAAAATTCCTCGCCCAATCTTTTTGCGCGGCCTTGTTAATTTCCCTTGGCATAATGACCGATATTATGTATCTGGGATTTTGGGGCAATGCCGGAGTTACATTTTTTTGGATTTTAGGCATTACTAACGCTTATAACTTATTGGATATTATGGATGGTTTGGCTGCGGGCACCGCTTTAATTGTAAGCAGCGCTTTATTAGCGATAGCTTTCTTTACTTCGGATTTAAATATGCAAATCCTCTCCCTTATCTTATGCGCGGTAACATCCGGTTTTCTGGTTTTTAACCTGCCTCCTGCTAAGGTATATCTTGGTAATTCGGGAAGCCACTTTTTAGGTTTTATGATTAGCGCCATTGCCTTAATTTTACATTACGCTTCAAGGAATAACGCCTTTGCTTTATTAAGCCCGGTAATAATACTTTGGCTGCCTATCACAGATACGCTCCTGCTTATTATCTTCAGGATAATGAAGAAAAGGATGCCTTTCAAGAAGAGCAATGATCACATGGCATTCAGGATAAGGTTCTCTTCATCTCCCATAAAGACCATCTTGGTTATGTTCTTGTTATGTTTTATTTTTTCTTTTGCGGGGGTGGTCTTGACAAAAGCTACTAATTTTTGGGCTACCGGTATTCTTATGGTTATGTTTTTGTTCAGTGTCATTTTATTCTGGAAACTGATTAAAATAGATATACATGAGTAAGAATAAGATCGTTATCTTGGGGGCGGGATTGGCAGGTTTAAGCGCGGCCTGGCATCTTCAGAAGAGGGCAATAGAATGTTTTGTGTTTGAAAAAGAATCAGTCGTAGGTGGGCTGTGCCGTTCTAAACAGGCTAAAGGTTTTATTTTTGACTATGACGGTCATCTCCTGCATTTTAGAAATAAATATACTTTGCGTTTAGTTAAGAAATTGTTAAAAGGTAATTTGGCCCGTCATAAAAGGAGCGCCTGGATTAATAGTTTTGGTGTTTTCAGCCGCTATCCTTTTCAAGCGAATCTTTACGCTTTGCCCAGGCCGATAGCGCAAGAATGCCTGTTTGGATTCTTAAGAGCCAGCCAATCTAATCAAGGTAGAACTCCCAAAAATTTCCTTCAATGGATAAACGCCTCTTTTGGTAATGGTATATCCAGGCATTTCATGGTTCCTTATAATGAGAAATTTTGGACCGTCCCTTTAAACGAAATAACCTGTGAATGGACACACAACTTTATTCCCCGGCCTAAGCCATCCGAGGTAATTGAAGGTTTCTTTGCGGAAAACAAACATCATTTTGGTTATAACGCTACTTTTTGGTATCCCAGGCAGGCAGGCATAGGAGAGCTCCCCCTGGCGTTTGAGCAACAACTGCACAATGTTTACAAGAATTGTTGTATTAGCGCAATAGACCTTCAAAATAAAAAATTGCATATTGCGGGAAAGGGAAAAGTTAAGTTTGATACCTTGATTTCAACAATGCCCTTGCCCGAATTGGCAAAAATAATCCGGCCTTTACCCGGCAATATTATGAATATGTTGAGAAGGTTACGCTGGAACTCAATATTCAATCTTAACCTTGGGGTAGAAGGGGCCTGTCAAGAAGGCAGGCATTGGGTATATTACCCGCATAAGGACACTATTTTCTTTAGGGTGGGTTTTTACCATAATTTCTCTAATAATATGGCCCCTTACGGCAAGAGCGCAATATATACCGAAGTAGCGTATTCTAAAAACAGGCCGATTAATAAAAAACAGGTTGTCCCCAGGATAATTAATGATCTCAAAGCCTGCGGGATATTGAGTAAAAAGAACAAGGTATCCGTTTTAGATATAAATGATATAAAATATGGTTATTTAATTTATGACAAATATTATCTTCGAGCCACTGAGGCAATAAAAGAATTCTTATTGGCCAACAACATAATTGCCTGCGGCCGTTATGGGAGTTGGCAATATATGTCTATGGAGGAGGCGATATTTGATGGTAAACGGGCGGCAGATATGGTTCAGGAATGAAGAAAATAATTGAATCTTTATTGCTTTTTGCGTTCCTGGTTGTTTTATTATATGTGGGAAGGGGCAAACTGGAAGCGTTCTTTTATAACCAGGGAAATGATTATTTTGGCCGTTCTTTAGACAAAGAAGCAGCAAGATCGTATGAGATTGCTCTTAAAATCAATCCGCAATCTTGGCTGATTCGCCTGGGGTTAGCAAAAGCATACCGGGGTATTAAGAATTATGATAGAGCGATAGATGAATATAGTAAAGTTTTAAACATAAACCCTCTTTGCTTAAAAGCATACCAGGATTTAGCAGAAATCTATTCTCAAAAAGGCAGTCATCTTGAAGCGCTAAGCGTCATTAATCAGGCGCGTGATTTGATTCCTGATAATCCGCAGCTCAATCAATTCTCGCAGGAGTGCTGTTATGATTTTGTGTCTTCTGCGTTAGATAAGAGCGAAGAACTGTTCCTGATGAATAAGAGTGCAGAAGCAGCATTACTCTTAAAGGATGTGCTTAAATCTTGCCCCGGTTTTGCCGTAGCAGAATACATGTTGGGTTATTATTACTTCTGTCTCAAGGATTACGATAATGCCGAAGCCAGCCTGAAACAAACCTTGTTAATAGACCCGCAGTTTCACTATGCGTATAAATTACTCAGCCAGGTATATTTTAAAAAAGGAGATTTTGAAAAAGAATTATCTTCCGCGGAGGAGGCGTTCGCATTAAATAATGACAATGCTTCTATTTGTAATGACCTTGGCCTGGCGTTGATGCATCAGGAGCGGTACGCGGAAGCAGTTACTTATTTAAAAAAGGCAGTCAGCCTTGAGCCGAACAACGCGGATTATATTTATAGCTTAGGTAGTGTCTATCGGGATAATAAAATGTTTAACCAGGCAATTTCAGAATACAGCAAACTTAGCGTCTTAAAGAAAGATTATCCTAATTTGCATAATGATTTGGCTGATATTTATGATAATTTAGGAAATCGCGCGCAGGCTGTTTTAGAATATCAGAAAGAAGCGCAATATTGTCAACAAGGCCTTAGAAATAATCCTGATAGCCCAGTCTTGCTTAATAATTATGCCTATGCCTTAAACGGGCTTGGCGAATCCGAAAAAGCGAAGAAAATCATAGATGGCGTAATAAAATCTTACCCCCATTACCGGCAGCCATATCTAACCTTGTCTAGAATTCATGAAAAGATGCAGAATACGGATTTAGCTTTAATGGCACTGGAGAAAGCAAAACAACTTTCAGCTACAGAAGGAGGTTTTATTGATAATAAAATATACAAGTTGAATAAACAGCCTTTACCTAGCGCAAAAAAGCAACTAGAGCAAAAAGACATAATTTATTTAAAAAATGGCCGTCAATTGTTAGGGAAGATAAAAAAAGAATATCCGGATAAAATAGTGCTGGAGGTGTGGCTGGATTCTGCGGGGGGAGAAGTAATTTTCTACCGGGATTCAATTGAGCGCATAGAAAAATCCAAGAATTAAGCCGGTATCATAAAACTATTGACTAAAGCCGTCTATGGTATAGAATAAAGCCGTCAAGCGCGTTATTAAATTAAAAGGAGGCCGTATGCTTGTTACGTCTGGAGTCTCAGAGTTGCTGTTGT
>JBAZOE010000016.1:0-18770 GCA_041648875.1 Candidatus Omnitrophota bacterium
CTGCCCTTATTCTAGGTTCATATACTTGCTTAATCGCATATCTATCTAGCTTACCAAACACTATATGCGGAAGCTCCGTAAGTGTAATCGTAAAACCCTTAAGCCTTTTATGAACAGGAAGTGATGGAGCGATCTGGTCAAATCTCTCCTTAATCGCTAAATGCAAATTCACTACGGCAAATTTCCTAAACTCGTCAAGATCCGGCTGGATGACTGCCCAAAGAACTTTCGATTTCTTTGCGCCATTCATTTCAATGACTGTAAAAACACACATCTCTTTAATCGGAGCAACCTTTGTATAAAGCTCCTCAATCTCTTCCGGGTAAATCTTACTCCCGGAATTCAATATGATAAAATCTTCAAATCTATCTATAATGGTTTTGCTCATTTATTTGCCTCATACCTGTCTGCCGACAGGCAGGTTTTCAATTCAAGAGAATTCGTTGCAGGAATTACTCTTGTTTTCATAAAACCAGGTAATTGAATATCAATCGGCGGCTCTTTCGTAAACCAAACTCCATGCCATTCAACAAGGATATTTTGCCCTTGAGGCTTTATAGAGATCTGAATATCCCCAAAGCTTGTTGGCGCAGGCCCAAACGAAATCATTTGTTTTTTTTCCAGCCAAATTTGCGGAATTCCCGAGCATATTATTAATCTGTCGTTTTCTTCGCGCACAAAACAATTTCTGATCATCAATACCCATTCTGCCGCGGCCCAAACATGCTGCCCATCCCCCATGCATCCTCCGCCTGTACCCGGATGTATCGACTCAGGCCATTGCCCTGTAGGCGTTGCCAGTTTGGCCACCGCGGTCATCAAACCGAAATACCTAGAGTCCCCTGCGCTCAGAAAAACTTGAGCTAAATGCAATGTAAGATAAGGATTAATTCCTGAATGGGTCATATCATGAAAAAATCCGCCATGCACTAAACAATTCTTCATTAAAAAATTAGCGGTATCTAAAGTTCTCGGGTCGTTTTGTTGAAAGACCCGAAGCGGATACCCGGCAACTAAGGAACCGACCGCTCCGGAATCCAGGCGCCGATATGGAGAAGCCGGCATTGCCAGTCTTTTTAAACGAAATTCCACTTTCCTTAAACTTTGATTAATACTTTCCAGCAGTTCTTGTGATTGACTTTCAAATGGATTAGCCTGATCTTTATCATTATAAGCGGCGCACAAAAATGCCGCTGCTTTTAATCCCGCAACAGCCCAGAAATTATCCCAATAATAAAAATCATTCGGGCCCAGATGCTCAGCACTAAACCCTGACGGCAATAACCCTGCGTGAGGAGATTGCAAATTACCGGACAAACGCTTCTTAGAAATCCACCTGCCTGCCTTATTGATTGAATTTTTCCATTCTTCTGGGGGAATACTTCCCGTCATTTCACAATACCGCTGCATAATCCACAAGGCCTCACCGTTAGAATCCCATTCCCCTTCCTGGGAAAGAAAATAGCCTTGGGCTGTCTGACGCAAACGAAAACAATCCAAGGCCCGCCGGACACGATCCTTTAACCCGACAGCTAATAAAGCATGCAATATAAAAGCGGCATCACGAAACCAAAATCTCCGGTAAATGTATGGCCCAGGATAAACTTCCTTGGGCGAATGCAAAATCATGGTGTAAATAGCGGTTTCATAAAGAAACTGGAAATGTTTATCGGGAATTTGTAATTCAGCGGCGCCTACAAGACTTTCCTTCCAGGCAGTTTTAGCAATTTCTTGATAACCTAAAAATGATTTTTCTTCAATTTTGTCTTTTGTTAATGAAACGGAGATGGTAATTTCCTGTGATTTTCCTGCTTCCAATATAAAAACGGCAGCTGCGCTGGCCATCCCAACCTTACAAGAGATTCCTTTTTCATTTTCCTCAAACGACAGCCGGCTATAAACATCACCTCGCTGATAATCCGAAAATACATACCGATCCGCAGGTTTATCAAAATAGACAAAATCCTTTTGATTTACTTGCCAGCTCAATGAATCTTCAGCCAAAGCAATATTATTTATAAAACTCACGCCTTCAGGATTATAGGGCCTAAGGGAAACCACCAATCGCGCCCTGACTCCAGCAAATCCTGTGATTTTAACCTGGCAAATAGGGGCTTTAGCGCAACCTATAACTTGCGCCTTCAATTGAAGTTTTAATTGGCCAAGACTTGATTCTGTAATCACGCAAAGGTTATCTTCCATAATCATTTTTTGTGACACATTTGGACTGCCTTCCTGTCCCTGCCCTTCCGGCAGGCGGGCGGCAGGCAGGCGCGATGGGATTAACGGCTCCCCCTCTTCTGGAACAACCCAAACATCAATCGACCAGCTATCATAATAGGGAGTAACCAATCCGCGAGGATCTACAAGAGGAAATTCAACGCTATCGGGAACGCCTAAAGCTGTCCAATTTCTATGAGTAAGGTTGATTTGGGTCAGCGAAAATGACCGCGGGATGAACGCCTCGTTTCGAGGATTATATTGACATTCTACCCAATAAGGCCAAATCCAATCAAGGTTATGCTGGATGGCTACGCTATTAATCAAACCCCGGGCATGTAAAACAACCCCTGAGCGCAACAGTTCCATCGGAGCTATCACCTCAGATGGTTGCGCGAAATTCTGCATCTGAGAAATAAGTTTGATGGGGTCTAAAAATCCCTGGCGGCGCGCTACGGCCCTTACAACAAATCTTAACGGAAACCATTTACCTTGCATAACATTAACCAAATTATTTTTTAATGAGATTCTAAAAACCCACCACTTAAAGCAAATATAGGTAAACAAACCTGTTATTATTGTGGCAGTAATTAAAGCTAGCCAAACAGCTCCCGGCAGGGCATTAAGAATAGTTTGATTTGTTAAAACATTAATACCTAAAGCCAAAGAATTGATTAATGCATACCGGACAACTTCAGCATACGACGATGGTTTGTTATGTTTAAACGTCCAGAATTTAATAAGGAAATAACCGATAATACCGGCGCAGACAAAAGAAATTCCTTTAGCTGCGCTGAAAGGAAGGAAATGAAATAAGAAATAATAGATACTGAAATCGGTTGCATTGATAATAGTTCCCGAAATTAAAAACCGGGCAATCTCTTTTTTCCCCTGCGTATCAGTTTTCAGAAAGATTTTATTTATGGTCGACATAATACTCTACCTGGATGTTTTTACTCTTCCAAAGATAAAAGATACGACTGCTAAAACCAAGAAAATAAAAAACAATACTTTGGCGATTTCAACGGCTGAACCGGCGATACTTGTAAATCCCAGCACTGCTGCAATAATTGCAATAATAAAAAATGTGACTGCCCAACGTAACATAGCAACCTCCTTTTAAAGATCTCCTTACTTACGGACTAAACCTAAAAACCCAACTATGCCGGCGGCCACTCCACCGATCAGAAGCCAGAGAGCTTTGTCTGTAGGTGCACCCGTGAAAAAACGCGAGAGATCAGAACTAGCCGAGTGGTAGGCATTAAGCCCAAAGGCCAACAGGATAACTCCTATAACCAAAAGTGCTGTTGACATACCTTTATTCATATATCCTCCTTGCACAAAAGTGCACACCGACCACTACCTCTCGGGCCGGGTGTTATTTGCCCTCCGCCACAAGCCCGGGCGGAGCTTTATGCCACTTATATCCAGCTATTGCGTCATCATATCCACGCTTAAAGAGCCTCTGCATTTCCTGTTTATCAAACATCTCTTTTTGATTAGGCTTAAAATCCTCTGGGATATACGCTAAATTATAATCCCAACCCTTTTCCTTCGCGAATGCATACATCCTATAAGTATCACCGCTCATTTTTGATGCCCCATTAGTTTCAATCGTACGCGAGATAATCGCCGTTAAATTGTCTTCTACCTGCTTGGAGTGCGGCGACATATAACAACAATTCAGGATATAAACCCGGGTTCTGAATTCTCTAACCCCCGCACCTTCCGTTAACTGGTTAATATAAAAAATCCCGCCAATAACCCCGCCATCAGCATGCATCTCATCATAACGCCTTCCCCCAGCTTCAACCTGAAAAAATACCGGAGGAAGCATAGATGAAAACGAGCATGAGGCCAGAATTATTTTCCGGAACATCTTCAGCGAATCGTAATTTCCTTTGGATGCAAGCGCCCCCATATCCCATATAACAAACCCCTGAGCGTCAAGATCGCTAGTTCCCACGTAAAGCCTGCGTCCCCTGGCATGCTCTTGGGCGATCTTTGCCATTAAATTTTCATCCACAATATCATCGATTTTTTTAGCGAATAAAGCTGAGCTATTCACAGAATTTCCGAACAGGATGCCAAAAAGACCCTTCTGTTTCACAACATCTTTGGTTGATATCGAAGTAAACAGATCCGCAAGCCGGTCTTCATAATCCTTGCCTGAAAACGTGGCAATAGCAATGAGCGATCCGCTCGAATAGCCCGTGACTATTTTAAATTCTGGGCGAGAGCCTTCCTTCAACCACCCTTTCAATAACCCTATACCGTAAGCACTATTGGATACACCGCCTCCAATAATTAATACAGGATAGGTCTTTACGCCATTAACCAAATACTCTGATTTACCCTCGTCTTTAAATGAATCTACCAGGCTCTGCCGCGAGAGAGAGAAAGAATCAGGCTCATCTGTATAATAACGTATGTCCGGCATACCCACAACGACGGCTGTCCCGACAAGATTTTCCGGCACAGCATGCCGCATATGGGCACACCCTGATAAAGTTAAAAGACAGATTATCATAAGTAGATGATATAACGTTTTTTGTCTCATAGAAATCTCCTTAATCAGTTTATGTTAGTGAAGTCAGTAAAATCAGAACTAGTAAACTAAATAAAGCAAATTTTTTCATATCGTTCTCCTTTAAATTACACTGTTAATAAGATCAACCAACACCTGTCCATTAAATGGTTTTTGTAAAAACCCCGCGACCCCTGCTTTTAAAGCTCTCAGGTTAAGCCCTTCATTTTTATCTGCCGACATAATAATAATCGGCCGGTTAGACCCTGATTTCACAAGAAGCTGCTGTGTTTCCCATCCATCTAATCCCGGCATATGGATATCCAAGAGTAAACAACCGGGAACGCTATTGGACACAGCGCGAAAGAAATCCTCGGCGCAAGTATAGGTATCCACTGTAAATCCGTACGTAGCCAGCAGCACGCTAAGCGCGCGGCATACTGACTCATCATCATCCAAAATAAAAATTTGTTTCTTTTCCGGTAACATTTTCGCGACCATCCTTAAGTTACACTTTTCCTTGCTTCTAACGCTATTATCTGAACTATTTAAGCTTATTTTCTTGTTCAGTAGTTTTATCAGTAGTTTTATTAGTTTTAACTCCGCCCTGGGGATTGATAGACTCTATATATTCATATGATGGCTGAGCATAAACCCTATCCTTATCACGCTGCACCAACTTACCATCGAGAAAGAACACCTTGGAGTAAATAATACCCAGCGCATTCATTTTCTCTATCTTTGCCCTTTTATTATTCGGATATTCCCAAACCTCGTATTTTTTGTTGTCTATTATCATCGTACTTATTTTTTGCGGCTCCCCAATTTTGTAGATTACCTCCTCCTTGGACATTCCATAAGTCAAGCCTTTATGTTCAGCTTGGTCAAAATTTTGAAAGACAAAACCGCATCCCGATAGCGCCATCAATAAAAACAAAACTATTATCTTTTTCATATCTGAATTCTCCTTGTAAGGCAGTAAATTGAAAGCAGTCTTATAATAGTATTGTAGGAATATGTAATAATTAAATCAATTGTACCTGGGTATAACCGTAACGTTTGGAAAACCGGAATAAATACAAGAATCCGCTGCCTTCATCAACCCGCCCCCACCCCTCTAGTGCGTCGCAAGCTTTGGCAGGCATTTAACAAAGACATATCTTTTCACTAACAAAGCATAATCAAAGATCCCCTTACCTTATAAAATAACTACCCCCCTATAGAAGGAGATAAAATTGAGCACCCTTGCAAAACGATTACAGCTAATATAATTAATAAACATAGATATTTATTCATACCGCCTCCTTTTCTCTACATGTTCATTGTAAACTTATAACTCATTCGACTTCGCGCAATCTCTTGGCAGCTTCTTCAAGCTCCTTACGCGCCTGGTCTCTTACGTTAACCCAATTATCCTGAGTAGCATCTTTTACCATTTTTAGCGAGTCGAAAAGGCTTTGTTTTGTTTGCCCAAGCTTACTGATATTAGCCTTGACTTTCTCTGACTGTTCTTGCCCCTGCTGCTGTATTAAATAATTATCTACGAGCGCGATTTTTCTTTGCAATAACTCCACAAACCTATCTTTATTCTCATAGGGATAGTTCTTCAGAGTTTCAAACATAAGTTGTTGTGAATCGCTTTTGTCGGCTGTCTTATTATATTTTATTGTACACTTGGAAGAACCCGCAAGATTGTAATAATCCTGCGGCTCACAAAGTTCAATGGCATATGTTTGGCATAAAAATTGTGACACTAAAAATAAAGCTGCTCCTACTATATAGGTTATCCTCATTTTCCCGCCTCCTTTACTTTCTTACCACATTATGTTTACTTAAGGCTTACACTTAACTCTATGATAGTATTGTAGAGGTATCCAAAACAGAATCAATTATACCTAGGTATAATTGTAAGGTTTTACGGTTTCGTACAGAAAGCTTGTTTTTGAATTGTTTAAAAAGAAATTAGTGCTGGGGGGAAATAATGCCTGATTTTTGGGCGAAGTGGATGAGTTCTGTTATGGTTTTAGCCTGCATCTTCTGCATTACCCGGCCGCGGTGAACCTTGATCGTCTGAAGGGCAGTTCCCCGCTTTTGAGCAATCTGTTTACTCAACATCCCCTTGGCGACAAGCCTAAAAACTTCTAGTTCTCGTGGAGACAAGGTTTTGATGCGATGCTTGATTTTTAATATTTCAGCTTGTTCTTTATTTTGAGCTTTGCTTTTTAAAATGGCAAACGCAATAGCATTAAGTAGCTTATTTTCAGTAAAAGGCTTGGGAAGAAAATCAACAGCTCCAGCCTTCATAGCTTTAACACTCATTGGAATATCGCCATGTCCTGTGATAAAGATAACCGGGATAAAAATCCCCTTGCGCTTCATTACTTCCTGAAGAACAAGTCCATTAATACCTGGCAGACGAATATCCAAAATCAGACATGATGGTAATTTAAGGTGCTTAAATACCAGGAATTCTGCTGCACGCATAAACGTCTGGACCTGAAATCTATGTGATTTCAACAATAAAGATAACGCCCTGCACACAGAAGCATCATCATCAACGATATAGATAATCGACCTACGGCTATTCACTTAAGCATCCTTTTTATCAATGGGAATAGTGAAATAAAAGGTTGCGCCGCGATCGGGATTATTTTCTACATCCAATCGCCCGCCATGTGACTCAATAATGGAACGGCTGATAGATAACCCCATACCCAAACCATCTGTTTTGCTCGTAAAGAAGTGAGTGAAAAGCTTAGGTATATTTTGCCTAAGAATTCCACATCCAGAATCCTTAACCTTTACAATAATCGTGTCAGTATCTAAACGCTTTGTGCAAATCAATATTTCACGGGTATCTTTACTACTCTCCAGAGCATCGAAACTATTACTGATAAGATTCAGAAGAACCTGTTGCAGCTGTATCCGGTCGCCGCGGACAAACGGAAGATTACTCTCAAACTCGATTCTTAAGATAACGTTCCTCACCGTGGCATCGGTTGCAATAAGCACAATAGTCTCATTAATAAGCGCATTGATATCTAACAATTTCATTTCCGGCGCACTCTTTTTTAAGAGTGAGCGTAATCGCTGGATGACCTCAGCCGCCCGCTGGTCGTCATCAATGATGTATGATAGAATCTTCCGTAGCTCCGGCTCCCTGTCCGCAAGCATGCGTTGGGCAGCTTGGGCGTAGGAAAGAATGGCTGTGAGAGGCTGGCTAATTTCATGAGCCAGTGACGAGACAAATTCTGCAAGTTTTCCTACCCTAGTAACGTGTAAAAGTTCCTCGCGTTGTTCATTAATCTTTTTCGTACGAATCTGGAGCTGCTTCTCTGAGCGTATCTGTTTTTCTGCCCCGTTCCTTAATTGCCCATTTTTTACCTTCAGTTCATCGGTTTGCTGGCGGATTTTATATTTTAAATCGTTGCGGTTCTTACGTAAACTAGCGACCACCACTTTAAGACGCACGCGCTCCCCGTTCCGGGTTTTTTTCTCGATACAATATTTTTCTTTTTTCATTTTCATTTATAGTTGTTTACTAATCACCTTTGCTCAACAAGAATAATAAAAATGGAGACGACTCTATTTTTATTATTCTCTCGAAAAAAATAGAAGCGTCCCTTCCTTTTTCTGAACTACAAATTGGGGTGGCTAACGGGGATCGAACCCGCAAACCTTCTGAGCCACAGTCAGACGCTCTAACCAGTTGAGCTATAGCCACCATAAAATCTAAAAAGAGCTAATTTTCTAAAGTTTGACTATTTATCGCATCTTCAAAAAACTTCTTTAAACCATTACCTATAGCAAATACGCCATCTACCGCAGCTTTAGTCAAATCCGAACCGCCTTTAATCCCGCTTTGCAGCATCTTACCAGGCCATAATAACATATCTTGAGGCCTTAGCCCAGAACTAGTTCTGGCCTCCATAAGCTTGCCTTCAAATGCCGATTTGATATTCTCAAAACCAAACTGCGGGTGATCCATTTTTGTATGCAAAGTAAAGTCCAAGACTACCTTCCCCTGGTTCATGGATTTAAACATATCCAGAACCGCGTCAGTAAGCCTTTCAGCCTTCTGCTGCGGCTCTTCAGGGCCGCGCGCCTTACGCACAATATCGGCTAACTCCAGATGGCACTGCGCGGATATATCATTATTCTCTCCCTTAATCTTACTGCTGAAGTTAAGCTTAGCTTTATCGATACGCGCCTTTTCCAAATCCACCCAGGTTGAATAATACGGGTAAAAAGCAATGGCATCAATATCTTCAATCCTTAAATTAGCGGATATATTCTTTTTATAAGGATTCATCCATCCATCAAGATAAATTTTCCCATCAGGCTCACCTGACTGCCAAGGCAGGCGGCCGCTTAAATCAAAACTAGCCATTACGTCAACTGGATAAGTATGTAAATCCCTTAAATTTATGTCTATATTTTTAATCATAACTGTGACATTACGCGAATCCGCGATCTGATCAATAAAATATATCTCTCCGTTCCTTACTTTTAAACTCTTGATAACCAGCTTTAAACTATCGTTAACTGCCGCAGGAGCAGGAACAACTTCTTTTGGTTTATCCGTTTCCGGATTGCTTGGGGTAACAACGCTATCAGTTGCTGCCGGAGCAGGAGAAGGCAATCTCCTCTCACAGGATATCCTGGGCCTTACGATCCTTACTTTATTTAAAGCAAGCTTGCCGGTTAAAAGCTTGGGGATACTGGGTGAAATATAAATATAGCCTATTTTAACCAGGTCGCCTACTTCTAAATCCACTAACTCCAGGTTAAGCGGCGGCTTGAGCCTTAGCTGGCCAATAGTAACCTTTTGGCCGAAAGCGGATTCAAGCTTATCCGCAAGCATGAATTTAGCCTTAACAGTCAAAAAGGCATAAATAAAACTTGCGGAGATTACCACAACTACTATCCCCGTAAAGATCCTTTTCCAATTCTTCGTAAAATCTATATCCATTCAAGTAGTTCCACTTCCTAAGTTATATTATGCGCCTGGGCCGAACAAGCACTTTATAGCTTTTATCCAGCGCAGTACTTGCGAGCTTAGGCGAGCAAGTAGGCCCTGATTTTTTTAATGCGCCTGGGCCGAATCGAACGGCCAACAACCGGCTTAGCTTACCGCACCGGATTACTCCGGCCAAAAACTTTTGTTGCGGTCTGGACTATGTCTTCATCCTTACAGATGTGTGGCGTATAGTCTCTGAGGACTCTCGTTTTATTACATGATAATCATTTGCCCATTTTACGTGCTTTCCCTGATTATTAAGGGTTTTCTCAAAGCGAATAATCTTTGGACTATCCTGGGTATTTGGAACATACAAGACTATATCCTTCTCTGGACAATAAATCGCATAGAAGTCAAAATCACTTTCGCTGTAATGCCTTGTATGCGAGCCATGCTTATCAGCCCAGCTCGTCCTAAACTTTATTTCGATTACTCCGTTCTTAAGTGTAGCGTACTTCACTTGCAGCTTAGCTACTGATCCATCATCTAAAACTACTACGATATCATAAGGTTGGTGTTCCGATAAAGGCATACAGGGAACATAACCTTTGCCAACAAGATCAGCAATGCACTTTGCTACACCTATATCTGCTTTGACTTTTGTGTGGTGCAATTTCACCTCCTTTCATGGGCATTTAATTACCTGTAATTTAACGGTTGCCTGCAAGTGATCCTTAAGGTTTTAAGGATTTCCTTGCATACAGCCACATGCACTCTATGAGTTTTAATTCCCCATAGAGGCTCCTTTGGAAGGCAGGTGCTCTATCCAATTGAGCTACAGGCGCATTAATAAACTTTAACTACTGTCTATCCAATTGCCCTTTGCGTAACCGCTTGAAGATTCCTTGCGGAATCTTCATCGCACGCAAAGGATTAATTCGCCCAAACAACTTACGTCATTAGTTACATAAAACTCCGTAAGTTGTGGGCTCATTAAAGCTACAGGCGCATATAAGTTATCTATTCTGCCATATTACTTACAAACAAAAACACTTATCCTACCTCGCCAGCTCGGTAGGATTAAATTCGGCCAACAAACTTACGTTCACTATTGTTCCGTAAGTTTGGGCCTCATTTAATTCGGGGCGGACAGACTCGAACTGTCGACCTCTTGCTCCCAAAGCAAGCGCTCTAGCCAAACTGAGCCACGCCCCGTCTTACCACAATTTATGTCTGTAAGACGGCACTGGGTATGCTATTTTATTCAATATCCCAGTGCCTTAAGTTATCAGAATTATAAGTATATCAACTCACCGCTTGCTTCTCAACATATTTCTCGATAATCCGCCGTGCTTTCTTTAAGGCATAATAACGGTGGCTCATTTTATGCTTAATCTTCTCCCCTAGCTGAGCAAATGTCTTTTTATATTTAGGGATATAGAATAAAGGGTCATAACCAAAACCCGCGCTGCCGGAAGGCGTAAGTGCAATCAAACCGGGACAAATTCCTTCCACTACTCCCAATAAACCATTCTTATCAGCCAGCGCGACAGCGCAAACATAATGCGCCCTTCTTTTTGCCAGAGGCAAATCCTTAAGTAATTTCAGCAACTTAAGATTATTTTTCAGGTCACTTTTGTCATTACCGGAGAAACGCGCGGAATAAATTCCCGGCGCTCCGCCTAAAGCATCAACGCACAAACCCGAATCTTCACCCAGGCAAAGCTTGCCCGTAAAACGCGCTACCTTTACCGCTTTTTTTACGGCATTTTCCTTAAAACTCCTGCCGTTCTCTAACACCCGCGGCGCATCTTTATAATTATCAAGAGAAAGCAGACCTAATTTTATTCCTTTTAAAATCTCTTTTATCTCGGATAATTTCTTTTTGTTGCGGGTTGCAACTACCAATTGCGTCATTTTGATAAAATATCTCCTACCAATTTCCTTTGCGCGCTGAAAAGTTCCTCAATCCCGGTCTTAGCCAAATCCATCATGGCATCCATCTTTTGCCTGGAAAAAGGCTTGCGTTCAGCAGTACCCTGGACCTCAATAAATTCACCCTTGCCCGTCATAATCACATTCATATCCACTTCAGCTTTAGAATCTTCTTCATAACATAAATCCAGGATCAAGTTGTCGTTTAGGATGCCCACGCTGGTAGCGGCGATATAATCCTGAATCGGCACACGTTCGATCTTACCGTCTTTTTTAAGCTTCTGCAGGGCGTCCACCAAAGCGACAAAACTGCCGGTAATCGAAGCGGTACGCGTGCCTCCGTCTCCCTGGATAACATCGCAATCAATCCAAATAGTACGCTCTCCCAAATATTTCATTTCGGTAATTGACCTAAGCGACCTGCCAATCAGGCGCTGGATTTCATAAGTGCGTCCGGAATCCTTGCCGCGCTGAATACGACTGCCGCAGGAGCGCGGAAGCATGCCGTACTCCGCGGTAACCCAGCCGGTGCCTGAATTTCTCAAGAATGGCGGGACAGTTTCTTCAACCGAAGCGGTACAAATTACCTTAGTATTACCTAACTCTATAAGACAGGATCCTTCGGGATATTTGATATAATTCCTGGTTATAGTAACTCTCCTGATTTTATCCAGGCCGCGGCCGTCAATTCTAACCATAGATAGTGCCTCCATTAGCGTCGATTGCCACAATCAACGGAAAATCTTTAACTTCTAATTTTAAGATTGCCTCCGGGCCTAAATCGCCATAGGCAACTATTTCAGATTTCTTAACGCATTTTGCCAAAAGCGCCCCGCATCCGGCGTATGTAACGAAATAAATCCCTTTATATTTCTTTATCGCCGCTTTTACTTCTTTTGATCTGGCCCCCTTGCCGATCATCGCCTTTAACCCCTTAGCAAGCAGTAAAGGAGTAAACGCGTCCATGCGTGAGCTGGTAGTCGGACCGCATGAGCCGATTACCCCGGACTTCGGGGTTTGCGCCGGGCCGCAATAATAGATAACCGACTCTTTAAGTTCAATGGGCAGGTTTTTACCTGCCTTGATCGCTTCAACCAATCTTTTATGCGCCTGGTCGCGGGCTGTATAAATTGTCCCGTTTAAGAAAAGCTCCTGGCCTGCTTTTAAAGACTTGATCATATTTAAATCTAAAGGAGTATTTATCTTCATAAAATTACTGATGCGCTTCTTAAGGCATGACAACTGATATTTACACTAACCGGAAGCCCGGCGATATGCGTAGGATGTGTTTGGATATGAACAGCCAAAGCAGTGTTCATTCCTCCTAAGCCCATTGGGCCAATCCCGGTTTTGTTTATCCGCTTTAATAAATCTTTCTCCAGATTTGAACTCCCGGATGCAATCTTCCGTAGCAAAGCTTTTTTCGCCATAAGTCCGGCGTAATCCGCAGTGCCGCCTATACCTACTCCGACAACATACGGCGGACAGGCATCATGTCCGGCCTCCTTTACTGCCTTGATAATAAACTCCTTGATCTCTTCGATACTGGCCGTAGGCTTAAACATTCTTAATTGTGATTTATTTTCACAGCCGAAACCTTTGGGCAGCAGGGTCAGCTTAATTTTATTCCCCTTCACTATGTCCGTATGCATTATACAGGGGGAAAAACCCGGTTTACCTCTTTGCAGCGGATCTCCGACGATAGAATTCCTCAAGTAGTATTTTCTATATCCTTCGTCTATGCCTTTATTTACTGCTACTTTCAAATCCCCGCGCACCGAAACATCCTGGCCGATCTGGATAAAGACAACCGGCAACCCGGTATCCTGGCAGATAGCCAGCTTGTGTTTTCTGGCATAGGCAGCGTTATCCAATATTGCCTTAAGGATTGACTTTGCCTGTCTATTCTTCTCGGCAGTGTAAGATTTTATTAAAGCGGACAGGACATCTTTGCGTAAGAAAAAACTGGCTTGCCTGACTAACTCCGCAACGGCCTTGGTTATTTTTATTGCTTCTATTCTTCTCATTTTTTCTAACAGGGGACAGTTCTCCGATTGGCTCAAGAAACGTCCCTCTTTATTTCTTGTATATTCTGCTGACTGTAGTTGTAATGCCTCCGCGGGGGTTAAAAACCCCCTCAATCCTTACCCAGCGCGGCTTAACCGCTTTTACAAAGTTCTCAAGCATCTTGTTAATTAAATGCTCATGGAATATCCCGATATTGCGGTAAAATATCGTATACATCTTAAAAGATTTTAACTCCACGCAGTACTTAGCCGGAGAATACTCAATGCGGATAACCGCGAAATCCGGCAGGCCTGTTTTCGGGCAGATACATGTAAACTCCGGGATATCCAGGTTAATCGTATAAACCTTATCCGGATACTGATTCTGCCAAACTTCGATCTCAGGAGTTTTTAACTTTTTGACATTATTCTGCAGGCCTTCATAGCTGGATCTTTTCATCTTATTTTACCCCTATCATTTTATGTATCTGCGGGATAACGCAGGCAGTGACCCTTTCCTGAACACAGATCTCCTTGAACCTGGATAATTTCTTATCCAGGAGCCCCGGATGCTCGTTGCTGTTCGGCTGCAGGATTAATACACTCCCCGGGCTTACCCCTCTGATCAACTCAAGCGCCTGCTTTAAATCCTCTTCCTTGGTCAAATGGCAGATAATCGCCTTTAAAAATACCTCTTTCCTGCGGGCAACTTTTAAGAAATTCCTATGCTTATCCCAGAGATCTCCCATGCCGGTTGAGCTGGGAAACTTTAAATCCATCGCCACAAAATCAATATACTCGATAAGCTCCTCCAGTTCAGCGGTCAGCGTGCCGTTTGTTTCCAGATAATGCCTATGGCCGTGCTTGGAGGTAAGTTCCAGTATTTCTTTCAGGAAATCTTTGCATAAAAGAGGCTCACCGCCGGTAAAAGATATGGAGTGGTATTTATCCTGGTAAAGCTCAATCTCTTTAAACAACTCCTGCGGCTCGTACTCCATAAACCGGTCAGGCTTGGTATCGCAAAAACTGCAGCTTAAATTACAGCCAAAGAAACGCACAAAGATCTGTTTTTCCCCCAGATACAGGCCTTCGCCCTGTATGCTTTCAAAAACCTCGACAATTTTTGCCTTCATTCTTTTATCAACGGGTCAGCTAAACCCGCCTCTTTAAAACCTTTGGCACGGTAATAACAACTGTCGCATCTTGCGCAGGGAACTTTCGCTCCGCGGTAACATGACCAGGTTAATTCAAAGGGAACCTTAAGTTTAGCGCCCATAAGGATTATCTGCGATTTATTCTTATGCAGCAACGGCGCCAAAATTCCGGGGCCCGCGCAGGTGCCGGCTTTAAGCATCCTGCCGAAAGCCGCCAAGAATTCCGGGCGGCAATCCGGATAACCGGAATAATCCTGGGCATGCGCTCCGATAAAAATCGTCTGCGCCCCTATTGTCTCGGCAAACGAAGCGGCAAAACTTAAAAAAATTATATTGCGCGACGGCACATAAGTAGCCGGGACAGCCTGCTTAAGCTTTTCAGGAATTTTTATTTTCTGATCCAGGAGAGCGGACCCTTTCCAGGGAAAACTTATCTTTAAGACTTTATGAGCGCATCCGGCTGCTTTAGCTATTTTTACAGCCTGACGCACCTCTTTTTTATGCAGCTGCCCGTAATTAAAAATCAGGCAATGGCAAAGGTACCCTCTTGCTTTAGCAAGATATAAAACTGTAGCTGAATCCAGGCCTCCGGACAAAAGGACTACCGCCTGCTTTGCCATCTTATTCTTCATATGTGGCGGCGCTTGAGCTGTTTTCCCAGACAGTTACGCTCTTAAGCAAAGGAATATGGATTTTAAGTTCATTATAAATATATTTTGCTATATTCTCGGAGGTCGGGTTTAACCTCTTGAAAGAAATCAGTTTATTTAAATATTTATGGTCCATTTTTTCAAGGACCGCGTTTAATTTCTTTTTTAAGTATTTAAAATCAAGGACCATCCCGATATTATCCAAAGATTCGGATTGCACGCAGATCTCGACGCGCCAATTATGGCCATGGAGATCCTCGCATTTGCCTTTATAGCCTCTCAAATTATGCGCGGAGCTGAATGCCCCCTCTACTTTTAAGCTATACATTATTCACCTTCTTCACGTTTCTTAACGGGCTACCCAGGAATCTCTGCGCCAGGCCGCTAAACCACTCGGGGTTATCGCTGACGTAAAAACTGTTCCTTCCTCCCTTGCCGCGGTTAAAGAGGTCTTCGCTGGCTAAAATCTTTTTAACTTCACAAGCTACTTGTTTGGCGGAATCGATCAAGACAACATCTTTACCTAAAACCTGCTGGATTACCGGTTTAAGTAAAGGATAATGCGTGCAGCCTAAGATTACCGTATCCACCCCGGCGTCTTTAAGCGGTTTCAAATAACTTTTTACTACGCTTAAGACAACCTCTCCGGAAAGCCAGCCCTCTTCCACAAAAGGGACAAATAAAGGGCAGGATGCCGTAACCACTTTGGCTTTAGGGTCAAGCTGTTTGATCTCCATTTCATAGGTGCGGCTTTTAATCGTCCCCTTGGTCCCGATTACGCCGATACGTTTGTTCTGTGAAGCATAGACCGCCTCCCTTACCCCCGGGGTAATCACGCCGATAATCGGGGCGCGGAAATAATTCTTTATTACCGGCAGCGCGAAGCTGGAAGCGGTATTGCAGGCAACGCAGATAAGCTTAACATCCTGCTTTAAGAGAAATAAAATATTCTCAATAGAGAAACGGATGACTGTTTCGCGCGACTTGATCCCGTAAGGGACGCGCGCGGTATCGCCGAAATAAACTATGTTTTCATTGGGCAGCTGCCGGATCAATTCTTTAACTACCGTAAGCCCCCCGACGCCGGAATCAAAAACACCGATAGATTTCATCTTGATGAAACCTCCACTAAGGCCATCTCCTGCGAATAGTTTCTGAGGCCTTCCAGTATTCCTTCGGCTATTTTCTGCCGGTAGGCGCTGGTCCTTAATAATCTTTCTTCATTCAGGTTGGAAACAAAACCGACTTCAATCAATACGCCCGGAGTGCGTACCCCTTTTAATACCTGGAAACGCGCGCCTTTTACCCCCAGTATATTGGCGTCAACGCTAGAATCTATAACTTTGCATAAAGAATGCGCCAGCTCTATGGATTCCGCCCGGCTGTTCGTATAAATCATATCCCAGATAATCGCCTGCAAATCCTGGGAGCTGCTGGCAATGACAGCGTTCTTTAAATTTAAAGAAGCGCTCTTTGCCGTCATAGAGGCGCGCCTGGAATCGCTTACGCTGGGAGCGACATAATAAACTTCAAAACCGCACAATGAACGCGAACGGTTGGCGTTGGAATGGATACTAATAAATAAATCCGCGCCTGATTTATTGGCGATATTTACCCGCGTGGAAAGGGGAATAAACTTGTCGCTTGAGCGGGTAAGCACTGTATTTACCCCTTCCGCCCTTAAAAGATCCCTTAATTTCCTTGTTATATCAAGATTCACATCCTTCTCCCTCAGGCCGTTTTTTCCTATTGCCCCAGGGTCATTGCCGCCGTGGCCGGCATCGATAACTACCTTACATACCCTTACTTTTTCTCGCGCCGGCCGGCGATAAGTTGAAACAGACTGCGGGAACAAAATATCAAACACCTGCTCTTTAAATTGTTTGGGGACGACAATTGTGCCTTGATAAATATCTATCGGCGAACTTAAATGCATAGGGCTGTCGTTGACTAAAACCAAGGCATCCCCCGCGCGTAAATTCAGGCGCTTGGTATCTTTGCTTAAATAAGCGGTACTTATAAGCGTATCATACTGAATATCAACTCCGCGCAGGTCACATAAACTAACCAGCGGATAGTAAGTTACGCCGTTTATAGAATAAGCCGGAATGGTACTGGCCGGAGGCACAGTAGCGCATCCGCTGATTAAAATAACCAGAGATACGCAGGTAAAAAATGTTCTTAGATATTTATTAGTCTTCATATGTTTCAACGTAATAGATTTTGGTTCAAGCCAGTCCTGTATCAAAACAGGGCTGGCTTCTGATAAAAATTTGGTGGAGGTGGCGGGACACTAATCTACCCGTTATCCAGGTAGCGTGGACTATTTCTTCATCTTGCATAATTCAACAAGAGCCTGGCGTATTATAAGAGGCATAAACTTACCGTTGGTTCAATTCTCTAATCTTTGCCACCAGTTTCATTTTATCACTAAGCATCTTTGGAGTATATTTGCCTGCTCGATGAGTCACAGATTTATACTTCCTCAATATCAAAGTTGCTTGTGGCTTTTTAACGATTAGATATTCAACTATCTCCTTGAGAAACCGCAATGCTCTATCCTGACGAACAGACCAAGCAAAAGAATCATTATGTTGAGGTTTATATTTCTTCTTTGAAACAATTAACCCTCCGCACCTATGTTTAATCCACTGCAAAAGTTGCAAATTATTATTCGCAACAGAAACAAAAGGTATTGGAGTTTCATTTTTGTGATGCTTCATAAGCGTTACCGTACCCTCACCATCGACAATTCCTGCTATGTAAGCTTTCTCAAGCTCCACCAACGGTATCACCTCCCATCGCTTCTAATTAGAAGCAGTCTCTGCAGGGCTTGCACCCCTCAAGGTTACCCTCGTTTTCACGTTAGGGATTCCTTGATGTAAGCCAAGTTTTCCATCCTAGATTACTCTAGGAGTCGACCATTTAATGATCGAACCCGCGTCCTTAAGTAATCAAATAAAAGCCGCTACATGCTTAGTCTCTCTATTAATCTTAATCTTACGCACTCCGGTAGACAGGATTGCCTAAGACGCAGCCTTTTAAATTTCGCTCCGGCTTAAAAGGCTAAAAGCCGGAACTAGCCTACTTAGGCCCTAATCCATCCCGTAGGCAGGACGGTTAGAGGCTTCGGACTTAATTAAGCCCGAAGGCTGGTACGAACATAGGTCTCGCCGTAAACGACGGAACCAATGTTCCTAAACGTGACACTTGCGTGTTTGCGTTTAAATTGTGTAAGGAGTTGTTAACGCGGCTAACCTTACCTCCGCGGCATGCTGCTCTTATTCGACATATCTTAAGTCGAACCCTTTCACCCCC
>JBAZOE010000017.1:0-18638 GCA_041648875.1 Candidatus Omnitrophota bacterium
GCGAACTCAGTGTTCACCCTTGTTATTCCTGGATTATACCCGGCCCCCCTAACACTCCAACAATGGGCGGCGGATGATGCTTTTGCCTTTGAAGGTGTCGATCTTGCTGAGACAATCATGGGCGTAGATGGTCACATGGCAGCCGGTTTTACGCCAGCCATTACGCCCATGACCATATCATTTATGGCTGACTCTCCATCTATTGCGATATTCGATTATTGGGGGCAAGAAAGCAAACGGACTAAGGAAATTTATAGGGCAAATGCTACGGTATTGCTCCCATCTATCGGCAAGGCTATAACGCTTAATTTTGGTGTTTTGAAGAACTTTAAAGCCATCCCAGACGTTAAGAAAGTCTTACAGGCTCAAACATATACGCTTCATTGGGAAAGCGTAGATGTAGCTATTTTATAAGGATAAATTATGAATTTTAGTGATGCATTAATAGCAATAAAAAATGGTGATAAAGTTTGTCGCGAAGGATGGAACGGTAAGAGTATGTTTATATTTCTTGTTCCTGGTAGTCAATTCAAGGTAAGCAGAAAGCCATTGTTAGGAATATATCCAGAAGGAACAGATATTAATTATCATGCTCATGTTGACATGAGAACAGCTAATGGACAAATTGTTCCTTGGTTATGTTCTCAAACTGATATGTTGGCTGAAGATTGGATGATTATTTAACAGCTTAATCAGCATCTAGCGAAAGCGAACGAGTCCCCCTCTACTCTGGTGCTGGTTATTTAGGGGGATTATAACGAGGGGTTATAGATGGCACGAAAAGTACAGTCAGTTATTATTGATGATAAAGGCCGGGATTATGGAAAGGAATTTATCATTACTGAGATGTCAAGTTATGCAGCCGAGAGGTGGGCATTAAAGGCACTATCGGCACTCATTAAAGCAGGGTTTGAGATCCCAGACGAAACAGCGGGAATGGCTGGTATCGCAACGGCTGGATTTGAAGCTATTGGCAAGCTTGATTTTGAAATAGCAGAACCATTACTGGATGAAATGTTTGATTGCATCAAGATTAAGCCAAGTGAAAAAGCCCATCCTCGAAACTTAATTGATGATGACATAGAAGAAATAAAGACCCGCATTAAATTAAGAATGGAGGTTTTTAAGCTGCATTTGGGTTTTTCGGATGCCGCCGTGTAGTCGATTATGGGATTATCATAGGCGGCATTAATTTAACACTGTTAGATTATGTAAACGTACCAAAAATAATAGGCATACTGGTATCAAATAAAATGGCTACTCTGCACGAATTACAAACTTATTATGGTACTGAGTCAGCTTACGATCTTTTGGAAGTATTGAGCGTGGATAATCACAACCAGTATCTTATCAATCAAGCGCAGAACAGGGACAGATAATGTCGCAATCAATCATTGATTCTCTTGTTATTGCTGTCGGCCTAGACGCTAAAGGCTATAATGCGGGTACTAAAAAAGTCACTGAGGATTTAGACAAACTCAAAAAAAACGCCACAAAGACCACGAAGGAATTTGAGAGCCAAGGCAAGAAAGCAGGTTCTTATTTCTCAGAAATGCGTCAAGAAGCCGGTAAACTCTTGGCTATGTTTGTCGGCGGCGCGGGTATTGCAGGATTCTTAACTAATCTTACAAACAGCAATAATCAATTAGGGTTACTTTCAAAAAATATAGGCATAAGCGCAACAGACCTTGTCGCATGGTCAAATGCTTCCGAACAAATGGGCGGTAGTGCTGAGGGCATGAAAAATGCCTTGTATGCACTTAAACAAACTCAAGAGGGGATGAAATACGGGATTAAACCAACGGGCATTTTAGGTATGAGCCTGTTAAACATGAATCCTACAGACGATCCTCTTAAAATGATTGATTCTGCTATGGCAAGACTTGACGAATTAAAAAGTCAAGGTATGTCTGAGCCTGATAGATACAGTCTTTTAAAACAAGCTGGAATTGGTGATGAGGGTTTAATTAACTTAATGCTGAAAGGCACAAGGGCGGCAAAAGAACAGATTGATGCGCAAAAATTATTAGCAGAGAAAACGGCTAAAAATACGGATATAGCTGAAAAATTTAAAGCAATAACAGAGCAAATAGGCTTTGAGATTAAAGGTTTTTCCAACGATATTTATAATAAAGTTGTCCCCTCTTTAGAAGAATGGTGGAAAAAATTAAAAGAAGTTTATATAAGTTTAACAGATAACGGGAACTGGTTTAGAGAAAATAAAGACCTTATTTTTACATTCTTTACTGGATTGGCGGCAATCCTTACAGTTTCATTTATCCCCGCGATTCTTGCGCTTGTTGCTCCATTTGCTAAAGTCTTATTGTTGATTGGCGCACTATCTATTCTTATTGAGGATTACAAGGGGTGGAAAGCGGGTTCAAAAAGTCTTATTGATTATGAAGAATGGAAGCCAGGAATATTAAGCGCAATTGATGGTATAGCGCGAATCAGGGACATGATTAAAAGCGCGGTCGAATGGATTGAAAAACTTACAGGCCATAAAATAAGTGATGCACTAACAGGATGGATACCCGGCGCAAAAGATATAAACGAATTTCTGGATTTTATAACGCCAAGTGAATCAGGTAATCCGCGCGAAGTAGGTGGCAAAATAACGGCTAGTCACGCGCAAAGATTCTTTGAAAACATGGGCTGGACTCCTGAACAGTCAGCAGGATTGGCGGCGCAGATAATGGCGGAATCAGGCGGACGGGCTAATGCAAAAGGGGATTTTAATAAAAAAACAGGAGAATATACTGCACACGGTTTATTGCAATGGCATCCTGATCGAGAAAAAGAATTTAAAAAGCTATATGGCAAAGGTATTTTAGAGTCTACGCCAAACGAACAGCTTGCGTTCATGCATTATGAAATGATAAAAGGCAATGAGCAAGCGGCGGGAAGAAAAATAAGAGCAACAAAAACAGCAGAACAAGCGGGTCAAACAGCATCAAGAGAATTAGTTAGGCCAGGATTAACAGAAGAAAAAAAGAAAATAGAAGCAAAATATAGAGGCGAATTAGCGCAAGCGCTTTATATAAAAAATAATGCTAAGCCAGAAAAAGACAAACCATATCAGTATAAAGCCAATGATCCTTTATTAGCATTTAAAAATACTGTTGATCGAGCATTGACTAAGAATCAAACATCGCCGCGTATAAGCAATGCTGAGACTAATATCAATCAAATAAACGTGTATGCGAACACAAACAATGACGCGAGAATAATTGGCTCAGGTATAGAGCAAGCGATACAAAATAATCGTCTTGCAGCGCAAGCTAACACGGGACTTGATTAATGGCTCTTATCTCAAAACCGCCATTTCCCAATATACCGGATTCTCCAGGGGTTCCAGCTATTCCTCGTGGTGCTGCTTTGCCTGGCATTATACAATCAATATTTGGTATTATCGAGGGTCAATTTTGGCAAAATATAGGACGGCAACAAGTATGGGGAGTATTTGACAAGAAAGGATCCCCGGTGGCTATTGCTGATAGCGTGTTGGACGTTTCATATCGCAACGGATCGAAAATATCAGGATTCCCAGTTCAGGCCGGTAGCTTTGCAAATTACAATAAAGTCAATAATCCGTTTGAAGCCAGGGTAACGCTTGTAAAAGGTAGCAATTCATCACAAAACCCATTAGAGAATAATATTTCTTTGAATGGATTGTCGGCAGTTGGCCGCAGTGATTTTCTGAAAGCCATAGACGAGGCAGCAAAATCACTTAATTTGTACACTATTGTTACACCAGAACGCAATTACATTAACGCAAATATTGAAGATTATGATTATCGTAGGGAATCCGGTAATGGCGCAAATTTAATTATTGTTGAATTGAGATTTATTGAAATTAGACAAGTGACGCCACAATATGCACAAACAACAGCCGGGAAGCCAGATACATCAAAAGCGCAAGAACCACAAGCGAAACCTTCAACTAATTCTGGTAAAATAGCAACTAAAGTCCCTGGTGAAACAGTTGCATATAAAATCGGTCAATGGGTAAAAGGGTTATTTTAATGTTAGAAATTTCTATATCTCCAGTATCAAACCAATCATTAAATATTACGCTTAATGAGCAGAACTGCACGATTAAAATTTATCTTCTTTCGACTGGGTTATTTTTTGACTTAGCGAAAGATAATGAGCCTATTGTTACTGGCGTTATATGTCAGAATCTAAACCTGTTGGTAAGAAAATCATATACAGGCTTTATTGGTGATTTAGTTTTTTTAGATACTCAGGGGGTAGATGACCCTGTTTATACAGGTCTTGGAGAGCGGTTCTTGTTGATGTATTTAGAACCTGAAGATTTAATCCATTAAATAAAACCTTTGAAATTATGAAATTAATAAAATTAACAGATGGTTGTTTAGTTAATACTGACGATATATCAGAAATAACGGTAAATGAATATTCTAGCACTATCACGGTTAGAATGAAAAGCGGTATAGGCCATAGTTTATCGTGCGATTATGGAAAAGGGATTTACCAGACATTAGATAGATTGCATAAAGAAATTAATGCGTAGTTTTACTAAAAAACAGTTACGGATAACAATAACTCTAAGTGAAGGTAAATTTGGTGGAACCAATTCAAACACGCTGATAGTTGAAGGATTACGCGCGTCTTGTACTGTACAGAACTTGGGTGCTCCTAATATGGGCAACGCAAGTATTTATATTTGGGGAATGTCGCAGTCAGACATGAATCAAATGACTATATTTTCATGGAGTCCTTACGCTTATAATAAAGGTAATACCATATTAATAGAGGCTAATAACAATTATCCTAATGAGAAATGGAGTGCAGTATATTTTGGCGATATATTTAACGCTTGGGCTGATTATAGAAATGCTCCTGATGTATTCATGTATATTGATACAATATCTCAGAATTACAATAAATTAAATGAATTACCAGTTACTAGCTTTCCAGGCGCAATTAAAGCATCAAAAGTAATGGCTGATTTAGCGTCAAAAATGGGAATGGACTTTGAAGATAATGGCGTAGAATCAATATTAATGGATGCTTATTATCATGGTACAGGAATAGAACAGGCTAAAGAAATAGCAAAACATTATAATTTCGATTGCAATTATGACAATAATACCATGCTTATATCGCCTAAAGGCAAGCCAAGGAAAGGAACAGCACCATTGCTCAATAAAGAAAGTGGCTTGGTAGGTTATCCATCATTTAGCGCGAATGGAATAGTTTTTACTGCCTTATATGACCCGGCAATAAGATTTATGGGCGCCGTACAAATTGATGGTGGAGTCCCTGTCCCCGGTGGAGATAGAAATAACCCATCAATAGGCACTTGGATGGTTTATAAATTAGTTACGGTATTAGAATCAGAAATGCCGCGTGGTCAATGGTTTAATTATGGCGAAGGGTACCCGGTTCAAGTATGATTGATTTAAGGCATGGCGATTGTTTAGAGTTAATGACTGATATACCGGACGAAAGTATTGACTCAATTATATGTGATTTGCCTTACGGAACAACAGCCTGCAAGTGGGATACAATAATACCGTTTGAGCCATTATGGTCGCACTATAAGCGTATTATAAAAAAGAATGGTACTATCGTATTGTTTGGTAGCCAGCCTTTTACCAGCGCGCTTATTATGAGCAATATTAAGTGGTTTAAGTATGAGTGGATATGGAAAAAATCAAATGGAGGTGGGTTCTTGTTAGCCAATAAAGCACCATTAAAAAGGCATGAAAATATATTGATTTTTGGTCAAAAACAATCTACTTATAATCCTCAAAAAACGAAAGGGAAGCCATACACCGCCAGAAGCTCTTCTGGCGGTGGGCATCTAGGTGAAGATCAGTCTAAAAAAGTAGCTGGATGGATAACGGAAAATAACGGTGACAGATTTCCTATAAGTCACCTAGATATAAAGAATGAAACAGGATTACACCCAACACAAAAGCCAGTTGCATTGCTTGAATATATGATTAAAACATACACAAACGAAGGCGAAACAATACTTGATAATTGCATGGGCAGCGGATCAACTGGTGTTGCTTGCGTTAATACTGGACGTAAATTTATTGGGATAGAAAAGGATGAAAAGTTTTTTGAGATAGCAAAAAATAGGATTATGGAACATGCCAGTACATCCAGCTAAAGGGCAATTAGATTACACAACAGGGACGAGTGAGTTAAATGCACAATCATTTTTGATTGAGCAGATAATTAACCGTATTCAAACCGCTACATTAGTTAAGATTATAACAGTAACTAATGAAGGTGACATATCACCTGTTGGTTTTGTTAATGTTAAACCAATTGTCAACCAAATGACTGGTGATCGTAGAGCGGTTGAACATGGTATAATTTACAATATACCGTATTTTAGATTACAGGGTGGTACAGATGCCATTATAATAGACCCTAAAGTTGGTGATATTGGTATATGCTTGTTTGCATCACGAGACATAAGTGTAATTAAAAATACAAAGAAACAAGGTAATCCGGGGTCGTATCGTAAGTTTGCAATGGCAGACGGGTTATATATTGGAGGCGTATTAAATGGAGTGCCAACGCAATACATCGCTTATAGTGAACAAGGTATTACAATAACATCACCAACAAAAGTGATAATTAATGCGCCACAAATTGATTTGAATGGTAATTTCAAAGTAACTGGTAATACTGTATTTGATGGAACTGTTATAGCAAACGATCATATTATTGATGAACGGCATAAACATTTAAATAGCGGCGGGACTGGATTAGGCGGCATAGTGCAATGAAATTAAAAGATATTCCTGGTTATGAAGAATTACTAGAAAAAGCTGAAATAACAGCGATGGCTTGTGGTGAAATTGATGACATGGATTTTATCGACACATTAATAGGCGCATTTGAGCAGCATGGCGGTTTTGTTCATATAACTGATTATGAGGCTAATAGATTGCAGCGTATGGCGGCACACCCGGTATGATGAAAGACACACTGTTACTCGATCTTGATTCGTGGGATTTGGTTGTAGACAGCTCAGGTAATATTGCATGTGCAAAGCCGCCTTATTCGACTACGCAAGACGTTGCAAGTGCGTGTCGATTATTTGAAGGCGAGTTATTTTATAATACAGATAAAGGTATTCCATACTTTAGAGATATTTTGGGTCACATGCCGCCTATATCTCTTGTTAAAGCATATATGGAAGGCGCAGCAGAATTAGTACCGGGTGTGAAAAATGCAAAATGCGTTATTAGGGATTTATCGGCGCGTGAATTGTCAGGCTGGATATTATTTGTCGATGAAAATGGCGACGAGCAAAAACTGAATTTTTAGGAATATAAATGGCTAACACAACTAATACACCAGTCAAACAATATACGCTGACAGGTTTGGTTGTGCCTGAAGAAGCAGAAATATTACAGGGCGTGCAGTTTGATTACAATGAAGCATTTGGCGGTAATCTAAACTCAGACCTTGAAACACCACAAGGTCAGCTCGCATCTTCGACAACGGCAATTATTGCAGAGAATAACTCTAAATGGCTATGGCTACTCAATCAGATAAACCCTGATTATGCAGACGGCTTTATGCAGGATGCCATTGCTAGAATCTATTTTATCAATCGCAAGCCAGCAACATATACAACTGTACAATGCCAGTGCTTAGGTGCACAAGGTACAGTAATTCCATTAAATGCTCAAGCTAAGGATACAAGCGGTAATCTTTATTTATGCGCCCAATCCGGTGTAATTGATATTACCGGAACTATCACATTGCCTTTTCAATGCTCTGAGTCAGGAGCTATTGCCTGCCCTACGAATACATTAACCACTATTTATCAGGCCATACCTGGATGGGATAGGATAGATAACAGCCAAGCCGGTGTACCAGGAACATTAGTTGAATCAAGGGCTGATTTTGCTTATCGTAGGCAAAACAGCGTAGCATTAAATGCGCATGGTTCATTAGCTTCAATCTATGCTAATGTGTTTAATGTTACAGATGTTATTGATGTTTATAGCGCGGAAAATACTACAGCAAGCACGATATTTATAGGCACATCAAATTACCCATTATTACCACATTCTTTGTATATTGCTGCTGTTGGCGGCGCTCCTGCTGATATAGCACAAGCTATTTTGAATAAAAAAGACGTAGGTTGTGATACGAATGGTAACACTATTGTTTCAATAGTTGACAATGTTAATTATGAGTATCCGTATCCAACTTATGAAATAAAATATAATATTCCTGATTCATTGCCAATTCTTTTTAACATAACCATTGCCCAAAATAACTCCATGCCATCAGATGTAATTGTCAGAATAAAGGCGGCTATTGTTAATGCGTTTTCCGGTGGGGATGGTGGACAAAGGGCGAGAATTGGAGTTGATATTTATGCCAGTCGTTTTTATTCTCCCATATCATTAATTGATCCAACTATTAATATCATTTCATTATTTATCGGTACGGTAATTGCGAATATCAATATTGTTCAAGTTGGGATAGATAAATTTCCAACGGTTAGCGAGTCAGATATAACGGTGACAATTCAATGATAAATCAAAAAGTATCGACACCGCAAAAAATTGGCATAGGTGATAATACAGAAACTAATTTCCTTGTTTCAGAACACACTGACACGACAATAGAATCAGTTTTTGTTAATGACTGGCAAGGTAATAATTTACAGTATCAAACGCCAAGAACTAATTATGTGCCATCATCTGTTTTTGGCATAGATACATCGCTAACGGTTGATTTTATTAATGGCCCAAGCCAAACCGGAATAGACGCACCTGACGGTAGCAATGACGCTGTTAGATGCTGGGCTTTGCCTGAAAATATGACTTTCGATGTATCGGTAAATGATACTTATATTAATGGCGATAACGATTTTAATAATTTATTTACCGGCATTAATAAAATTGTCTTGTGCAGCACTACAGCGGATATTTCAAACGGAATTTATTATTGGTCATTCTTTTACAGGATACAGCTTGGCTCAGTTATAACCATTATTTCACCAGAAACAGGAACAAGCCATAGTCTTACAGGCGACTTAAATACATGGTATCGGGCTAAAGACATTCCGATTTCATGGGCTGGTGGTGCGTCTGAATTAAACATTACAATTCAAAATAATGAAGGCGCAATAATTGATTTTTTTGGCGGCCAAATAGAACTAACGCAGACAACACCATATATTAGAACAACAAACGGCGCGGTGACAACGGTTGATTATGCTGCTATTAACAATGAAATAATATTTTCTATTCCGCCTAAGTATGGCGCTTTGATTTCATGGACAGGTGAATATAACTATGATGGCTTTGATTTTAATAAGACTATTATAAGCCAGTACGCAAATTCACCCACGATAAACCGGCTTATTTACAACATGAGCCAGTATATTGACGCAACTGTTGATATTAAGAATTTCTATGATTACGTTTGGAATGTAGACACAGCGCAAGGATTCGGCTTAGATATTTGGGGTCGTATTGTTGATATTAAGAGGCAATTAGAAGTTGACACTAATCCAGAATATGCAGGATTTTATACTGGGGCAAATGACTGGCAAACCATGGGTAGTGCTCCATTCTATTCCGGGGAATTATCTACACAAATATTAACACTTTCAGATCGTGCTTATCGAACTTTGATTATTGCTAAAGCATTATCAAATATCACGATAACAACAGCTCCTGCAATCAATCAATTATTGCAAAACCTTTTCCCTGGACGCGGACGGTCATACGTAAACGATCATGGATTGATGAGAATGAGGTACACGTTTGAATTTGCACTATTGCCATTTGAAATTGCAATCGTAAATTCTCTTAACATCCTGCCTCATGGCGCCGGTGTTCATGTTTCTGTTTTACAGATAACTTACCCTTTTCTTGGTTTTAATGAGCAGGGCTATGGCGTAACAACAATGTCATTTAATGATACTCGTCCATTTGCTATTTCTGGTAATGCTATTGTCGAGGCTTCAGCTTCCGGTGAAATTACGCTTATTGACACAAACCAGATTAATCGTACATTCTGGGGTGATTTTAATAGTGGTGTTGTTTATGGTGCAGGTGATCACAATTGGAAAAATGCGCCTACATTGGATGGCACATCAACGATTGATTTAATTAGCGATGGTTCAGGCGGATATTATGCGGCATTTACAGTAAATTCAGGCGAGCAATTAGCAGAAGTTTCGATGATGCAAGACGCATCAAATGCAGATATTGTAGAAAATGAAAATTCAGGCGGTCAGATTTATGAATTTTCTGTAATGCTGGATTCAACATGGCAATCGATGAGCGTAGGCGGGTATGCCAATATTGTCGAATTAATTGCGCTTGATAGGAACTTATATTCTCCTGCTTTTGCTATTGATGTACATAATAAAACAATAACCTTATTTAGCGGTGATGTTGTTGGTAGAATAAAACAAGACTTTGCACTATCAATATCAGAATACCCATTGAATGAGTGGATAGATTTTAGGCTATCAATAGATTACAAAAAAACGGAAACCGGATATTTTAAAGTTGAGGAAAAATTAAGATCATCAGCAAATTATACGACTGTTTTAAGCCTGGAAAATATAGCAACGCTGCAATACAGTTCTGAAATTAATGGCGGAGCAGTACCAGACCATGTAATGCATATTGGACTATCACGTTCTAACGAATCGTTCACAAGCATTATTTACCATGATGGCTTTACCAGAAACACGAGCGGTGTAGGTGTATTGCATGGTGCAGGTGATAGCGTATCAAGCAATACCGGCTTGCCAACAATAGAAAGTTTTATTTCAGGAACGGGATCAGTAATTTCAAGCGGTTCAGGCGCATTACAATTTGATGATTTGCCTGTAGCTGGTAGCGGATTATCTGTATCAAGCGCAACAGGGCAAGCGTCAATAAATCAACCAGTGGCAGGAGATGGCTTATCAGTATCAGATAGCACAGGGTCAATAAATGTTCAAGTTCCCTCTAATATTACATTCTTTGGTGGATTTGATACAGGCTTAACGTCGGCTGCAAATACAAATAATCAAAACTGGTATCAGCAAGCTATAAGCGTAAATGGCAGCATAGTTATTACATCGAGCACTTTATCACAGTATGCCGCTAAATTTACCGTACCGCCTAGTGGTACAACGGGAAGCGAAACCACGATGGTTTCAAGATTCCAAAATAATGCCGGTCAAATTATTTATGAAAATATAAGCAGCGGGACACAGGTTTATAAATTTAGTACGATGTTTGATCCATCTTGGCAACCAATGACATCAACATCTCCATCCGGCAGATGGGCTATTATTATGCAATTGCGTAATGCTTCAGGCACATTTAATCCAGCATTTAGAATGAATGTGGGTGATAGCGGTGGTGCGGCTTTAACTATATCATCACGAGGTGGCAATCAAAATATAGTCACGACAGATACACGTGTATTTTTGACAGATCAAACATTACCAAAAGGGGATTGGATTAATTGGATATTAACTATTAATTACGCTACAGATAATACAGGGTTTGCTCATTTAGACCGTAAAAATCCAGGTGCTACAACATTTACGCGGGTGGCATCAATTGATAATGTTCCAACTTTGCAATGGAATAATGCAAATTCTGATCCTGGTCAATATTACATGGAAATGGGGTTGTATAGAGGTCCGCAAGACCCAAGTACATCAATAATTTCGTTTGATGGATTTACCAGAGAGCCGTATGCGGTGACTTCAACAGTTACAGTGCCTAATATTGTCGGAATTACTGCAACCGCAGCAAATTCAACGATTACCGGGGCCGGGTTGCTTGTTGGTACTGTAACTAATCAAGGTATAGTCATTTCTCAATTACCGGCAGCAGGAACTGTTGTAAATGCTGGTAGTGCAATTGATTACGTTATGAATATAAGCAATATTACAATAACTAATCAAACATCCACATCAGTACAGATTACATTTACATTTAATGAAGTTTCACAAGCGCAAGTTGAGTATGGGATAACGACCGCTTATGGTTCATTGGGTGGTAAAGAAACATCGTTTAATTATTCAACTCATACACAAACTATAACAGGGCTTGTTTCTAATCAAACTTATCATTTTAGAATACATGGATGGAATCAGGCCGGTATAGAGTCAATATCTAATGATGCAATATTCCTAACAACAGCATCGGCGATACAATGCGTTGTTCCCGCCACATCATCAACAATTAGGAGTGTTAAAACAGATTTCGGGGCGGTAGGTAATGGCACAGTAAATGACACAACAGCAATACAAAATGCGTTTAATAATATTGGAGGAACTGGAGGAACAGTAAGAATACCAGCAGGAACATATTTAGTTAATACAAATGCGCTTAATTTAAAATCTAATATGACTCTTGAAATGGATAGCGGGGCCATTATAAAAGCTGCATCTTATACAAGTTGGTCAACAGCAATCGAGCATTATTCTGTTATACATGCTCAAAGCTGCACTAATTTAAATATTATCGGCGGGCAGATAATGGGCGAGCGTGCTACGCATCCGCCAAAAGTTTTAAATTTTACCGCATCATTTAGCGGAGCTATTATGACGGTAACTGCTATAAATGGGACTCTTGATGTTGGTGTATTAAACAGCAAAATTGTCGGCGCTGGGTTAAATCAATTTACTTGGATAACAAGCGCAAGGGCGGGTACAGGGCCAGGAGGAACAAACCCAAACGGTGGCTTAGGGCAATATAATATTGATACAGTGGGGGGCGGAACAAATGGAACTCTATCTTCACGACCATGCTCACAGTACACTGGGCAGCATGGGCATGGATTAAATATAATAGGCTGTACAAATACCTTTGTTGAGGGATTAATAGCGAAGGATTGTTGGGGTGATGGTATTTATATCGGAGGCGCCAAATGTACAAATATTAAAGTATGCTCAGTCATTTGCGATAATAATAGACGAGTCGCAATTGCGGTAACGTGGGCAAATACGGTATTAATTAAAAATTCACAATTTTTAAACACAAATGGAACCGACCCATGCAGCGGAATTGATATTGAACCTAATCCAGCACCTATTCAATCAACAGTGGAAAATGTTACAATTCAGGGAAGTTTATTTAAAAACAACCCGCATGGCGGCATAGTCTTACATTTGCCGCAAAGAACTGAGGCACCTAATTTGTATATAAGAAATACAATAATAGAAAATAATATTATAGAAAATAATCATCAATTTGCAGGGGTTACAGTACAAACTCCTGGATCACACATTGTAAGAAATAATATTGTAAGAAATAATGTTGGATACGGAATATTGTATGATTTTAATGCAAGTAACGGAAGTATTACCGGAAATACTATTTATGGAAATACATTTCAAGCCATAGCATTTACGCAAGGAACATCAGGAAACGTGACATCTGGTAACGTAACAAATACAGGCGCACCAGTAACAATTTTAGACCTTGGCACTAACCCATAAGAGAAAGATAAAATGGCAATCACAAGACCAGTAAACATCGACACACCTTGGGCTGACCAAGGACTAAAGGCAACCATACCTAACACGTCCCAGATAGGCGTGTCAGATGGGCGAGCGTCATACCCAGACGGATTCCCCCCATTAACGATGACGCAAATAGCGGCCGGTGGCGTGCCGTTTTTTGGGCAAGATATGAATGGCATTTTAAATGCTCTTTCAGCGCACACCGCATTTCAAAATTCAGGCGGCCAATATCGTTTTGATCCTGTTTTAGTGGCTAATATTGGTGGTTATCCAGTTGGAACGGTGCTTCAAGACGATAATGGCATACACTCTTACCGTAATGTTTTAGCAAATAATTCTGTGAATTTTAACACTACACCTGCGGCTATTGGCGTTAGCTGGATGCCTTATTCTGCTTCACAGGCGGCTACAGAAACATTGTCGGGTATTGCTGAACTTGCGACACAAACAGAAGTAAATACTGGAACAGATAATTTAAGAATAGTTACACCTGCTAAATTAAAATCTGGTTCTACATATTTAGCATCAGATCGTGGGTACATAAAATTACCATCATGGATGGGATCATTAATACTTCAATGGGGAATTGAAAATACAGGTGAGGTAGCTACAACGGGGACAATTAATTTTCCTGTAGCTTTTACATCTAATGTTTTTGTGTTATTGGCAACAGAATGGGCAACAGGGCCGCAAGTATTTAATGTTTACACTGGTGTGCCAACTAATACAAATTTCGTATGGTATGGAACAAATACGACAACAGGCGCAGCAGATTTCCTTAGACAATGGAACTGGATAGCGATTGGTGTATAACATGAATGAAATAATTATTGCTTTATATTTTATACCACTTGGTTTTTTAGGCGCGTATGCTCACTATTTTAAAAAAAGACATGGCGATCACACGACTAAACTAAGTCTAAGAAGGTATATTTTTAGCGATTTTAACGCAACTATTATAACTATCGGATCAGTAATATCTGCAGAATTAACATTAGCATCTACTGTATCAATGATAAATTTAAGTTCTATTGTGGCGGCGATATGCGCCGGTTATGCATCTGATTCAGTGTTAAATAAAACAGACAAAATTTAATGCTTAATTTGAGGGATTAGGCGTACAGAAGGACGTAAAATAATGACAGATTACGAAGAAAACAATCACGCAAGGCGGTTCTCAGATCAGCTTGAAAATAGGATTATACGCCTAGAAAGACGAAACGAGGATATAATCAAAGCAATCGAGCATCATGCTACAATGATAGAAAAGTTACTCGCTCATAATACTGAATCAATAATATCTTTTGCATCAATACGTGAAGAAATAAAATCTTTGTGTGAAAAAATAGACTTAGGAATAAAATTTATTTCTTCAACAGCAAAGGTTTTTGTTTTTTTGTTTTCAATCTTTATAGGTGCGGTAGGTTTCTTTTTCGTATTTCAGGATAAAATGTACAATAAAATAGAAAGCACTCACGCCCCGGTTAATAACTTATCTCATGAATATAGGAACAATACGCAATGACACTCAGAGAACAACAGTCAAAATTCGCATTAATGGTAGCAAAGCTAATCATCCATGCCTATGAATTAGGCTATGATGGTGTTACATTTGGCGATGCCTTCAGGGATCCACGATTACACGGTGACTTTGGCGTTAAAAAAGGCTATGGGGCCGCTAATTCATTCCACAAGAAGCGTTTAGCTATTGACCTTAATCTGTTTAAAGATGGTAAGTTTTTATCATCTACAGAAGATCATAGAATTCTTGGTGAGTGGTGGGAGTCGCAAGGCGGAACCTGGGGCGGTCGATTTGGAGACAAAGGACATCCAAACAGAGCAGACGGGAACCATTACTCTTATCTTGAGTAATTATGCTTGGTGGTTATTGATAGGCCATTGCTTTTTTGATATGGGTATCAAGTTATACTCTTTTTTATACTCATAACTCTTTTTACCAATCACAAGGGCAATAAATATAATAGCTGATATTATAAATATTGTTATTCGCATAGTAAAAAAGCCCTATTGCTAGGGCATAGAGTTTAGATGGTTTGGAGGATTGCGCCATCAGTCGCATGAAAGTGGTTAGCCATTATCAGGAATCGAACCTGATACCGGCAGTAACCGCTGCGTCCAAGACGGCTATAGCTAGACCCAGATAGTTCATAAATAGCTGCACAAAAATAAAGACTGTAACGACTCGAACGTTAATTTCGTTGGCCTAAATATATCATATAGAAAACATCAATTAGGAAACCAGCCAGTCTTTATTTTAATGTCCTCTACTCTTACCCGGTAAAGGATTTAGGTGCTCTTTTTGCAAGGTTTTGAGTATTTATTAATCTCTCATCCAAGGACATGAAAAGTGTTGTTTCTTAGTCTTTGGTTGTCTTTCTCGTGCAATCTTCTTTTTATGAAGATATTTTACTTCACGTTCAAAGCAATCATATTGCCCGGCAAAGATTTTGTCAAATGTTGGTTTATTATTCATTATATCCACCATCAAGTTCTTTTATTGCTTGTTGCTCTGCTTCCCAACGATATGCGGCTTTTACAAAGCGATTAAATGGTTTATCTCTATCCATAAACGGATGATCTAAAGCAAGTTCAACAGCAGATGAAAAGCAATCCGCTATTTCATCATCTATCCCTTCTGTAACTGCCTGGTGCAGATAGTTACGAATTATGAAAAATATTTGATCTTTGTCCTCTATTAGTTCTTTTTCTATTTCATCCGCTAAAACTTGAATTTGTTCTTTATGCTTATCAAGTTCTGTTGGTTCTAATGATTCATCGCATTGTGAATCATAAGCATATTGGAAATTGTTTAAAATTTCTTGATGTGATCTCATTGTTCAGGCTCCTGCGTGAATTTCATGTTTATATCACTCAATATAATCTTGTCGATTATACCTATTCCGCATACAAACGATGCAAAAACAGAAAGCAGTATTATAAAAGTACAAAGCCATTCAAGTAAAGTTTTCATTTTCTTAATCATCTTATCGTGTTAATTATTGAGCAAGTGTGCAGAGTTCAAGCATAAATCAGCGTATATCAAAATTTACAGCATCCCTGTATTCAGACGGTATAAACCTGTCACAAGGTGTTTTTTCTTTTACGTCAAAATTTAATGTTTTACCAAGTGAACTTTTGGTGCTGTCAAATTTGCAGTAAAAGTCAACACTAGAACCTATACGCTGTAAACAAGCAACACAATCATTACAGTGATACATTTACTCCTCCGCTCCGATAACAGAAATTAATACTTCTTTTGCAAGTTCAATGCTTGCCATGTTGCAATTATTCCCTGTAGTCCCGTAGTAAGAAGCGCACCGACCAGAAAAATAACGGTTTTCATCCTCGCACTTCCAAAACAAATCTACAGCATGGATGCCAATATTTTCTTGGCTAATAGCTACGATAGATGGTTTTAAATCAAATGCTTTCTGCTGATAGCATATAGCCAGTTTATCCGCTCCCATTCCTTGTAAAGAATCAAGCGGCGGTGTTGCATAGGCTGATTGAATTGCCAGAAATAATGTTATTGTTAATATTATTTTCATTTTTAATTACTCATAAAAAAAGCTACATTCTAAACCCGGTGAAGTGGGCCAGAATTTGCCCCGGATAAAAAATGCAGCTTTGTTTAAATTCTGGTTTGAGACTTCACTCTCAGTTCTTTTTATACGCTTAAGTTGATTGTATGTCAATAAATGATTCACCACCAGGCAATGCGTAGATAAGATTATTGTTCATGTCTAGCAATGGGTATTGATATTCTCCCATAGCTCCAGAGCCTTTTCTGAATTTAGTGCGTGCAAACTTTAGTTTTACTGGCATTAAAAACCCATGAACAGGGTGTTTTTTGTGAAGAATAACTTCGGTTTCTGAGTCATTCTTCTTTACTACAGTACCGCCTTTTATTGTTCCTGGTTCGTCTAACATTTTCTAATCCTATAAAATTAAAGCTAATATTATGCCAGTCAGCGCGAATCCGCACAGAAACAAAGCACATTTAAAGCATACAGCTTCATTCTTGCGGCCCTTTTCGCTCTGCTCGTCCAGATTTAGGATTCGGTAATTTAGGTTTTGATAATAGGTATAATCTGCGCCCATCGGATAAAAGTTTTTATTTTTCATAAAGTTTTTATTTTTCATAAATATTTCACCATGATAAAACCAATTATTGAAACTGCCCATATTGTCGTTATTGCTATTGCAGAACGATACAAAACACAGTCAAGGTATCTTGATAACTGTGTTTCTTCATTTGATTCACGAAGCCAGCGTTTATTGGCTGTGTAATCACGATTTATTAATTTGTCGCCGTAGCGTCTAAAGTTTGCCATGTTATTCACTCCTAAAAAGGTAAAGAATCATCATATTCATAAAAATTATCTTTTGGCGCATAGCCATTCGATTTTTGTTGATGATGTTGAGATTGTGGTTTTTGTTGCTCATTTGTTTGCGCAGAATCAAGCATCTGAAAGCCATTTAAGACGATTTCAGTTTTATAATGGGTAATGCCATCTTTATCCCATTTTCGCGTTACCAACTTGCCTTCAGCGTAGATTTTACTGCCTTTTTTAAGATACTTTTCAGCTATTTCCGCAGTCTTTCCAAAGCATACCAGATTTACCCATTCAGTCTGTTCAATCTTGGCTCCAGATTTGTCTTTGTAGTCGTCGCCAACTGCTATCGCAAATGATGCTACTTGTGTACCATTAGGCATAAAACGTGATTCTGGATCATTGCCTAGGCGGCCTATAAACGAACACGAATTTAAGTCTTTGCTCATTTTAACTCCTTTATATGGTAAATCTGGATGCCATGAGCCATAGGCCCAAAAGCCAATAAATAATTTTTTATCTTAAAAATCATAATAACTCCAATTTTTTATTTATTATTAGCCAGAGCCATCGCCATCGCCAGAGCCAGAGCCAGAGCCATAGCCAGAGCCAGAGCCATCGCCAGAGCCATCGCCAGAGCCATCGCCATAGCCAGAGCCATAGCCAGAGCCATCGCCATCGCCAGAGCCATCGCCAGAGCCATAGCCATAGCCAGAGCCAGAGCCATAGCCAGAGCCATAGCCATAGCCATCGCCATAGCCAGAGCCATCGCCATCGCCATC
>JBAZOE010000018.1:0-17835 GCA_041648875.1 Candidatus Omnitrophota bacterium
ACCGAAGCCTTCCAGATAAACATCCCGCTGTTCCAAAAGAATTTCCTATCCTTAAAATATTTCTTAGCCTTATTTAAATCCGGCTTCTCCAAAAACTTCTCAACTTCGATACACCCATCCTTCTTGCCGTCAACCTTTATATATCCGTATCCGGTAGATGGAGCATTAGGCTTAATCCCTATCGTAACTAGAAAATCTTTTCCGGCGCAAGCTATTGCCCTCTTAATCGTCTTCTTAAAATTCTCCATATTCTTAATATAATGATCCGAAGGCAAAACTAAAAGTACCGCCTCTTTATCTATACGGCTGATCAGCCTTGCGCAAACTCCAACCGCGGGAGCGGTATTCTTGCCTTGCGGCTCCAGGATTATATTTGCATCGGGTATGCCGAATTTAGCAACCTGCGCCTTAACCTCATAAAAATAAATATTATTCGTAACGATATAAACACGCCGCGGCTCTACCAGCCCCTTTAAACGCTGGACAGTCGCCTGCAGAAGGCTTGCCTCTCCAACAATCTTCATAAACTGCTTAGGCTCAAGCTCGCGAGAAAACGGCCAGAACCTGCTTCCTACCCCGCCTGCTAAAATAACCGCGTATGTCATCTTCGTCATCACGAAAGCCTTAAAAATTCCGTCATTGCCAAAACCACCCTTCTTTTAAAATGTATTGATCTCCTTCAGCCCAATTATCTTGCAGATTTTAATCAAAGTTTCCAGCGTAATATTCTGCTTTCCTTCTTCAATTTTTGATATATCCGGCTGCCTTACGCCGCTAGACCTGGCCAACTCTTTTTGACTCATATTTAATTTCAGCCGGTTCTCCCTGATTTTGCTTCCAATAGCCTTGAAAAAAGATGAGCTTCTTTCTTTAGGCGCGCAGGATTTTCCATTTTTTTCTTCAAGCATGCGTTCATAAATAACTTGCCACCAATCCCTAAACTCGGAATTTTCTTTAAGCCTGCGCCAATAAGACTTTATTTTTGGCCAACCCAGAATAAAATAATCTTTGGAAATAAAACGAAAAGCTTCTTTAGGTTCATCGCAACGCGAAAATAAAATTACCGCGTAATAAGCAAAACGCGGATGATTAATATCCCTTAAAGCTTTACCCGCCTCAAGCAAAGCTTGATTATTGAATCCCCAGAAATATTTAGTAAATTCTTTTTTCATAGAGCTATTCTTTTAATAAACTCCTTAATTTCATTCTCAAGATAAATAATCATCTCCTGGGAATTAAAACCCTTCTCATAAATATCCAGGTCAATAAGCCCAATCTTAAGGTCATGCCTGGAGAATGTATTATACCAATGCACCAGCCCCCTTTGCGCGTACTTAGGCATTTCTTGAATAAATCTATGCAGCGGCATCACCTTCTTAGAAAGCATGTAAATATCAAACGCGTCCCTGGATTCTTTGCGTCCTTCAGAAAAAACCCTCCCTGTATCATCATAACGGACAAACGTTCCGGATACAGCCAATATCTTCTGGGCATAAATATCCTTAACACTATAAACAGGAACACCCGCAAATTTAACAATTTTAGGGTCACTAATTAAATTATCTTCAACAAAATCAACCTTTAACGGCCTTTTTAAACCCTTTCTGGAAAGAGTATAAAATACCGCCGTAGCCGAGCGGTTAAGTTTAATCTCATTCTCACGCCTAAGCTTCACCCCGGACAAACCCTTTAATGCCGAAACAATCCTTTCAATCTCATTTTTATTATAAGCAGTAGAGAAAAAATCTAAATCTGAAGAAAATCTATGCTGCAGGTAATAAATTTCAAGCGCGGTTCCACCAGCCAGGGAAAAGTTGGTTTTTACACCCTTAAAAATATTCAAAACTTCCAACTGAAAATTCCTCAACGCCTTAATCATATTTATCCTATATATTATAAGCTATATTCTATATAGAGTATAAACTATATGCTATTTTTTGTCAAGGAAATTACTTACTTTACTCAATAAAAACCCAAATCTATTCTTCACGTAATAATTCCGTAAATCTGCCTCCAGGAGCGAACCCAAAACAACCTTATAGTCCTTGTCCTTAAAACCGCTGGCCACCCTCCTCAAAGCTTCTAAATCACTACCCTTAGCCTTAAGCTCGACACCTTGCCGAATCAAAAACTCTAAATCAAAGAAATCTCTTATGTCTTTTCTGTCCAGGGCGGCTTTAATTTTATTTTTCATTGCCTCTTCTAAAGAAACCGCCCTTAAAACAACCTGGCCGGTGCCATACTTTGAAAAGGCGATTCTTTCCTGGGTATCGGGCTCTTTAAGCTCTTTTCTAATTTCAATTTTAAGCCGCTTGGGATAATTCTTGCTGCGTATTTCTAAAAGCAAAGTGTTGAACTTTAACTGCGCGTCCGTAATTTCATAATAGGCGGCTAAATAACTCTTAAGCTTATTAAAATAATCCTTCTGGTTTGTTTTCTTGATAAACCAGAAATCAAGGTCCGTGGAATACCGGTTTAATTCATAACAAAGCCGCAGCATTGTGCCGCCAATAAAAACAAGCGGCCTTAAGAAATCCCCGTTCTTTAGCCTTTCCAGCGCCTCTATCTCAAATATTTCATGCCTTCTTAAGATATCCATATTTAAATAATAGTTTTCTGGTTAATAACGGATATTTACCGGAGATCAACTTAATCTGTTTCATATCCAGCTTTCCGGGATTAATGGAAGTAAGGTCAAAATTATATTTTCTCAAAGACTTAAGATAAATCGCGTCAAGAAACGCTTTCTCGGGGCTGGCTATAAAAAATCCTTTGACCTTTGAAAACCCGAAATACAATTTTCTATTTATTTTGCTGTAATTGAAACTGCCTTCTTTAACCTCAACAAGCTTTGTCCTATAGTAACCCACGGATTCTATGAAATTCCGCTGCAATTGGGTAGTAATCTCATAATAACTTAAAGCGGTCATAAGTGACACGTAGGAAGGAACCTGAATCAGGTTTGCTAACATAAAACGTTCTTCAAGAGAAGACGAACCCCACCTTTGGCTTAATATATAGAGGCCCCTCTTGATTCTTGTGATATCCCCGCTTTTTACCAGCCTTGCAGCCGCCACGCGCCCTGAAGCAAGAGATATGCCGAACGCCCTTGAAATATCCCGGTAACTAAAGTAAAATTTATTTAATAATCTGGTTTTCGCGTAGTTCATCTTAAGTATAGTTAGTTAACAAAACTGTTAATTAACTATACCTCATATTTTTAACCTTGTCAAGTACTTCATCCACGCTTATATCAAGCAAATTCCTTTTTTCTATAACCGTATGCCCCTCTCCCCACGGGCCCCAGCGTTGGCTGGTCTTGCCCGGTAAATCATTCCTGAACAAAGCCACCACAGGCGTACCCACGCAGGCCGCCAAATGCACCGGCCCGCTATCTCCCGACACAAGTAAGGAACAGCGTTTCAATAACGCGGCTAACTCCGCCAAACTTGTTTTATTAATCAAATCTATAATTTCCGCAGTGGCTATCCCTAAAGGAAACTGTCTCCAACCTTCAATCCTCCCCACCAACACAACCTTCGCCTTCGTCTCTTGCGTAATTCTGCGCGCCAACTCCATAAACCTTTCAACAGGCCACTGCTTTAGTGGATCACTGGTAAATGGATGTATTGCCACAATTTTTTGGCCGATAAATTCCCTGAACAGATTATCATCAACATTAATCTTAAGCGTTTTATCAGCCGTCTTGGCCCCAACCAGCTCCACCAACTCCAGATTACAATCCACCTCATGCCTATTGCCTGGGGATTTAGTATCTTTTAATTTATGCGTCAGCAAGAACCCCCATTTTCTATCATAACCCACGCGCACAGGAATACCTGCCCAAAAAACAGCCCAATTTGCCTCCTTATCAGGGTTTAAGGCAACGCAAAGATCAAACTTATGTTTTCTTAAATCTCCCTTAATCTCATCCCAGGCCAAAACCTCATCAACGCATTCAACCGCTCCTGCCAGCTCAACCACCGCCGAGCTCACTGCTAAGCTAATCCTTGCCTGCGGGTATGCCTCTTTCAACGCGCGAATTGCCGGTATATTCAGTAAAAATTCCCCGAACCTGTCGCTGCGTATAACAAGAATATTTTTAGCTATATTTGCCATCTTCATAACCGTATTCTTGGGAATTTAATCAATTAATATGGATTTTTCTTGCTTCTAACTAAATTATAATAACCTGAAAGTTTTATCCGGAAGGAAAAAGGCTTAATTGCGTCAGAATTAGTTATCTTGACTCTCTTGAGTTCATAAACATCTCTATTAAGATCGGCAAACCCGCGGTTAGTCGTACAGGCGCCTTTATAGCCGGCATCCTTAAGCATTTCTTTTACTTTTTCATTAAATCCGCCCGTAGGATAACAAAAATAATCCACGGCAGCGCCGATTTGCTGTTCGATTGTCTTTTTCGACCCCGCTATCTCATCTAACGCCATACTTTCATCTTTATAAGACCCAAAATAAAAGTGGTTTTTACTATGAGAGCCAAAAGACAGATTATCTTTAGACATAATCCTCACCTGGTCCCAATTCAAAAATCTTTTCTCGTTTCCCATATATTCAGATATAAGGAATATGGTCGCGGGAAATCCAAGTTTTTTTAAAACAGGATAGGCATATTCAAAATTATCTTTATAGCCGTCATCAAAAGTAATAACCACCTCGTTTCCCTTAAACCGCTTCCCGCTTTTTATGCCCCCGGCTAATTCATCCAGGGTTATTACTTTATAGCCATTTCTCTTGATATATTCCATCTGTTTAGTGAAATTCTCAGGGCTGACAAAATGGCTGTCCTTTTCATAGTTGATACTGTGATAAATCAAAATAGGCACGGTATATCTCGGCGTAAGCCAAAAAAAATAAAAAGCCGCCAGGAGAATGATTGCTGAAAACAATATTAAAACAAACTTTTTCATATTTCCGGATTTATTTACGGTTCTGCCCGAAGCTTATTTAATGAAAGGGAAATACCTATCAAATACCAAAATACCATCGCTACCCTTGAATTATAAAGGCTGGTTTCAGTCAAGCCATTAACCAGAAAAGCAAGTATACAGGCAAGCAAAGATAACGAAACTACCTTTAGATATTCATTTTTCAGCATGGAGTAGTTATTAACCGCGTTTTTAAATATCAGGAATAAAAACCAAATGAAAGCCGCTAAGCCCAATAAGCCAATCTCCCCGGCCATCTGCAAGTATATATTATGAGAATAGATGGTATCCGGAGTATGGGCATATTTCTCGGCGCTCTCTGTTTTGTATTTACCATAATTCCTGGAAAAAGTATTCACGCCAACGCCTACGAATGGGTGGTGCCTGATCATATTAATAGTGTTATTGTAGATACTGATTCTATCCTGGTTAAGCATAAATACAATTGGGTTATAATTTACTTCTTTTGCCCATTTTTTTATGTCTTTAGGCATTACAAAAGGAAAAATCAAAAGAATTGCTACCAAAGCTGTAATCAATAATTTCTTTTTACCCGCGATAGATAAAAACAAAATAGCCAGATATACAGCCAGTCCGGCGCCGCGTGAAAAAGTCAAAAATATTCCGATTAAGGCCAGGCTGCTTAAAAAAGACATAAACACCTTATTTCTTCCTTTAAAATAAAGAATGCTTAAACCCGCCATCAACGGGATAAATGCGGACATGTAAATTCCTAAAAGATTCGGGTTAGGAAATGCTGCTGAGGCGCGGGGCAAGCCTATATTATAATGTAAAGCGACCCTGTGTATAAAATCATGGCCAAAGAAGAACTGCCAAAGCGCGTCAACAGCCAGCAAAGATACCCCGCAGCAAACTGAAAAAACAATCCTCTCCACATGCTTCCTGTCTTTTACCGCCTCGCTGCATACTACAAAAATAAATAGATATTTCAACAGCTTGACTATGCCATGGATACTTGAGCTATAGCTGACTGAATTTATAAAAGAGAGCAATGAAATAAGGATTAGGCAAATAAAACTTGATAAAATCGTTTTATTTATGCGTATCCCCTCTTTTCTCAACAGTTTTGATATCAAAAACGCCCCGGAGAATATCCCGATAAAAGTATTAGCGATAGCAGGGGCGATAGCTACCGAAAAAGGCGTAATTACAATCGACCAGTAAATAATAAAATCCAAAACCTGCGAGATTCTCATGTTTTTATCTCCAAAATCTGTACTTAAACATAGTTAAAATTGCCCAGAAAGCGTCATTAACCCTGATCTTCTTGCCTTCCTTATAAGACCGTGGGTGATAAGAAACCTGCAGCTCTTTAATCCTGAGTTTCTTTCGCAAGGCTTTGCAAATAATCTCAAAATCAATATCAAAACCTGTTTTCTCAAGCGCGAATGAATTATATACTTCCCTGCGCGCCAGCTTATAACAAGTTGCGCAATCATTTAATTTTCCGCCATAAAGAGAATTCAGGATAAAGGTTAGAAATTTATTGCCGGCTACGTGCATTAACAACCCTTGATGCCCCTCAAAAAAACGCGCCCCGGAAACCATGTCATATCCCCCGCTTTTTATGACTTCAAATAAACGCAGGTAATCGCCCGGGTCATATTCAAGGTCGGCGTCCTGCACAACAATATATTCGCCTTTGGCGTTATCTAAGCCGGTTAAGAAAGACGCCCCCTTGCCGCGGTTGCTGCTATGATAAATAATTATCAGGTTATCATAATGCAGCTCGCGTAATATTTTTTGCGTGCCGTCGGTTGAACAATTATCAATTACAATAATTTCTTTATCGATATCCACAGAATGTATCTTTTCGATTATCTGCTTTATCGTTTTAGCTTCATTATAAACCGGCACAATTACGGATAAAAGCGGCATATATTCTCCTTAAATATGTTCCTTGTACCATTTATATGTAATTTCTAAACCTTTTTGCAGCGGATATTCAGCCTGCCATCCCAAGACCCTCTTTGCCTTAGCGCTGGAAAGGTATTGCTTATCGATCTCCCCCTTTATCTTGCCTTTTCCTGATATCTCAGGGGTTAACGCGGTATTGCCCGAAATCTTGATAATCTTCTTTACGAGTTTTATTACACTTATCGGATTATCAACCCCAAAATTAAAAGCCTCTCCAAAACCAATCTTCTTATCCAATAAGCTTTTAGCCAAAGCAAAATAAGCCTCTACAATATCTTCTACAAAAACATAATCCCTCAAAGGGCTGCCGTCGCTTCTTATAACAGGATTTTTTCCTCTGATTGCCGCCCGGCAGGTATCCGGCACAATCCTTGAAAAATTAGAATCACCCGGGCCATAAATATTAGCGCATCTGGTCACTGCTATGGGAAGCCTGTAAGTATTAGCGTAAGTCCTGCTGAGGATGTCCGTACAGGACTTGGAAGCATCATAAGGATGCAATGCGGTTAAAGGCGCCTCTTCTTTATAAGGAAGTTTTTTATGTTCCCCATAAGCTTTATCGCTTGAGGCCACAACCATGGCCTTAACTCCAAAAGCCCTCGCCGCTTCAAGCATATTCCATGTCCCCTGGATGTTAGTCTTTAAAGTGCCTGCGGGAGAATTATTGGCTATACCCACGATAGTTTGGGCAGCCATATGGAAACAAAGGTCGATTTTATTCTCCTTAAATATAGAATTTATAAGCTTGCTATTGGACAAGTCGCCCCGGTAAATCTTGCATTTACCTCCTAACCCTTCGATTTTAAACAATGAGAAACGGATCTCCTCTTTTATTAAAACAATAACCTTGGCCTTATAGGCCAGCGACCTCTTTACCAGGTGTGAACCCAGAAAACCATTTGCCCCCGTGATAAAAATAACTTTATTCCTCCAAGTATTCATTTTTTCTCCTACCCACCAAGGGTGTACCGGCCACTTCCTTTCGGGCCGGGTGCCATATTTTCCAAGCTGCCTTATTTTGTTTCCAAAGCTCATTTAACTCAAGATTGTCTTTATAAGTATCCATGCACCTCCAGAAGCCGGTATGTTTAAAGGCATTTAACTCTTTGTCTTGCAGTACGCGCTTAAAACTCTCCTTTTCCAGTATATCGCCTTTTTTAAGATACTTAAAAATACCTTTATTAAAAATGAAAAATCCTCCATTTATCCAATGGTCTAAAATAGGTTTTTCTTCAAAATGCGTAACTGTCTGGGTGTGGGGGTCGACTCCGACAATCCCAAACTGGGAAAGCGGCCTGGTTACGGTAATCGTGGCAGTTTTCTTATGTTTTTGATGAAAACTAATTAATTCCGCCAAATTAATATCCGCGACGCCATCCCCGTAAGTGGCAAAAAAATAATCTTCTTTTATATATTCCTTGATTTTCTTGATCCTCTCGCCTGTATTGGCATCTTCTCCGGTATCGGCAAATGTTATGTTCCATTTCTTCGCGCCTGAAAAATATTCTTTGACCCTGTCGCCTTTATACCCAAGGCATAATACAAAATCGTTAAACCCGAAATACGAATAAATACTCATCACATGCCAAAGTATGGGTTTGCCGCCAACCGGTAATAGAACTTTAGGCAGCTCATCCCTGCCCATCCTGGTCCCTTTGCCGCCGCACAATATAACCGTCTTAATTCTTTGCATTTTTATGACAAATGAGCTTCCAGCTTTTTGGACGGGTTAATAATCTCGGTAAAATTGTAAACCATAATAAAAACCTCTCAAATCTACGATGCCTCTTGAAAAAATAAGCCAACCCTACTTTAAACGTATATTTACCGCCCCTATTCTTATATTTCATTATATAATCATCCGCCAAAGATGAGAATATAATCTTGGCTTTCTTAAACCCGCCCTCTTGCGCCCCTTTTTTCCACTCTAATAAATTATAAGCCGTATCACCGAACCCTTTTTCTTCCATTTGCTTATAAACAGGGTGGATTTTCTCCCACACCCCTCTGCCTGCCTCATTAATCAAAACAAGCCGCCCACCCGGGCGTAAAACCCGCCGGATTTCGGCAAACGCGGCTTTGAGGTCCTTGCTATGGTGCAAAACCGCCGAGCCAAATACAATATCAAAACTGCTATCCACAAAAGGCATATGGTGCATATCGGAAAATAATCTTTCAAAATAAGCCTTCTCCACGTAAAGGGAGGAAACCTTCAAATAATTACTTATATCCAAGGCCACTACACTGCACCCCTTTTGCGCGAATTTAAAAGACGCGTAAGAAAAACAGGCGCCGATCTCCAGTATTTTTTCTTTGCCGGTAAGATACAAATCCTCCATGGCGGAATAAAACCTGCCCGAGGCCTCGGCAGTGCTTTGGAAACTGCCGCCCTTTTTAAAAAAAGACGAGCCGTCTCCCTCGGGAAAAGAAATGAATTTGTCGCTAAACTTCCGGATCACTTCATCGGTTATCTTAAATTTATTTCCGCTGTCATCGGTGATATAATCATCATCGTCCATTGCCTTTCTCTCGCGCAGGACGCCTGTATTAGCATTATGCAAGAAATCGATTATCCCGCCTTCAACCTTATATTCATCAGCGCAGCCGGGGCAAAGAAGCCTGCCGGTTTTTATTTCTAACTGGTCAACAGTCCCTCTCATTAACTTCAAAGAACTGCTTCCACAGCCCGGGCACCTTAAGATTCCCAAAACCGCTTCTTTCATTCAAGCTTCCCCAAGCTCATCTGCATTTTAATACCTATTACGCAGCATATTGATAGACCTGATTAGTTTCTTAATATTTTTACGGAACCCTTTTCTGATTGCTCCGCCGGATTCTTTTTTCTCTACTCCGGCATAATCCCAGAAATATTTATAATTAAACGGCAGCCTTATTCCGCTGTTATTAATTGCCTTCCGCCACCTGTTCAAAGTTGATATATCATGCTCCTTAGTATAATAATAAACCGAATCAGTCCTTATCCAGGCCTTTTCATCAAACTCTTTATCCCTGAGCATCTCGCGGTAAATCTTGGTTCCCGGAAGGATATAAAGCATGGAGGCTCCCGGCCCGTGGGTCGACTTGATATTTTTATTTAAATAATCGATTGACTCCCTTATCGTCTCTTCGGTCTCGCCCGGGGCCCCGACGCAAAAAAATGCACCCGTCGACATCCTGTCCGAATATTTTGCGCAGATATCAAAAGCGTTTTTCACATCTTCCCGGGTGATCTTCTTCTCAATTGATTTAAGCATTTTCTCCGACAAGCTTTCAACCCCCCAGGTTATATGCTTGCATCCGGACTCAACTAACTTGGCGATCATCTCTTCGTTTACCGGCCTGACGCGGCAGGAGATTGAATACTCTATCTTCTTTTCTTTTAATATTTCAGCTAACTTGATAGTCCTGTCAATCCCTAAATTAAAAGTGTCGTCGTAAAAGAAAAACCTCTTTGCCCCCAGGGTTTTGACATAATCAACCTCCTCTCCCACCCTTTGCGGAGAATTCATCCTGACATTCTGCCCCCAAAAAGAAGAAGTTGAACAAAAAGAACAATTAACCGGACAGCCGCGGGAAGTGATAAGATAGGCAAATTCAGTGTCCCTTATCCTTCCGGAGGCGTAAGAATAATCCGGCATAGCTAAATCATCGAGGTTAACCACCTTTTCCGTAACAGGGTTGGCTTTAAAGCCCTTATTGCCGTCTTTATAAACTAAGCCGCTGATATTTTTATAGTCTTCTCCTGTCTCCAAAGCATTGCATAATTTATAAAACGGCTCTTCCCCGTCTGATTGGATAATAAAATCAATATAGTCAAAAAAATATTCGAACATCTGTCCATGCATAGTCGAAGGATGCACCCCTCCTAAAACAACAACGATATCTTTACTGATTTTCTTTATGCCTTTAATAATCCTGTAAGCTCCCCAACGGTTAAATGAATTAAAAGATACCCCAACCACATCCGGTTTAACTTGCTTGACAGAATCGAAGAAGGAATTTAAACTTTTCTTGAACTCGCAGCCGTTATAATCATAGATATCCACCTTATGCCTTCTTTTTAAGGAGGCGGACAGGTACGCCAACCCCAGAGGGTAACCTTTAAGATTAAGCTCCTGGGATGGCGGATAAACAAGCGTTACTTTCATTTAAATTTACATCCTCTCTATTTGCCGCAAACAGCAATAAAATCCAGGCAGTTATCCGGCTTATTCTTTGTCCAAAGAAAATAACTGCAATCAGCTTTCGCAAAAAATCTTTTTACCGGATCCAGCCTCTTCGGCAAGAAATTAAACACCCCTATTTTCTTTAGCCTTCTGTTAAACTTTAAAGCAGCACTTCTCCTTAAGCCGGAAATTTCCACTCTCTTAAAATACCCCTCCAGCAGGGCCTTAAATTCACCGGCCAGGTATTCTTTAACATGGAACCTGTTAAACGGCTCTTTGCTCCCCGGAGAAGCATCTTTCATATTACACGTGGAGCAAATAAATACCCCACTGTCTTTCAATAAGCCCGAGATATCTTTCAAAAGCTTCCCCGTATCACGGATATGTTCTATATTCTGAAAAGAACAGATAACATCAAACCTCCTGTTTAAACTATCGAGGTTTTTTATATCCAAAACAGAAAATTCAAGCCCCGGTTTATGGTATTTATTTCTTGCGTAATCAACAACCTCTTTATCATAATCAATCCCCAGCACGCTTTCGGCATAACCGGCAAGGAAATCAGAACCATACCCCTCCCCGCAACCTATATCCAGGACTTCTTTGCCGCCTACAAACTCTTTAGCGTACTTATAGGCGCAAAAATGCCTGGCAATCATAAGCGGAGTTTCTTTTTCCAGCAGTATTCTTTCTCCGGTATTATCGATCTCTTTCATTTTATTGAAACCCTATATATATGCGCCATGGAATTGCTGAATACGAGCTCAAATTCTTGCGGGTTCGCCGCGGCCCATTCATCTTCAACCGGAAATTTAGCCGGGTCTTCGGACTCCCTGTTATTAAAAAACGGTTGGGCAACAAAAAGATATCCGGTATTTTCTTTCTTCAAGTTTTCTCTCCAGTCAGGATAGCTTTTCTCTCTCCTGTACTGCCCATCCGGATGATTGTAGGGAGTAACCTGCTTTTTATTGATCGAAACATATTTAACATGGTTTTTTAAGCCCCTGCCGTAAAAAGGATAAAACTCCTGCCGGCCGGTATAAGCGACATAGGCGCCGCTTCCGGTTAATTCATCGAGGGCTTTCCATGCCAATCCTATAGGGACCTGCCATCTTTCTTTTTTGCTGAAGCTGGCCGGATAACGGTTAAATTCTTCCCTGTCGTATTCAGCGTTAAGAAACACCAGCGCGAAAGAAAGGCCAAGGAAACAACAGATGATAAACCATTTAAATTTCCTGCCCTCATAAAATCCCGCAACCTGTTTCTTATAAAAAGCTAATAATATGAAACAAGCCAAAGAAAGCAAAATGGATACAACCAGTTCATAACCATTCGCCAGCAAAAAAGAAGCGTAAACAATTGAAATAAACCCCGCTACGGTTAAATATTTTCCGCCCCATTTCAACCGGGTTACAAAAATAACCGCGGTCAATAAACCCATGCTAAGATATGTAAAAACATACCTTACCGTATAGATATTGATGGAAAGAACGTATAAAACAAGCATAATAAGCGGAGTAGCAAAAAGCAATATATGCCCGCCAAAATCTTTTATCTTATTTCTCATCCCCCAGCAAAATACCAGGGGGATAAATGTGCCGGGGAGTATTAAACTTAAAAACTGCATACCCAGCCCCTCTTTGAAGATAATCTTTGCCAGGTCAAACCCCCAGGGAGCAACCTGCATTTTATAGTCAGCGCTGCCGAGTATCCCGGCAAAAACAGTCCTGCCGAAAATCTTCAGGTTTACCGGGAATAAAGGATTGCCTAACAACAGATAATTCTTTATAAATACGTAACCCCCGAATAAAATTACCGGAAAAATAATTGCGCCTAAGAAACAGGCTGCCCTGCCAAAAGAAAACCGGTTATCCCTGATGCCTTTATATATGACAAAACATGCCAGCGGCATAAATGCTGCCAACCAGACAAGGTTAATAATCTTTGTGCCCGCAAGAAGGCCTATTGCGATACCAAAAAGTAAGGCATATTTTAAAGTGAACTTCGACTTAAGCAATAAAAGCGCCTCAAAAACCAAAAGGAATAATACCGCGCATATTACATCGATCTCCGAGCCTATCTTAAGCTGCTTAAAAAGATTTGGGATTAACGCCCACAGAAAACCCGTTAATAAAGCCGCGCTCCTATCCACGCCGTATTTTCTTAATATTGAATAAACAGCGATAATCCCGATAATATAAAATGGGGCTTGACCTGCGTCTGCCAGAAATGCGTTTCTCAAAGGCAGCATCAACCAGGTATAAAACAACTGGGCGTTGATAGGGTAATAAGAAAACGAGCTGGTCTCAAAGCCAGCCGGGTTTAAAATAGGTATCGAACCAAATATCTGGAACGGATTTTCCAAGTTTCCGTTTAAAATCCAGGTGGCAGGAAAAGCGAGGTGCCCCTGCATGCTGCCCGGGGATTGCGTCGGGGTAATTAAATTAACATAAGTCTTTACCAGGAAGAAGGAGAAGAATACCGAGAAAGCAAGGATCAGCAAGTTACTATCCAGAATGAAACCGATTGACGGTTTCGCAAAGCCGGTCTCCTTTTTATAGGCGCAGGAAAAATACGCGAATATAAATATAATTGAATGTAGCAGAAAAACATTCCCGAAATATAGCCTCCCGCTAATGCCTAAAAAAAGCTCGACTAAAACAATCTGCGCGAAAAATAACAGAAAGCAGATTAAAACCGAGCTTCCGGACGGTTTATCCCCAAAATACCTCTTTGTAAAAAACCAGGAGCTTAAAACTACGATTATTGCTTCAAGAATCAGACAAATCATCTGCGTCTACCTTTCTGTGATAAGCGCTATTCCTTCTTATCTTTCTTCATAAGGCGCTGGTAATTTCTCAGGGCAAAATAAAAAGTACGGAAGAAACCCCTCTTTTCTGACTTTACGCAAACTACAAAATAAACCAGGCCAAACCATAAAGTAAAAAATATATTCCGGGACAGCCTGATTAACATCTTGATAATGCCGAATGTCCATGGCCAGAGTACCGCGGTCTGGAAAAAACTCTGTAAATTTTGTATCTGATTGATATGCGGATGGTTGCTTAAACTTGACTTCGCGTAAAAAGAGCGCGAAAGGCTGTCCATATTATAATCGCTGTTTAAATAACCCGCGTTTTTTGCGTATTCCGTAAGCTTTGTCCCGGGGAAAGGCAAAAATATGGAACACCACGGATAATCCGTTTTAATATCGATGTTAATCTTGACCGTGCTGATTGCTTCCTCCAGCGTCTCTCCCGGCAACCCCAGAATATTGAAAGTCCTGAATTTCAGCCCGGCAGCATGAAGCCTTTGCGCCGCCTTATAAATCTCATCGTTAGTTAAACTCTTATTCAATATTTTGCCGCGTATGCGCTCACTCCCCGATTCAATGCCGAAACAAGCCAATATACAGCCGCAATCCGCCAAATAAGAAGCGTATTTATCGTTCCGGCAAATTTCATCTGCCCTCACCAGGCAAATAAACGGCAAGCCTACCTTTTCTTTAAATTTCGGCAGGAATTCATACAGCCACTTGCTGTTTAAACCGAATACATCATCGACGAAATATAAAATCCTTGCCTTGGCGGTATCCCTTAAATATATCGATTCTTCTATGACCTTCTCTATCTGGCGGATACGCACATACTTACCTTTATCATTATAAAGCTCCCTCATCGAGTCATTAAAACAGAAGGTGCAATGCCAGGGGCAGCCGCGCGAAGCAATGATATTGCGGACACTTAAATCAATCTTGCCGTTAAGGTCTAAATAAAGCTCCCGGTCGGCAAATGGGTACACGTCTAAATCGTCATCCAAACACCTAAGTTCATTCTTGAATACCCGGTTATTTCTTGAAACCCACAGGTTCTTTACCTCTAAATAATCTTCATTTTTATCAAAACGGTCCATCAACTCCAAACATGCCCTCTCGCCTTCCCCTCTTACAATAATGTCTACGCCTTCCTCTAGGATAAAATCCGGGAAATAGGTTGGATGGGGGCCGCCGAATATATTGGCAATACCATACTCCCTCTTGACTTCTCTTGCCATATTCAACGCCCAATGGTGGCTTCCACTCATTATAGAAAACGCCACAAAATCAGGCTTAAAAGAACCCAGCGTGCTTCTGAAATCTTTCAGGCCGCTGCCTACGCGCATAAGGACATTATGTCCGTGTTTTTTTAACATGGAAGAAACATACATCGGCCCGAGGAATTCGTATTCAAGATCCTGTAGAAATAAAAGTTTCGCCATTAACCTAGCCCTCTTGCCGTTTCGCTTTTTCTTCCAAGTAATAAAAGCTTAAGAAAAGTGGCCGCCCCCGCTATAAACAGGACCGCCGGCTTACCGATAAAATATCTTCCTTCTCTGCATATTAACTGCCCGTTACTGATCAGCCTGCCCATCCTCTTATCAAGAATCTCCCTGGCATTATATTTAGATAAGATTTCATCTAAACTAAGGCCGTCTTTAGAGCGGAATATTTCGATTAGCATCCTTATCCTTCTGGCTGTCTCACCCAACCCCACAAAATGAAAATAACAATACCCGAGAAGAACGTAGATAACCATGTTTGTAATACCGCTTGATATCCCATGCCGAAACAACCTCCCGGGCAATCCTGAATACAGGATTTCAAAAATAAATAAGCTGCAAAAACCCGCGAAGAAACCCAAAAATATGGATTTTAGCAACCCTATTTTTGGCGCCATACGAAAACTTAAAATCTGCGTAACCACGTTAACTAACAGGCTAACCAAAGGCAGGATGACATACGCAAAAACAACTATTTTCTCAACCCCTGCCTTCTCAACCACCCTTTTCTCCCTTTATTATATTTCTGTAAAATAAGAAAAGTTTGGCCATTATCAGCCCTTTCGGCAAAAGCCTATACTTCCCATCCTTGATATAAACCATTTTGTCAAAAACCATATCTCTTATTCGAGGCAGGATTAACAATTCGTTATCCGCTATCCGCTCCAGTTTGGATTTATCCAATCCGGCCGCGCCTGAATCAAAAACAGCCTTGATGATTATCAAGGTTGGGCTGTCTACTTCTACGGCAGGATAAGATAATATATAAGCCACAGATAACGTTGCGTATAAGAAAAACAACTGGAATATCTCAAAGATATTTTTAGAAGGGTAAATATCCCATTTTATTAACTCCGGGTATTTAAAAACCAGGAATACTCCTAAAACAAAGGCCAAAGAGAAAATCATCAATAACGCGTTGACCTGCTTCTTTGGCAGGCGCAGCCTCCAAATAGCCAGATGGATTAAAAAGGCGGATATAAATAACGACATCCCGTATACTAATACGCTCATGGTTTATAATTTTGTTTTCTTGCCGCGGTCTTTGTGTCGGCGCCGAAGATATTATTTTCCCTCATCCCTCTCCTGAAATAAAAATCCTTGACCAGGCGCAGATAACCCCACATTACCTTAACCAGGGATGGGAATGATACTGCCTTAGAAATACCCTCTTTCCTTATCCCAAGCCGGTACGGCACCTCCGCGAAAAGGTACCCCTTTTTTACTGTTCTTACGAGAATATCGGTTTGAAAAAAGAAACCCATGCTTCTAAAATCCAACTCCTTAAGTATTGATTTTCTATACAGGATAGTTCCATTAGTATAGTTAAAATTAACCAAAAAAGTAGTGTTGATTATAAAACGGTAAATAAATGATATGGCGTTTCTAAAAAGCGACCTGACTTGTTTGTTAAAAACAAACGGTATTACAATATCTACGTGCTCTAGTAACTTAAAATATCTCAATATCTCCCAAGGATCTACTTCATTATCTCCTGGCAAAAGCACTGCAACGGCGCCCTGAGAAGCATCCACTCCATCCCAAAAAGAAGCTCCTATCCCCCGAGGCTTATCATGTGTAATTAGGCTGATCCTCTTATCCTCATGCATGAGGCCTATCAATCTTTCTGCCGTCCTGTCCCTGCTGCCGTCATTTATCACGATTACTTCGCCGTTGATTCCGGATTCCTCGAATGCGTTTAAGGCGTTCTTTACGGCAGAGACGATATTATCCTCTTCGTTTAATGCCGGTATTATCGCTGTGACCTCTACGGTGTCTTTCTGCATAAGGTTGTTTTCTCGGTTAAACCCTGATATACCCGGGCTTGCTGTCGCTTATCCATTCCTTAACCAGCTTGTTAAAATCAACTTTCCCGGCATATGGATCATAAGCCTTCATATTGATTAGTTTCATTAAGGCAAGGTCGTCCCGGCCGCAGCAATGCGAAGGGCCCAGGAATTTAAAGTAGCTATTTACGCCCGTTGAAATGAATTTCACGTTTAGTTTTTGCAAGACAACATCATTCCTTATCTGTTCAAGGCAACGGTAGGCTAAAAAATTCACTATTGAATACACTATAGGGATTAAGCCGCTCATGCCCATGCCTGCTGCTATGCCTACTGTCCCCTGCTCCATAATGCCGCAATTAATCACCCTTTTCGGAAACTCTTCCTTTAATTTATCTACCGCGCCAAACCCCATATCGCAGACCAGAAGATAATAACGCTTATCTTTACGAAAATAGGGCAGCAGCAAATCTACAACTTCTTTGCGGTAATTACATGCGGCAGGCATAAGTCCTCCCTAATTTTAACTCTTCAGGGGTAGGCGTGCGAAAATGGAATTTCGGTATACCTTCCATGCATTTAAGGCCGTAGCCTTTTATTGTCCGGGCGATAATCACTCCGGGCGCCTTTAAAGAATGCCGGTTAACGGTTTTTAACGCCCCGGCCAATTTAACCGCATCA
>JBAZOE010000019.1:0-17558 GCA_041648875.1 Candidatus Omnitrophota bacterium
GGAGCCCCTCCGGATATGTATTGCGCAAAAGGCCAGCGTTGGGGGATGCCGACGTACAACTGGGGCAATATCGCTAAAGACGGCTATCTTTATATAAAAGAGAAACTAAGGTATGCCGAAAAATTTTATAATATCTTGCGCGTTGACCATGTTGTCGGGCTTTTCCGTATCTGGAGCATTCCTTATAATGACCCGGAAGAGAACCAGGGATTAAATGGTTTTTTTGACCCGAAGGATGAAAATCTTTGGGGGGAACATGGCCGCAATATATTAAGTATTCTGGTAAAAAACACAAAAATGCTGCTTTGCGCCGAGGATCTTGGGGTGATTCCTAAATGCTGCACCGACACCCTGCGTGAATTCGGTATCCCCGGCAATGACGTGCAGCGCTGGGTAAAGGATTGGAATACCAGGCATGATTTTCTTGCTCCTGAACAATATCGAAAGCTTTCCGTAGCCATGCTCTCTACGCATGATACCACTAACTGGCCTGCCTGGTGGGAAAATGAGGCAGGGACAGTGGATGAGGGGTTGTTTGTCAGGAAATGCGGCGGACAGCGCGGGATTGATTTTAACATGATTAAGGATAAACTTTTTGACTCGGCGCTCTCTAAACACGGCAGGTTAGGCTGGCGGGAAGACGTGGATTCGGTTGATAAGTTAGTGTCTATTCTAAATGAAGGGGTGCTTTCAGGAGGAGCCCGTCCTAAAGAGCACCTGTTGGATTTTGTGGATTTGTACGAAAACAGTTACCGGGAAAAAGATAAACTCTGGAAGCATCTGGGGATCAAGGGCCCGATGAGGGAGAAGTGCGACGCCGAGATCATGCGGGTGGCGTTAAAAATAAGCCTGGATGCAAGCGCGATATTTTGTGTAAATACCATTGTTGACTGGCTGTATCAAGCCGGTATCTTTGAGAATGACCCGTATCAATACAGGACTAATACGCCCGGAACGATCAGCCCCAAGAATTGGTCGCTGCGCCTGCCGATCAGCCTTGAGCAGCTATCCCGGCATCCGGTAAATAAGCAAATACGCAAGATGATCGTGGATTCCGGTAGAATATAAATTAACGCGTCTGCCTTGTCTTGTTTCTCGCAGGGACGCTCGTTTTGCCCCGGCGTGTCAAAACTTCGCTCGGGTCGGCTGGCGTCGCTCTCACTAGTTTCAATTTAGCCGGTGATCCTTGCCCGCTCCTGGCCTCCACGCCCTGCTCAAAACAAGCCAAGTCATCCGCTGATATTACAGATATTTTGCCGAAGATTTTCTAATTATGCCTCCAGCAAAATCCGGAAATCTTAGCGGTGATGCGAGAGACAATCCTCGGCAGGACCCGCTAATTGTAAGGATGGAAATTTAATGGGAATATTACAGGGGACAGAATATTATATTTCTAAACGCATGGGCAAGGCGATCATGGATTATAAAATGCTTGCTGACGGGGATAAGATCGCGGTTGCCGTTTCCGGCGGCAAGGACAGCTTGACTTTATTGCGCCTGCTGCTTGACCGTAAGGCATTTGTGCCCATAAAATATGATCTTGTTGCCCTGCATATAGATATGGGGTATCCTAGGTCAATTTCTAAGAAACTTGAGAAATATTTTAAGAAGTTAAAGGTTGAGTATAGGATTATAAAATCAGACGTACTTAAGAAAACAGAGAAGAGTAAGATCAATTGTTTTTGGTGTTCTTGGAACAGGAGGAAGGAATTGTTTATCGCGGCAAATAAACTTGGTTGCACTAAGATCGCCTTAGGCCACCATATGGACGATATCATCGAGACCGTGCTTTTAAACCTGTTTTTCCAGGGGGAGATATCGGGCATGGTGCCGAAACAGGAGTTGTTCAAGGGTAAGATCACGCTTATCCGGCCCCTGGCTTATGTGGAAGAGCGTCTGATAGAACGTTTTGCCAAAGAAGCAGGGTTGGGCCATGATACCTGCGCTTGCCCGCGCTCCATTACCTCTAACCGCAACAGGGTAGGACGCATTATCCGGGAGATGGAAAAGGCCTGCCCGGATGTTAAAAAGAACATCTTCCGTTCCGTAAAAAGGATAAAAGAAGATTATTTGCTTTAATCATAAAGCTGCCAATGGTATAATAATTTTATGCTTATTTTAATTGCGATTTTATTCTTAATATTAGCCGCCTTTATCGTCTCTGTAGTTTTAAAGATCTCTTCTCAGGTTAATGAGCGCTTGAACCAGATGAACCAGTCTATCCAGGAGGCCAATAAAATCATCGGGCAGAATTTAGGCAGCGCCACTTCCGCTTTTGGCAATGTAAAGGAGCAACTGGGAAAATTAGAGGAGACTAATAAGCAGATTATCGCCATAAGCCGCGATATCTCAAGCCTTCAGGAGCTTCTGCGCGCTCCTAAATTCCGCGGGGCAATGGGGGAAACTTTGCTGGAAAATTTACTTTCCCAGGTTTTGCCTAAGGAGCATTATCAAACCCAGTACCGTTTTAAAAGCACGGACGCCGTGGATGCGGTAATCTGCCTGGGAGAGCGCTTGGTGCCGGTTGACGCGAAATTTAGTTTAGAGAATTTCCAGAAGATGCAGGATGCCCCGGATGAGCAGGCAAAAGAATCCTCGCGTAGGAAATTCATCCAGGATGTAAAAAACCGTATCAATGAGATTGCCGCAAAATACATATTGCCGGGGGAGAATACTTATGATTTCGCGCTGATGTATATACCGGCGGAGAATGTTTATTATGAGGTAATCATCAAGGAGGATATTTTTTCTTACAGCATGCTGAAGAAAGTGATTCCGGTTTCACCGAATACTTTTTACGCCTATCTGCAGGTAATCTGCATGGGTTTACGCGGATTAAAAGTCGAAGAAAACGCAAAGGTGATTTTAAAAAGCTTAGGCGCCCTTTCCATAGAAACAGATAAGTTTAAGGAAGATTTTGATATCTTGGGTAGCCATCTGCTTAATGCCAATACCAAATATGCCGATGCCGAAAAACGTTTTGATAAAGTTAACCAGCGGCTGACGGATATACGGGATACCAAGCAGATAACAAACAAATAATTCACAAATGATTTTTGATGTCCGGGTCAATCCCCGCGCCAGCCGTAACCGCGTTGAGCGGCTTGGCAATAAACTAAAGGTATACCTTACTAAACCGGCCTGCGAAGGCGCGGCCAATAAACAGCTTATCGATTTGTTAAGCAGCCATTTAAAAATAAAAAAGTATCAAATAAGAATTAAGTCAGGGGAGAAATCGCGCGACAAGTTAGTGGAGATAGATGCGGATTAATAACCCTCTGGAAAAATTCGGTTTAAGGGATGTAGTCTCGGCCTTTAGCATGCGTCAGGACGGGAATATGTCTTTATCATATGGAGATACCCGGCAGTCTCTTGGGAACCGCAAGAAATTTCTTTCTGCCATAGGCGTTGATTACCGTGATTTGATCTGCGCCAGGCAGGTGCACGGTAAGAATGTTGTTTATGTTACGGAAACCGATAAAGGCAGCGGAGCTTTAGATTACGATAGTTCTGTAGATCAGGCGGATGGATTTCTGACCGATAAGAGAAATCTCCCCATTGCCATATTGACAGCGGATTGCCTTTCGGTTTTTATTTATGACCCCGCTACGCCTGCGGCCGGTATCCTGCATGCCGGTTGGCGCAGCACTGAAAAGAATATTTGCGGCCAAGCCATAAACCTCATGCGGGAAAAGTTTGGCAGCAAGCCGGATGAGCTTGTGGTTGGTTTTGGCCCGTCTATCCGGGCCTGTTGTTGTAAGGTAGAGAATGATTTTAAAAGTAATTTCCCCTTCGGCTTAATTAGCAGGGAAGACGGACTTTTTCTGGACATTGCCTTAATAAACACAAGGCAGCTTCTTGATTGCGGGGTTAAGGAAGGGAACATCTTTGATCCTGAGTTGTGTACTTTCTCGCAATATAAAGATTTCTTTTCTTTTCGCAAAGAAGCTGAAAGCGCCGGCAGGATGATTTCCGTAATAATGATTAAATGATAAACAAATACAATTTAGAGTTTATTTTACATACAAAAAACAGCTCGCCGCAAATGATTAAGAGTTCTCTGGCTGAGTTTGGCAATGATCTGATAGTCAGCCAGTGCCAGGAGCAAGACGAAAAGTGTAATTATAAGGTTAGTATGATTACGGAGGATCCCACCCTGGTTTTTGACCTTTGCGCCCAGCTTGGCAGGATCAGGTCAGTGAAGGTGATTTAAGTTTTGTTGATTGGCCGGGTTATTAATGGTATGATTATTTAGAAAAAGGATATTTGTTCATATGCACATTGTTATTTTTGTTACCGCAAGCAGTAAAAAAGAAGCGCAAAAAATAGCCGCGGGGCTGATTGGCCGAAAACTGGCCGCCTGCGTGAATATCGTAGATAAAATTGATTCTTTATTTTTCTGGGAAGGAAAAATCCAGAAGGCCAAAGAATCTCTTCTGATTATCAAATCGAAGAAAGATAAAATGCTCAAAATTATTAAACTGGTTAAGGACTTGCACAGCTATAAAGTCCCGGAGATTATCGCTCTTCCTGTAATTTCAGGGGATAAATCATACTTGAGGTGGATTGATGCTGCTCTCCGGTAGTCCATTCGATTTTATTTATGCTTTTTTAGGGGGATTACTATCCAGCTTTACACCTTGCGTCTATCCGCTTATTCCGATTAGCGCCGGATACATAGTCGGCAATGCGCAAAATTCTAAAATTAAAAGTTTTCTATTAAGCTTATTTTATGTTACCGGTATCGCCATCACTTATTCTTCCCTGGGGATCCTGGCAGTATTAACCGGCAGAATGTTTGGGGAATTCAGCATAAACCCTTTAGTTAATCTTATATCCGGAGTTATTATACTAATTTTCGGGCTTTCTATGTTTGATTTATTTAATTTTACTTTTACTTTGAATTTAAAGCCTCCCACTCACAGGAAAAGAAGCTATTTTTTGGCTTTATTATTAGGGTTAATCTCCGGGTTAATGATTTCACCCTGCCTTACGCCAATTCTGGGCGCAATTTTGACGTATTTATCTACTACAAAAAATATATTCTATGGAGGATTTTTGTTGCTTAGTTTTTCTTATGGCATGGGTTTGATCTTTATTTTAATCGGGACTTTTGGAGTTAGTTTGACCGGGTTGCCTAAAGCAGGGAAATGGATGTTGGTAATAAAGAGGATCTGTGCCTCAATTATTATTTTGACCGGCGCATATTTTATTTATACAGCGATAAGGAGATTCTGATGCGTATTTCAGGAAAGAGTGCGGCTTTTTTTCTAGCCTTAGTTTTTGTTTTAAGTTTTGCTAATACGGTTTTCTGCGGGGACCTTGTATTGAATGATTTGGGCTCTAAACCGGTTAATCTTTCCAGCCTTACAGGAAAGCCGTCCATACTTTTTTTCTGGACTACCTGGTGCCCTTATTGCCGCACGGAATTGAAGGATTTAAATAGGATGTATCCTCAATTGGAAAAAGAGGGAATATCTGTCTTTGCCGTGAATGTCGGCGAGGCAGGTTATAAGGTGGAAAAGTTTGCGAAGGATTATACACTTAGCATAAGGATGCTTTTAGATAAAGACGGCCGGGCAGCGGAAAATTATGAAATCAGGGGAGTGCCTACTTATATATTCATAAATAAGTCCGGCCAGGTAGTTTCAGCGGAGCACAGCCTACCGCAGGATTACAAAAATTTACTTCTAAATAATTGATGGAAAAAGAAATAACCAGCTTGATCGCTAATTTAAAACGCCGTAATATTGAGGGTATCTATACAGCCTCTAAGGATGAGGCACGGGAAAAAATCAAGCAGCTTGTTTTAAAAAGGAAAACAATAGGTATCTCAGGCTCCAAAACCCTGGATGAGCTGGGTATTGTAGCGCTTCTTGAAACTTCCGATTATGAAGTGTTTAACCAGTATAAGCCGGGAATAAGCCGGGAGCAAAGTTTACAGATGCGTAATCTTGGCTGCCGCGCGGATTATTTCCTAACCAGTTGTAATGCTGTTTCCGAAGAAGGGGAATTAGTTTTTTTTAGCGCTAACGGCCAGCGTACCAGCGGTATTGCCAATGCCGAGAACGTAATTGTGGTCTGTGGCTTAAACAAAATCGTCCCAAATTTAGAGCAGGCGCTCAAACGCAGCAGGGAGCATGCGGCTACGCTTAACTGTAAGCGCCTGGATTGGAAGTCGGCCTGCCTGGAAAGCGGCATTTGTCATAAAGATATATGTCTTGAGCCGGAATATAAAAGGATGTGTTGCCAGGTTTTAATTATTGAGTCTGAGATTAAGCCTGAAAGGGTAAAAGTTGTTATCGTCGGCGAAAATTTAGGGTTTTAGTATAAAATAATCAGGAGATTTGAATATGTTCGATAAGATGAAGCAGATATTTGAAATGCAGAAGTCGATGCAGGAGTTGAAGCGCAGGCTTGAGGAGGTTAATTTTGATGTTTCAAGCAGCAACGGGATAGTGAAAATCAACATGAACGCCGCGCAGAAGATCAATAATGTAAATATCAACGGTAACCTTGCTGAGCTTGATAAAGCCGTTCTTGAGAAATCTATCTGTGATGCTTATGAGCGGGCTTTAAAGCACGCTCAGGAAATAGCAGCCAGTAAACTTAAGGATATATCAGGGTTGAACAAGCCCTAAACCATAATGAGTAAATTCTTTGATTTGGTCGAGGAGATCTACAGGCGCGACAAGAGGTATAAGCCGGATGCTTATGAGTTTGTACTGCAGGGGTTGAGCTTTACGCAAGGCAAACTTAAAAAACAGACACATGTCAGCGGGAAAGAGCTTGCATTCGGCCTGCGGGATTATGCGATTGAGCAATATGGAGCTCTTTCGCAGAGAGTATTATCGCATTGGGGGATAAGCCAGACCCGGGATTTTGGAGAAATTGTCTATAATATGATCGAAAAAAAACTTTTGTCCAAAAGCGACGAAGACTATCTGGATGATTTTAATTTGGTTTATGAATTCAACGCGGCATTTGCCAATGTCTTGGCGGATACCGTGGATTTTAACATTCCTAATAAGCCATGATCAACAAATGCCTGAAGGAGCTTATCGAGTCCAGGGAGTTTATCAGTATGGCCTCCTGTGATTTAGAGTTTAGGCCAAATGCCGCGCCTAAATTCTTATTAAAGGTGGAGGGGAATTATCTTTATTTAGTGGATTATATTATCGGCCGGACTTTTACTAACCTTCAAGTAAACCCGCGGGCCTCGCTTTCCTTTATTGACAGCAATACTTTAATAGGTTACCAGATTAACGGGAGGGTGGAGATTATTGACGCAGGCCCGGAGTATAAAGAAATAATAAAAGAATTGCAGCATAAGCAGATTAATTTATCTATTGCCAGGGTTATTGAGGGAGTGACTAAGGGTAAGGCGCATAAGTCTTTTGAGGTAGCTATACCTGATCAATTTGTGATCTTTAAGGTGAAGATGGAAGAGGTGGTTGAGATGCGTCCCAGCGGTACCCTTAAGAGGGAAAAGGTATGATGAATATGAAAGGTCTGGCAACGGGTGTTGGCAGCCTTCCTTTTCTTGAGGCGCAAAAGGCTATAGATTTGATCTTGAGGTATGTACCTTGCGCGCCTTTTTGGCCGCAGCTTCCCAAACGCGATATGCGCGAAGGGATGATTGCGCAGTTCAGCGAAAATTTACCCGGCCTTAAGATTGATGCTTCCGGGCTGCGTTTTGCCCCTGTTGATAAAGAAAAAGAGCTGGAGGTTTTTTACGAGAGGTTTATCGCTGAAGATCTGCCTTATTTTAAGGTAAGCCCGGATTTTGCCAGAGGCTTGTATGCTTTTTACCAGCGCCTTAAAGGTGCGGATCTGTCCAAGATCGAGTTTATTAAATGCCAGGTTACCGGTCCGTTTACTTTTTGTTCCGGGATAAATGATTTAAACGGAAAATCTATTCTACATGATAAGGTATTGATGCAGGCAATGGTTAAGGGCTTAAGCATGAAAGCGCTTTGGCAGCTGGAGTATTTTAAGCCGTTTGGGAAGAAAATAATAATGTTCTTTGATGAGCCTTATCTGGCTTCTGTGGGCTCTGCCTATACGCCGGTTGACCGCAATGATGTAATTAATGTATTTTCTGAGTTGACCGACAGCCTAAAGGGCCGGGATTGCCTGGTTGGTATACATTGCTGCGGTAATACCGATTGGAGTATGCTTATGGAGGCCGCGGGTATTGATTTAATCAATTTTGACGCTTTTGACTTTCAGGAAAGATTTGTACTTTACGCGGATAACCTGAACAATTTCTTAAAGAGGGGGGGAGTGATTTGCTGGGGGATTGTTCCTACCCAGGGATATGATTCCAGCCAAACTCCGGAAGGGCTATCGCAAAGAATAAAATCCGGATTGGATACCCTGGTTAAGAAGGGTATTGACCGGGAACTCCTCCTGGATAGGCTTATGATTAGTCCTGCCTGCGGTTTAGGTACCCTGGATGCGCGGCAGGCGGAAGGAATTCTTGGTTTGCTTGATAAAACCTCCGCGTTTATCCGGAAAGCCCTCTAAAAGAATTTATTTGACAAATTCAGTTTAAGCTATATAATCAATAAAGTCGTTTTCCATAAAAGAATTTTGTTGGTTATTTTTCCAGGAGTAAGATGAAAGAAATCAGGATACATGCCCGCGCAGGCCAGGGCGCAATCACCACCGCATCTTTATTAGGGTTTAGCTACTTTAATGAAGGTAAATATCCCTATGCTTTCCCTAACTTCGGGGCAGCCAGGATGGGGGCGCCGATGAACGCCTTTGTGCGCGTAGATAAGGATCCTGTCCGGCTGCGCAGCCAAATTTATGAACCTGATTATGTAATTATCGTTGATCCTACGCTTTTACGCGGGTATAACTGTTTTTCCGGGTTAAAAGAGGATGGAGTTGCTATTATTAATGGTAAAGAAGACCTGGAATTACCTAAACTAAAGGCCAAACAGAGTCTTTTTGTGGTTCCGGCTAATGAAATTGCTTTAAGGAACATCGGCCGCCCGCTTGGCAATACCGCTTTAATCGGGGCATTTGCGGCGGCTACCGGAGAACTGAAACTGGACAACCTTATTGAGGTAATTAAGAAGCGTTTTAGCGGCAAGGCACAGGAAGGCAATATCAAGGCGGTCAAAGAAGGTTTTGAGTACGTTAAGAAGGGGATAAAATAATAGATGTTTGGGCCATTAACCGTAAAACCGAAAAACAGCAAGGGTGATAAAACAGGCAGCTGGAGGACATTACTCCGGCCGCATTATTTACATAAAAATTGCATTGCCTGTAAGATGTGCCTGATGATTTGCCCTGAAGGCTGCGTAAGCGGAAAAGAGAAGAATGCCTTTTCGGTTGATTACACTTTTTGTAAAGGATGCGGGTTGTGCGCGGATATTTGCCCTAAGAAAGACATTGAAATGGTTAGTGAAGAACCAAATAGCGAAGGGGTAAGTTAATTAATAAAGGAGAGACACGGGAGTGAAAGAATTTATAGAAGGCTCACATGCGATAGCCGAAGTTGTTAAATCCTGCAAACCTGGCGTGATTTCCGCCTATCCTATAACGCCTCAGACGCATATAGTTGAAGATTTGGCCCAGATGGTATCAAGCGGCGAGCTTAAGTCGCAGTTTGTTAACGTGGAGAGCGAGCATTCCGCAGCCAGCGTAGTTTTAGGCGGCTCGGCATGCGGGGTGCGTGTTTATACCGCCACCAGTTCCCAGGGGCTTTTTCTTATGCAGGAGGTAGTTTTTAATATCGCGGGTATGCGCCTGCCTGTTGTGATGACCTGCGCTAACCGCGCGATAAGCTCTCCTATAAATATTTGGAATGACCAGCAGGATTCAATATCTTTGCGTGATGCCGGATGGATCCAAATTTACGCTGAGGATAACCAGGAGGCGGTAGATTTTCATCTTATCGCATACCGCCTGGCTGAAGATAAACGCGTAATGCTTCCGGTGATGGTTTGCATGGACGGTTTTATTTTAACACACGGCATGGAAACAGTGGATATACCGGAGCAGGAAAAAGTCAACAAATTCCTGCCCGCTTATAAGCCCTTATATAAATTAGACACGGCTGACCCAATAAGTATGGGGCTTTTGGCTGACCCGGATTATTATATGGAGACGCGTTTTGCCCTCCAGGAAACAATGCGGGAATCCATAGTCTATTTGTCTGAGATAAGCAAAGAGTTTAATAATGTTTTCGGCCGGGATTATAAGGATTTATTGGTTGAGGAGTATCAGCTTAAAGACGCGGAAAAGGTAATCGTGGCAATGGGTTCGGTTTGCGGCACGATCAAGGAAGTGGTGGATGAGCAGCGCGCAAAAGGCAAGAAGGTTGGCCTCCTACGGATCATCTCGTACAGGCCATTTCCGTATGCGCGTGTTTATGAAGCCTTAAAAGACGTGCCAAAGGTAGCGGTTTTGGATAAATCAGTTTCTTTAGGTGCTTATGCGCCGATTGCGGTTGAGGTAAAATCAACATTTTTCGGCAAAAAGAAAGGCCCGAAGGTAGTCAGTAGTTTTGTCGCCGGCTTAGGCGGAAGGGATATTACCCCAGAAACTATATATGAAGTATTCAGAAGATTAAGTGCCAAGGAAGTTAATTTTGATTTTGTAGATTTAAAACCAGAATTGCTTAAGGAAGAATATGGAGAATAGCCCTTTATTTAAATGCGGACATACCGCTTGCGCAGGTTGCGGACAGGCAGTTGCCGCCCGCCTAGTCATTGAGTCAGCCGGAGCCAACACGATTATCGCCAACAGCACCGGTTGTCTGGAAGTTTTTACTACTAAGTATCCGGAAACCGCCTGGGGCGTTCCCTGGATACACTCTTTGTTTGAGAACTCCGCTGCCGTTGCTTCAGGTATTGAAGCGGCGTTAATATACTTAGGCAAGAAAGATACGATTAATGTTATCGCGCAGGGCGGGGATGGTTCAACTGGAGATATTGGCTTACAGGCTATAAGCGGTATGCTTGAGCGCGGCCATGATATTTTGTATGCTTGTTATGATAATGAAGCTTATATGAATACCGGAGTGCAAAGAAGCGGGCTTACCCCGTTTGACACAAATACTACTACCAGCCCTGCTGGAGCACTTTCTTCAGGAAATCTGCGGCCGAAAAAGCCTGTGCCGGAGATTTGCGCGGCGCATGGGATTCCTTATGTGGCAACAGCTTCAGCGGGATTTCCCCAGGATCTGATACGTAAAGTAAAGAAGGCCATTTCTATTAAGGGGCCTAAATATATCCAGATACATGTGCCTTGTCCTTTAGGCTGGCGCCATGAGTCAAATCAGATGCTGCCCGTAGCAAGAATGGCAGTAGAGACCGGGCTTTACCCTTTATTTGAATACGAGTTTGGGGTATTGTCAGGACGTAAACAAATTGTTCCTAAACCTGTAGAGGAATATTTAAAATTGCAGGGAAGATTTAAACATCTCCTCAATAATCCCGGGGAAATCAAGAAAATCCAGGAGATTGCGGATAATAATATAAAGAAGTATGGTTTGAAGTTAGAGGCGCAAGGGTAAGACACCCCAAGACTACAGGCACCCGACGCTAATAGGTATTGCGTCGGTGTGCGCTAGGTAGCGCAAATTGCGCGGGTGTTGTCTAGGTAGACAAGGAGGGTCACTATGGGAAAGCAAGCAAGGGCGATTGTAGATTTAAGCTTGAAGGATTTAGTGAAAGATTTGAATAAGGCTTACTGCGATGAATGGCTGGCGTTTTATCTTTATTGGTATATGGCACAGACAGTTTCCGGCAGGGCCTATGAAGATATGAAAGAGATGCTTGAGAAAATAGCCAAAGATGAGTTAGAGCACGCCGGTGAATTAGCGGATTTGATTACTAAATTAGGAGACGTTCCGGTGGCTAACCCTATGGATTTGGAAAAAGGGGCTAATGCCGCTTATCTTATGCCTCCGAGGAACACCGCTGATATTAACCGGATTATCCGTATTGTTGCCGAGGCAGAGGCAGGGGCGATTGAGGTGTATAATAAGATTGCCAAGAAGACATTCGGCAAGGATAATGTTACCTATCAGTTAGTTTCGCACATTTTAAGCGAAGAAGTAACCCACGAAGAGATGTTTGAAAACCTTTTGGAAAGATAATAAGGGAGAATAAATATGGCAAAAGTTACAGTTGATGCTTCTACATGTGTAGGTTGCGGGTTATGCGAACAGTCATGCCCGGGAGTTTTTGAAGTTCAGGGTGACGGTGTTGCCCATGTAAAGGCGCAAGTATGCGCAACTTGTAACCTGCAGGAAGTAGCGGATTCTTGCCCGGTAAATTCAATAAAGATCAGCGCTTAATAAAAATTAAAAAATAGCCGCATCTATTATTTTTAGATGCGGCTATTTTTTAATTCTTTACAGGGCCTTTTTCTTCATCTCTTCGGTAAACTTGCCAAAAACCTTGCTTTTCTCGCGGGATAATATGTTATCTCCAAGATCCTTCTTTTCCTTGGCGAATTTATCCTCATCCACAGGTTTGTTAGCTTTGAGCTTGATGATATAATAGCCATTGGAATCGGAGAATATGTCGCTTAGCTGGTTTTCTTTTAATTTCTTCGCGTTTTCCCAGAAGATCTGGCCCGGGCCAAGATTGTCCAGCTGGTCGCTGGATTTGAAGAATTTAGTCTGGCCGGTTTTAAAGCCATAAGCGCTGGCGCTTGCTACCTGGTCAAAGGGTTTATTTTTTAACTTATCAGCGCATTCTTTTATCTTGGCCTGCGCGATTTTTCTTGATTCTTCGTTTGTTATGAGTTCTTTGATTTTTTCCTTTACTTCCGCTAAGGCAGGGGCTTCTGCCGGTTTATTTTCTTTAAGGGCATAGGCATAGTATGTATTATCTACTTTTGCCACGGGAGCAGGCAGGCCCTCTTTCAGGGTTAAGATTAAGTTTAAAGTTTCCTGCGGTATTTTTAAAGCAGCGGGAGGCGCGTATTGTTTGAATAAACCGGTTTCTTTCTTGGGCAGATTAAGTTCTTTGGATATTTTATCTAAATCGTATTTTTTGTTTATTAAATCCGTAATCTTCTTTGCTTCTTCATCTGATTCGGTGAGAATATATTCCAGGTTGAGGCTGGGGGGCTCTTTAAATATATCTTTGTTTTTGTCATAATAAGCGGAGATTTCCTTATCGTCAGGGTTAATTTTATTGGCAAATTCCGCGAACAAGGCGGCGATATAATAAATACTTAATTCCTCATTGTTTTTCAGCCATTCCTGGCGTATTTGGCTGTCTTCTATCTTTACTCCATCGGTAACCTGGCTATAAAGTTTAGCCAGGATCAGGTTTTGGCGCAGCTGTTCCTCGAATGCGCGCGGCTGCAGGCGAAAGACATACCGCAGGATTTCTACATAGGTCTTATTATCAAATGCGGATTTCTTTTGAAAATAAGGCATTTTTTGAATGGTTTCGATAACCTCCTTGTCGCTTATATTTATCTTGCGTTTCTTTGCCTCTTGTAAGAGTACTAATCTTTCCCAGGCCTGCCCCTCTAAATTCAGGTATTTTTCAATCTTCGGGAAGTTATCCCCGAACTGCATGATAGCGGCTGTCCTTGTGGCAGCTATCGCTTTCCTAAATTCCAGGTTGGATACGTTTTTGCCGAACATTTTGCCGGCAGGCGTATTTTCTTCTTTGCTGCGGCTTGAACTGCCAAAACCCCAAAGGGTAAAAGCAGGGATGATGATTATGGCAAGGCCTATCCAAACTTTCTTCGCTGTTTTTTTATCGCGTAAGATTCTTAACATTTTTCCTCCTATTATGCATTAATTATAAGCTAAATAGCGCGAATTGCAATAATCATTATTTTACAGCGGGAGAGCAAAAATAATATTGACAATTGCGGGTAATATGGTATAGTTTTATTGTATACAGCGTTGTAACAAAGACATTGAAGTCTTCTGGCGGAACTTTCGTTAGAAGATTTTTTTGTTTCTCGGACCAAGGCGTCCTTTACCCTTAAAGAACAGGGTAGGGACGTTTTTTTTATTGAGGGTTTGAATATGTGTTTTGAAGAGTTACATCAAAAGTTATCCCCAACCATAAAAAGGATTGCTTACCGGCTAAACGGGCATTACCGGTCGTTTAACCATGATGATCTTTATCAGGAGGCGACAATCCATCTTTGGAGCAGTTTTTTGAAGGGTAAGCTTGGCGATAAGACAGACAGCTATATTTTGCAAGGATGTTATTTTCACCTGAAGAACTATATACGCAAAGTTAACGAGCGTTCAAATATTGTCAGTATTGATACGGCTTTGAATACTGATGATGAGGCAACTATGGAGGATGTCCTTGGTGAATATTGGGCTTGTCAGGATTGCCGGCAGGATTTGCATAATAAACTTTTAGCTCAAAGCATCAGGGATAATGGTTTTAATCCAAGAGAGAAAAGGCTGCTTACTTATTTCAGCCAGGGGCTGACTACCAGAGATATAGGTAAGCGTATGAGGGTGTCTCATGTCAGCGTAGTAAAGATGATGCGCAAGATCAGAGCCAAGTCCCAAAAGCACCTGGATAAAATTTAGTTACCAGTTTCAAGCATTCTTTACTTGTATTAATGTAGGGCACATTGAAGTGTAAGAATTAAACATGGGCGTTCTATGATAATAGAGCGCTTTTTTTGTTTTCAAAAGACGCAGGCGTCTAAACCGTTTTTTAAAAGAACGGGCTGGGCGCCTGTTCTTTTTAAGAGGAGGTAATGATGAAAAGGTTTAAATTAGGTTTACTCCTAAGTCTACTCTTAAGTGTATCGACATGTGGTTTGGCACAGGCAGAGGATGGAGGATTACTGGATGGTATTTTATCAACTTCGGGAATTGAAGTTTCAGGGGATTTAGCTTTTAACTCCATATATATGTGGAGAGGCATAATGCTGGACGGAGATGCCGTAGTCCAGCCGGGTTTTTATGTGCGCAGCCCGGAATCAAAGTATGGCAGGATAAAAGTAGGTATATGGCTTAATCACGACCTTCAGAATAAGGACAGCTTAAGATCCAGCGAAACAGATTATCTGTTTGATTATACCTATAGCTTTCCCAGCGTGGCTCTTTCCACAGGGTTTACTTATTATGATTTCCCTGATGCCGCGCCCAGCGATGGCGCGCCGAGGGGTTTTAGCCGCGAAGTCTATGGTGGAGTAACTCTTACCAAACTGTTACTTTCTCCGGCTATCTATTATTATTATGATTTCGGCAAGAAAGAGGATGGCGGAGGCGAGGGCAGCTATACGGTACTTAATCTATCCCACAGCATACCGTTTATTGTTAAGAAATACAAAATGAGCCTGGATTTCTCAGGACACGTAGGTTACAACAATAAACAATATTACCGCGGTAAAGGCGGGGATGCGGCTTTAGGGACAGGAATTACGATACCTTTATTAAAGAATTTAACTTGTAAGCCCAATATAAATTATTCTATTCCCTGGGGTAATATCAGCGATAAGAATAATGGTAATCAGAAGAACAGGTTTTACGGCGGAGTTTATCTAAACTATGTATTCTAATCTTTGGGAGCGCAAGAACATGTTTATTCGGAGGTTAATTATGAGAAGAAAATTGAAAGAGTGGTTCAGCGGTGCCAGGACAGCGGTAATGGCTGTTATGATAGGTTTGTTTGTTTCTATGGTATTGCCTTTTTCCGCCTTTGCTGCCGACCCATCGGGAGCGGAAACCCTCGCGCAGAATCCGCAGGCGCCGATTGATTATGTGTGGGTGCTGGTCTGCGGATTCCTGGTTTTCTTTATGCAGGCGGGTTTCGCGATGGTGGAGGCCGGGTTCTGCCGCGCCAAAAACGCGACCAACCTGATGGCCAAGAACACCATTGATTTTGTTATGGCCTCTTTAGTTTTTATGGCCGTTGGTTATGCTTTGATGATGGGTAATGATTATAACGGTTTAATCGGAACATCAGGATGGTTTTTGCATGGAGATAGCTATGATGTAGGAAAATATTTGATGTTCTTCTGGCAGCTCGTCTTTGCCGGAACAGCCGCAACGATTGTTTCCGGAGCAGTAGCGGAGCGTTTGAAGTTTAAAGCCTATTTTCTATATAGCTTAGCAGTAATTGCAATAATATATCCTATATATGGGCATTGGGTATGGGGCGGAGGATGGCTGGCCAAAATTCCTTTTGGGGTAGGCCATGTTGACTTTGCGGGCTCAGGCGTAGTGCATACTATCGGTGGTTTTGTAGGTTTAGCCGGCGCTTTAGTATTGGGTCCGAGGTTTGGAAAATTTGACAAGGAAGGTAAACCAAAAGCCATTCCCGGCCACAGCATAACCCTTGCCGCTCTGGGTACATTTATACTTTGGTTTGGTTGGTTTGGTTTTAATCCCGGGTCGACATTTTCTGCGCATCAGCTCAGGATTGCTGTGATTGCCGTGAATACAAACCTGGCGGCAGCAGCAGGGGCAGCGGTTGCTATCCTTTTAGTGTTCATGAAGACCAAGAAATGGGATGTAGGTATGATGTTAAACGGCTGCCTGGCAGGCTTAGTAGCTGTTACAGCCCCATGCGCCTGGATTGAGGCATGGGCAGCTGTAGTGATTGGAGCAATCGCCGGTGCGCTGGTTGTCATAGGTGTATATTTCTGGGAAAAAATGGGAGTTGATGATCCTGTTGGCGCAGTAAGCGTTCATGGGATAAATGGTGTTTGGGGCTTGATCAGCGTAGGTCTCTTTGCTGACGGGACATATGGCCTTGGTACAGCCAGCGAACCTTTGGTCAGAGGGTTGTTTTATGGCGGCGGATACGAGCAGTTGATTGCTCAGGTTATCGGCGCCGCAACCTGTGTTGCCTGGGCGTTTAGCCTCGGGTTTATCGCGTTTAAGATTATGGACAAATATTTTGGAATAAGGGTTTCTCCTGAGGAGGAATTAAAGGGGTTGGATATACCTGAGCATGGAACTCCGGCTTATCCGAACTTTTATACAACGAATCAAAATTAATTTATTAATTTAAAATTTTCCGCTGCGCCTGTTGGCGCAGCGGCAGGGAGGATTAAGGATGAAAAAGATAGAAGCGGTTATTCGGGTAGAAAAGCTGGAAGAGATGATGGGGGTTTTGGAAACATTAGGCTGTCCCGGCATGATGATTACGCATATTGAAGGCCATGGCCGGCAAAAAGGGCTTGTTGAGCAATTTCGCGGGAGAGAGTATAAAGTTAATTTCCTGCCGAAAATAAAGATTGAGATAGTTGTTAAAGACAATGACCTGGATAAGATCCTAAATACCATAGCCAGGATCGCCAGGACAGGCGAAATCGGAGATGGAAAGATATTTGTTTATCCGGTTGACGATGTTTTAAGGATACGCACCGGCGAAAAAGGAGAAAGTGCCGTATAAGCGAAATGATAGATAAGGAATTGATCGATAAAATAAGGAATTTGAAAATTGAAAACGGATATACGTTGTATGAGTTATCCAAGAAAATCGATATTCAGATAGGGACTTTGGAAAGGTGGCTTAAGACAGGCAGGATAAACAGGTTTTACGCCAGAATAGTTAAGGAGAAGCTGGGAATATAACAAACAGCGG
>JBAZOE010000020.1:0-16761 GCA_041648875.1 Candidatus Omnitrophota bacterium
CCTAAGGCTGTAAGGTGAAACGCGGCAATCTCTGCGTGGAGCAATGTAGAATAGGAGATGAGCGCTGATCCGGCGCGCCTCCCGCATCAAGCGGGAGACAATCTCGGGTAAGCTGCTAAAGTCAGCGTGGTAACACGCTGATTGAGAGGAATAGCCACTAATCGATGCGCGAATTCGCATCAAGACAGAACCCGGCTTATTCTGCCTGTTTTAAATTGGCCACGAGGCCACACTGGCGCAATACCAATTAGCGCCAGGTGTTATGTCGAGGGTGTAAGTAAAGAGGGTTTACTTAAAACAAATCTTAAGGGAGGTACTTATGTCAGGTCATTCAAAATGGAAGACGAATAAAGGCAAGAAAGGTATAGCTGATGCTAAGAGAGGGGCGACTTTTACTAAAATCATTAAGGAACTTGTTGTAGTAGCCAGGGATGGCGGCGGGAATCCTGATACTAACCCGCGCCTGCGGGCGATAATGCAGAAAGCAAAAGAAGCGAATATGCCTTCGGATAACGTAAAGATGGCGATTAAAAGGGGAACAGGCGAGCTCCCCGGGGTTGTTTATGAGTCGGTAATGTATGAGGCTTACGGACCTGGAGGGGTTGCGATTTTGATCGATTCACTTACCGATAATAAGAATCGCGCTACCGCCGAACTGCGTAATATTATGTCAAAAAGAGGCGGGAATATGGCTGGGGCTGGTTCAGTCAGCTGGATGTTTACCCAGAAAGGATATGTTTCTGTTGCTAAAGACAAGATCAAGGAAGATGAGCTTATGAATATCGTTCTGGATGCGGGAGCCGAAGATATGAAGCATGAAGATAACCTGTATGAAATCTATACTTCTGTTCAGGACCTTGAAAAAGTTAAACAGGCGCTCCAGGATAGGGGGGTCAAATGGGAGGATGCGGAATTGACCATGATCCCTTCTTCTACTGTAAAGGTTACGGGAAACGAGGCAAGGCAGGTATTGGCTTTAGTGGAAGCCCTGGAAGACCATGATGATGTGCAGCAGGTATACGCTAATTTTGATATTCCGGATGAAATCATGAACGAGGTTGCTTCTGAGGGATGATTATTTTAGGGATCGACCCTGCCTTAGCTATCACTGGTTATGGCGTTATTCAGGTAAAAGGTAGTTGTTTAGCTTTACTTGAAGCCGGGATAATCCGGACCCGGGCAAAAGAGGATACTTCAAAGAGGCTGGATATAATTTACCGCGGGATTATTAAATTAATTGACGACACGTCCCCGCATTGCCTGGTGCTTGAGAAAATATATTCGCATTACCGGCATCCTGCGACATCTTATATTTTAGGCCAGGCAAGAGGGGTAATTTGCCTGGCGGCGGCAACCAAAAAGATACCTTTTTTTGAATATAGCGCCACCCGTATAAAAAAGGCGATAGTAGGAAAGGGGTTGGCTTCTAAGGCCCAGGTTCAGAGGATGGTTGCAAATACCTTAGGGTTAAAAACATTGCCGGCTTATATGGATGTTACTGATGCCTTAGCTTTGGCTATAGCGCATAGTTATATTATAAAGTCAAGAATATGATCTCTAGAATTACCGGCAAGGTTTCGGAAAAAGGGGTAAATTGTTTAGTCCTGGACTTAGGGGGGATAGGTTATGATATCCTTATCCCTGCCTGCGTTATGCAGCGTATTGACGAGTCATGCGGCTCAGACGGCAAGATCACCTTGTTGACCTATCATTATTATCAGGTAGATCAGGCCAAGAGCCTGCCGATACTGATTGGTTTTTTAAGCCAGGTAGAAAAAGATTTCTTTGAAGTTTTCATTACTGTCTCAGGTATTGGCCCGCGCGCGGCCTTAAGAGCGTTAAATAAACCTATCTCATTAATTGCCAGGGCCATCGATGAAGGGGATTTGACCTTTCTTAAATCTCTTCCCGGGATAGGCGAACAGAGGGCTAAAGAAATTGTGGCTAAGCTGCAAAATAAAGTAGGCAAGTTCGGTTTGATTCAGGACCGCGATACGCAGATAAAATCCGCGGCAAAAGATATAAGCGAGGAAGCTTTAGATGTGCTCTTGCAACTGGAATATAAAAAGGCGGAAGCTTCAAGTATGATTAAGAAAGTCCTTGAATCAAACACGCAGGTTGCTACCACGGAAGAATTATTAAATTTGGTTTATAAGCAAAGGCGTTTAAAATAAAGCCATGGAAGAAAATAACCTGAAATCAGCCATAGAAGCCTTAATTTTCGCCTCCGACAAGCCGGCGACTATTGAGCAGATAAAGAAAATCCTGGGTATTTCGGAGGCTGGCTCCGTGCGTAAAAACATAGACGAGCTGAAAGCCGAATATGAAACTCAAAACCGTGGCCTGCGCATAGTTGAAATTGCCGGAGGGTTTCAAATGATTGCCTCTACCGTCTTTGCGCCATTCTTGAAGAAACTTTTTAAATGCCGGTTCAGCGATAAATTATCCAAGCCTGCTCTTGAGAGTTTGGCGATCATCGCTTATAAACAACCGTTGACCAGGGCTGAAATTGAGTCTTTAAGAAACGTAAACGTCGATGGCGTAATGAAAAGCCTTCTGGATAAGAATTTGATCCGTATCTGCGGCAGGAAAAAAGTTGCCGGCAGGCCTTTTGTTTATGGCACTACCCGTCAGTTTTTAGAGCATTTTGGTTTAAAGTCTTTAGACGATCTTCCTAAAATGGATGATTTTACTGCCATGGCAAAAGAAATAGAGGGCAAAGGCATCGATAATATTGAACTCTTACCCGAGGCTAATCAGGAGGTTTAAAAGATGACCCTGGATAAAATGCGTAATAAAATTGACATGCTGGACCGTAAGCTTATCAGCTTGCTGAATTTGCGCGCTGAAATAACCAAAGAAATCGGCAGGGTAAAAATTAATACCGGCAAAAGCATTTATTCTCCCGACAGAGAGGTGCAGGTCTTGCGCAAAGTTTCTTCTTTGAATAAGGGCCCTTTGAACAGGAGCGCGGTTGAGGCAATCTACCGTGAAATCATGTCCGCCAGCCTTGCACTGGAAAAACATTTAAAAGTTGCCTATATGGGGCCGCAGGCGTCTTTCAGTAACCTGGCGGCTTTAAAAAGGTTCGGTTCGCAAATGAATTATGTTGCCTGCGGAAGTATTCCTGAAGTATTCCTGGAGGTAGAAAGAGGAGCGGCGGATTACGGGGTTGTGCCTGTGGAGAATTCTATTGAGGGGGCGGTGACGCATACTTTAGACATGCTGGTCGATTCAGACCTGAAGATTTGTTCGCAGGTAATCTTAAATGTATCGCATAATTTGTTGGCTAACTGCCCTAAGAATAAAATCCGCAAGATTTATTCTAACCCCCAGGTTTTTGGGCAATGCCGCATCTGGCTACGGAAAAATCTGCCTAATGCTGAATTGGTGGATGTATCCAGCACTACCCGCGCGGCTGAATTGGCGAGAAAAGAGAAAAATAGCGCGGCTATTGCCTCTCTTTTGGCTTCTAAGGTATACGGATTAAAAGTTTTGGCTTGCGGTATCCAGGATTCTTTACAAAATATCACTCGTTTCCTGGTAGTAGGCAAAAATGTGGCAGCCCGTACCGGCCATGACAAAACCTCACTGCTTTTTTCGATTAAAGACCATATTGGCGCTTTGCATGAGATGCTTTTGCCCTTTCGTAAATACGCTGTAAACCTCACAAAGATTGAGTCCCGGCCGTCAAAAAAGAAGGCCTGGGAATATTATTTTTTTGTTGATATTTTAGGCCACCAGGATGATTATAAGATAAAAAAAGCGTTAAGTGAATTAGAGCGCAGATGCGCATATTTAAAAGTATTAGGTTCTTATCCGATAGGAGAATAATTAAAGTGAAAGATTTGGTGCGCGGCAGTGTTTTAAATGTAAAACCTTATGTTCCCGGAAAGCCAATTGAGGAAACCAAAAGGCAGCTAGGGTTAAAGCAGGTGATCAAGCTGGCTTCTAATGAAAATCCGCTTGGGCCTTCGCCCAAAGCGGTCAGCGCTATAAAGAAGTGTTTGAATGGGGTCAACCGTTATCCGGATGCCCAAGGGTTTTATTTAAAGAAGCGCCTAGCCAGGTATTTTTCTCTTGAGCCTGACAATTTTATCCTTGGCAATGGTTCTGATGAGCTTATTGATGTAGTGATTAAAACTTTTGTGGAGCCGGATGAAAATATCGTTACCTCTGATTCTACATTTCTGGAATATGAAATTATCGCGCAGGTCAATGACCGTAAAATCAGGAAGGCGCCTTTGCGTTATTTTAAATATGACCTTGGCGCGATGCTTAAGCTGGTAGATAAGAAAACAAAGCTGGTTTTTATTGCTAACCCCAACAACCCAACCGGCACATATGTAACTAAATATGAAGTCGCCGATTTCCTGGACGCATTGCCTGAATCAGCGGTGGTTGTTTTTGATGAAGCTTATGACGCTTTTATTGATGTTGATGATTACCCTGACTCGTTGTCTTATTTAAGAAGGAAAAAGAAGGTAATTGTCCTTAAGACCTTTTCCAAGTCGTATGGCTTGGCAGGATTACGCTTAGGATACGCCATTGCCGAGCGGGAGCTTGTTTCTTATATGGAGAGGGTCAGGCAGCCGTTTAACGTTAATATGCTGGCGCAGGTGGCAGGACTGGCCGCTTTAGATGATAAAGATTTCCTTAAGAAGGCGCGTCGGATGGTTTTCGATGGTAAGGATTTTATCTATCAAGAGCTTTCTAAGATGGGCCTTGGTTTTTTGCCTTCAGTGGCAAATTTCATTCTGGTTGATACAGGCAAAGACGGTTTGGAAGTTTTTAAGGCTATGCTTAAATTTGGAGTGATTGTCCGCGATATGAAACAATATGGTTTAAAAGATTTTATCCGCGTAACTATCGGTACTCAAAAAGAAAATGAGAGATTCATCCGTGTTTTAAGAAAAGTACTCAAGGAGAAGATCTGATGATTATTGTTCTAAGGCCGCAGGCAACCGAAGCAGAAGTCAACCATATTATTGAGAAAGTAAAGGGTTTAGGGCTTACCCCGCATGTTTCTAAAGGTTCAGAGAGGACGATTATCGGCGTCATCGGCCCGGAAGATGTATTGCGTGTTACGCCTCTTGAGGTCTTCCCGGGAGTTGAAAAAGTAATCCCCGTGCTTTCTCCGTTCCGGCTGGTTTCCCGCGAGTTCAAAAAAGAGGATTCGGTAATCGATCTTGGTAAGGGCGTCAAGATAGGAGGCAAGGCTTTAGTGGTTATGGCCGGGCCATGCTCAATTGAGAATATTGACCGCTTGTTTGAAATCGGCAGGGATATAAAGAAAGCCGGCGCTACTGTCCTTCGCGGCGGGGCTTTTAAGCCAAGGACATCTCCTTATAGTTTCCAGGGGCTGGGTAAAGAAGGCCTGCGGATGCTCAGGGAAGTAGGCACTGAATTAGGGTTAGTTACGGTAAGCGAAGTAATGGATCCGCGTGATGTGGGGCTGGTGGCTGATTATGTCGATATCCTGCAGATTGGCTGCCGGAATATGCAGAATTTTAATTTATTAAAAGAGGTTGGGGCTACCAAGAAACCCGTGCTTTTAAAACGTGGTATGGCTTCTTCTGTTAAAGATATGCTTATGTCTGCTGAGTATATATTGAGCGGAGGAAATTTTTCGGTGATTCTTTGCGAGAGGGGAATACGTACTTTTGAAGATTCAACGCGCAATACTTTGGATATAAGCGCGATTCCGGTTACCAAACAGTTGTCGCATCTGCCGATTATTGTTGATCCATCGCATGCTGCCGGCAAATGGGGATTGGTGCCTGCTTTGGCCAAGGCAGGCGTTGCCGCCGGTTGCGACGGTTTAATTATTGAAGTGCATAACCGTCCTGAGGAGGCTGTTTCAGATGGTGAACAGTCGCTTATTCCTGATAAATTTTCCGCTCTTATGGGAGAACTTAGGGGTATTGCTGATTCTGTGGGGAGGGCGGTTTAATGAAGTTGTTTAACAAAGCGGTAATTATCGGGACCGGCCTGATTGGGGGTTCCCTGGGGCTGGCTTTAAAAGAAAAACATTTAGTTTCACAAATTATTGGATTGAGCAGGCATCGAAAAAATGCCGGTTTAGCCAGAGAATATGGAGCCATTGATTCTGTGGGCAGCTCCCTGGAGGCGGTAAAAGACGCTGATCTTGTTGTATTGGCGACACCGATTGAAGCAATTATCGATATCGCGCTTAAGATCGCAAAGAAGATTAAAAAAAATTGCGTAGTTATTGACGTGGGCAGCACTAAGGGCGCTGTTGTTTCCAAGATAAGCCCTCTTATTCCTAATTTTCTTGGATGCCACCCTTTGGCAGGCTCGGAAAGAAGAGGCGCGGTTAACCTCCAGGAAGGAATTTTTAATAATTCTATTTGTATTGTTACTCCTACCGCTAAAACCAATAAAAAAGTTTTAAACAAGGTTGCTCTTCTCTGGCGTAAATTAGGCAGCCGGGTAGTTAGTCTTTCTCCGGAAAAGCACGATCAGGTTTTAGCTTTTACCAGCCACCTTCCGCATGCCGTTGCTTTTTCGCTTATCGGCTGCATCCCGGATGATTACTTATCTTTGAGTTCCGGCGGATTAAGGGATTCCACGCGAATTTCAGCTTCAGATGCGAATCTCTGGAGTGAAGTTTTTTTGAGCAATCATAGGAACCTGTTGCTTTCTCTTTCAGCCTTCCAAGCAAAACTCGCCGTTTTAAAACTTGCTTTGAAACGCAAAAACAAAAAACTTTTAGTAAGTATTCTTTCAGCCTCCAGTAAAAAAAGAGAGAAATTGGGATGATTGTCGCCATTGACGGACCAGCCGGAGCTGGGAAGAGCACGGTAGCTAAAATCCTGGCCAAAAGGCTGGGTTTCCTTTATATAGACACCGGAGCAATGTATAGGGCATTGACTTTGAAGGCTTTGGAGAATAATATCGATATTAACGATGAGGATAAAATCAATGAGCTGGCTTTAAAGGTCAACATAGATTTACGTAGTAAACCCGACGGTTCATTAAATGTTTTTCTCGACGGCAGGGATGTTTCTCTGGATATACGCCAGCCCCGGATAACCAAATTTGTTTCCGATCTTTCTAAGATTAAAGGGGTGCGCCAGGTGTTGGTTAAAATGCAAAGGGACCTGGGGTTAAAGGGTGATTGTGTTTTAGAGGGCAGGGATATAGGTACAGTGGTTTTTCCCAATGCCCAGAAAAAGTTTTTTATTGACGCTTCTTCAGGGGTGCGGGCAAACAGGCGTTTTAAAGAACTAAAAGACTTAAACCAGAATGTCGCTGAAGTTGATGTCGCCAATGACCTTGCCAACCGGGATAAGATTGATTCCAGCCGCGAGGTTTCTCCTTTACGCAAAGCGGCAGATGCGATTTATATCGACACTACGGAGCTTTCTATAGAAGGGGTCGTGGAGAAGATGCTGGAGTTATGTAAAAATAATGGATAAATCGCTGCTTAGGAACTTTTCAATTATCGCCCATATCGACCACGGTAAATCCACCTTGGCCGACAGGATTCTGGAGTTAACCGGAGCTGTCGATATCCGCCATAAAGGCGATCAGCTGCTTGATGATATGGAACTGGAGAAAGAACGCGGGATAACCATTAAGGCTTCCATGGTCAGGTTAAATTATTTCTCCAAAAAATTCAATAAAGAGTATATCTTGAATTTAATCGATACGCCGGGACATGTGGATTTTACTTATGAAGTTTCTAAGTCTTTAGCCGCCTGCGAAGGCGCCATACTTGTGGTGGACGCTGGCCAGGGAATTGAAGCCCAAACCGTAGGCAATTATTACCTGGCTTTAGAAAACAATCTTCACGTTATCCCGGTAATTAATAAGATTGATTTGATTTCCGCGGACGTATCGCGGGTTAAGGCTCAGGTAGAAACTGTCCTGGGTTTTAAAGAGGAGGAGATTATTCTGGCCTCGGCAAAAGAAGGAAAAGGGGTTATTGAAATTTTAGACAGGATTATTGAAACAATCCCGGCTCCCGGAGGGGAAATCGGGGAACCGCTTAAGGCTTTAATTTTTGATTGCCGTTTTGACGCTTTTAAGGGGGTGGTTGTTTTTGTAAAAGTTATAGACGGGCAAATCAGCCCCAAAACTCAATTGAAAATGTTTCACGCGGGAAAAATCTATAAAATTGAAGAACTGGGTGTTTTTAAAGATTTAAAATATACAGCCGTTGATTCCCTGACTTGCGGGGAAGTCGGTTACTTCACCGCTAACATGCGGGATCCCCGGGAGGTAATTATCGGGGATACGATTACCGATCCTAAGAATCCCTGTTCCGTCGCTTTGCCGGGTTACCGCAAAGTCAAGCCTCTGGTTTTTTGCGGGATTTACCCGGTTAATCCGGCTGATTTTCCGGAATTGCGCGATGCTATGGATAAATTAAAGCTTTCAGACGCCTCTTTTGTTTTCGAGCCGGAGAATTCCCAGTCATTCGGTACGGGTTTCCGCTGCGGCTTCCTGGGGCTTTTGCATATGGAGATTGTCCAGGAACGGCTTGAGCGGGAATATAATCTGAATCTTATTCTTACCGTGCCAAATGTAGTTTACCGCATAAAAACCAAAGATGGCTCACTTATTGAAGTGGATACTCCGGCTAAGCTTTGTGCCGCTCAAGACATTGACGAAGCGCAGGAACCTTACGCCAGCCTTTTGATGATCGTCCCGGTTGATTCCATTGAGGCGGTATGCGATTTCACAAAATCCCGAAGAGGGGTATTTGTTTCAAATGAATACTTAAGCGAAGACCGCGTAAAGGTGATCTTTCAGATTCCTCTCTCTGAAATAATTGTTGATTTCTATGACCGGATTAAATCGATTACCCGCGGATATGGCTCTATGGATTATGAATTTAAAGAGTACTTGCCGACAAAATTAGTAAAGCTCGATATACTATTAAACGGCCAGGTCTGCGATGCCTTTTCATCGTTAATGTTTAAAGAAAAGGCGGTTTCCCGCGCCCATCTTTTAGTAGGTAAATTGAAAGAGTTGATTCCCCGCCAGCTGTTTGAGGTCGCTATCCAGGCAGCTATAGGCAGCCAGATTCTGGCTTCTGAAAAGGTCAGGCCGGTTGGAAAGCATGCCACGAGCAAATGTTCCGGAGGGGACATTACCCGTAAACGCAAACTCTGGGATATACAGAAAAAGGGGAAGAAGCGGCTTAAGCAGTTTGGCAAGGTCGAGATTCCGCAAGAGGCATTTCTGGAGGTACTAAAAATATGAGTTTGAAAAAGAAATCCGTGTTACGCGATTGGGTTGAATCCATCATTATAGCTTTTTTACTGGCTATGGTTATCCGTACATTCCTGGTTCAGGCTTTTAAGATCCCCACCGGCTCAATGCGCATGACTTTGCAGGAAGGTGACCTGATATTGGTGAATAAGTTTATTTATGGCGCCAAAGTTCCGCTGCTTAATTTTTACCTGCCGGCTATGAAAGAGCCAAAAAGAGGGGAGGTGGTGGTTTTCATTTACCCTGAAGATAAAAATAAGGATTTTATTAAAAGATTAGTCGGCCTGCCGGGTGAAACCGTGGAGATTAAAGGCGGTTCAATCTATATTAATGATTTACCTGCGCAAGAGCCTATTTTTAAACAGACATACTATTATAATAGAGGGGATTTTTCCGCGGAAGGCCAAAAAATTGTTGTTCCGGAAGACTCATATTTTGTTTTAGGAGACAACTCACTTTCTTCCAAGGACAGCCGTTACTGGGGGTTTGTGCCTAAAAAGAATATACTCGGGCAGGCCATGGTTATTTATTGGCCGCTGCACCGTATCAGGGTAATTAAATGAATATAGCGAATAAAATCTCGACTTTTCGTATTTTAAGCGTGCCATTTTTTATCGCCTGCCTTGTGTATTACACTCCCGAAAGGCAATTTTTAAGAATCCTGGCCTTGGTTATATTTATTTTAGGGGTAATTTCCGATGGCCTGGATGGCTTTATCGCCAGAAAAGCCAAGCTGCAATCAAAGGCAGGGTTAATTTTAGATCCCCTGGGGGATAAGCTTTTACTGATAAGCGCTTTTATATTTCTATCACCTATAAGCAAATTTGTTTTAAAATTCCCGCTTTGGGTGAGTTTTATAGTTATATCGCGGGATATAATTATCATAATAGGGGCTGTGGTTATTTACATGGTTAAGCAATCTTTAGATGTGCATCCCACGAAATGGGGTAAGCTTACAACTACCTTTCAAATGTTTTCAGTGCTTTGTGTCCTGTTGCAATATGAATTGGCTGTTTTTATCTGGTGGATTGCGGTAATCTTTACCATTGTTTCGGGAATAGATTACGTAAGGAGAGGATTTAAGGTTTTATATGCTTTGGATAATCGCCGCGCTGGCAATTAGTTATTTATTGGGGTCAATACCTACAGCTTATCTTTTTGGCAGGATACTTAAAGGTGTTGATATACGTAAGGTTGGCTCGGGTAATGTTGGCGCCACTAATGCCATGCGCGCCCTGGGCAAGGGGCCGGGAATAACAGTTTTGTTATTAGATATCCTGAAAGGTTTTATAGTAGTTGTTTTGTTGGGTGATTTTTTCTCAACCAGAGCTGTTTTATTAGATAGTCAAAACCTGCGTATTATCATGGGGTTATGTTCTATTTGTGGACATAACTGGACCATTTTCCTCAAGTTTCAAGGTGGGAAAGGAATAGCGACTACCTTTGGTGTTTTACTTGGGCTGGCTCTAAGATTGCCCGGCTTGAACATAGTAATCGGCATATTAGTATTGACTTGGGTAATCATCTTTATGGTTTCAAGAATAGTTTCTTTGGCTTCGATTGCAGCCGCAATTGCCCTGCCGGTTTCTGTTTTATTTTTTAAGCAGCCGGTTATATTGACAACAGTCAGCTTGATACTTTGCGTTTTTGTGCTTGTTCGTCATAAATCCAATCTTTTAAGGATTCTTCAAGGTAAAGAGCCCCGCCTGTATTTTAGAAAACCCGTAAGTTAGTCTTCTCGCCGTTAATTAAAGCAACCGCTTTCTTTTTAAGGCCATTTCCTATTGAAATGGCCTTTTTTTGGTTGCATAATTGTCTTGTAAATAAACTATATATCCCCACTAGCCACGAAGGGGAGCTGGATTGCCAATCGGCAATCCAGCTAATTTTAAGGAAGATATGCGTGATTTACTTTATAAAAATCTGACCTCCGCCGACAGAAGCCGCAGGGTGATCGCTAGTTCCGAGATAACGGATAAAGAAGGGGTGCATAGCGTGGTGCGCAGACATTTTGGCTGTATCGTAAAACAGGTTGAGAAAGCTGATGTAGAAAAACCGGCCCCGTATCTTTATGTCTTGAAAGAGAGAAATACCTTGGAAAAAAGGGAGCATTTCTTTTGTAAGGTTAAGGGCAGCCTGCTGGCGGTAAATAAAGGCAGGTTTTTCCTCGTTGTTTTTGTGCATACCTTGAGTATTCGGCTTAACGCTATAGAAAAATTAGGCGATAAAGTCGTTTAAGTGAAATTACTCCAGATAAATATCCATTTTACTAATTTGGAGGGATCTTATTTTTTGCGCGTAGGGTGAGGGGATGATTGTGCCATTAATCTCAATGGGAGCCCCGTTTTCAAAAAGGATTATTTTAAATATTTTGGCGCTTTTTTTCCCGAAAGTATCTTTCTTAGCGGGGTTGTGATAGGTTACCGGGATTGAGCTCAGGAAATTAAAAGTATATTCTCCCTGGCGGTTAAATAGCCAATTTGGCAGGCAGGGTTTAAAGGCTAAATTAAGCTGTTTGTCGTTGTCTAAATAAAATGGAGCGGTTCCTGTATTCATAATCAGCCAGATTTGCAGAAATTCCGCGGTTGATCCGGATAACCTGGCTACAAAGCCGTTACCATGCAGGTTGCTATTTGGGAAAGCGCTGCTTGCTAAAAAGGAAGAGTTTTCCAGGATGCTGCGGCCGTATCTTTGCGGGTCCTGGAAAGGTATAAGCACATTTTTGAATTCCGAATAGAACTCTTTAACCAACCCGGTTTTAAGCAATTCCAAAATATATTTGTATTCCATATGCAGCCAGATAGATTCATTCTCCAGCCACCCCGGAGTAAATATCCGGCATCTGCCGATTTCCTTCGGCATACTCTCAAGCGGGGCAGTTACTTTATACATCAGTAATTTTTTATCAAAAAGCGCGCTTTTTTTTGTTGCTTTATAAATACCTGCAGCTTGACCAGTGTTTGTAGATAGCCTCAGCGCATGCATTTGTCCTTCAAGGAATAAAGGAGCCGGTTTCTGTGTGAATTTCTTTGGTTTTATGTAATGGTCTTTAAGCATATCAAATTCAGCAACTTCGTTGATAAAATACGAGTGATAAGTGCCCTGGGTTTTATTAAAGGCCCTGTTTAAGCCTTCCTCAACTTTATTTAAAGCGGTATTTAGAAAAGAAATGATCTCTTTAGTTTGCATATATACGAGATTACCTGAAAAACCAAAGCGGCTGTTAAACCGGTAAGCCTCTTTTATTGTATTGCTTTTATCCCAGTAGGAAAAATTTTCTTCAGCCATGATTGCGCAGAGCTGTTTAATAAATTCAGCGATTTCTTCAGCAAGCTCGATTTCATTAACCGGGGAATTCTCTAAAGCTCCTTTGATCTTATCAAGCAGGCGTTTAAGCTCGAAGGTTTCGCAGGTTGATGAGCCAAAGAGGGCAGGCAGCCCGTTAAGTGAATCAAACCAGTTAGGTTTCCCGGCTTCCATTTCAATGCCGCAGCCAAATGGGTCCAGGGAGGCCAGTTTATTAGCCGCAAGGCAGAGAAGCTTGGCAGCAAGCGTGGTGTAATAAATTTCACCGTTGCCGTGTTGTATCCTTAAGGTGTGCGGGCTGTTTGGCCGTTTACGCATGGCTTCTTTTTTCGCGCTATCCAGTACCAGGCAGTGCAATTGCCGGGGTTTGCCGTTATAAAGCATATACCTTTCGCTGCGCGGCCTGACTAGTTCAGCGTTATCATAGAAAGTAAAAACCTTTTTCTCAAAGAATAATTCGTTAAATTTCTCCGGGTAAATTCCCAGGTAGCTGTCGATCAAGTCTAAATTATATGTCCAGTGGTCAGTCCAATATCCTTCCGCGTGCTCTGCTTCCTGTGTTTTTAAAGAAGAAGAGAGGATTGTTTCCAGGAAATTATCATAAGAAACATTCAGGGCGATCTTGTTTTCCTCGATAAAGAAGATCAATTCGCCAGGGGTAAACGGCTTCTTTAAATAAACGCTGAGTTTTTCAATATCGTTTTTACCGGCTGCTGACTGCAGCAACTGAGCTAAATCAAGGCCGTCCTTAAGCGAGAAACTGTCAGGTTTTATTACCAGGGGGTTAAAACCGTCAGCCTGAAGTAAATTCATAAAAAAGATTACATTTTCGTCTTTTACCTCCGGATTAAACCAGCAATCATTGCGCCGGTTTTGGTTTATGTCCCGGTAGTTGCCATTGCCCTGAGAAAGATAGTTTGGCTGCAGCTGAAATTTATTATAGTCCCTTTCCAGGTCGCCGTGTTTACGCGAGTAAAGATAAAAAACCAGTCCGGACTTAAAGATTTCGGGATAACCGCCGCGCATAATATTATCCAAATATGTCTGCCCGGCGTATAGATTGAATTCCCTGGAGCTGCTGTTAGTAAAAATACCTTCTTTCAGCTTGCGGATAAGCCCGAGGTTTTCGTCTAATTTCTTCTCTACATAACCGAGCTTGGTAATCTTGGGAACTAAAGTATTTAAGGTTTTAACATTGCGCGCCTGTCCGATTATCGAATAAAATGTTTTTTGTTCTTTAGGCTTAAGCTTCATGTCCATTAAAAGAAGAGAGCTGGGAGTCTTGCTCTTGGTCATCTGCTTGGCCGGGTATGAGAATTTAGAGGCAGCCAAAAATTGCGCGGGGTAGGAAAAATCAGTTACCGCCCCAAAAACAGCCTCGGGGTCAACAATAGGCCGGATGATCTTAGGTTTAGAGTCTTTAAAATGAAAACCAAGGTAAAAGTTGCCTCCTTCAATATGTATTACTTCCGGCCGGTCAGTGGGATCGACCTCCAGCTTGTAAAAGGGGATGTCATTATCCAGGTTGTCAACGTTCATCCACGCTTCAATAGTCCGGCCGAGCTTTTTTAAGAAGAAATTATGTGTGCCGAACGGGACAACCTGCGGCAGGCCGTCAATAAGTTGCAAGGATTTATCTTTGTTCCCGGTATTTTCAATGCTTACTATACGGCTTAAGCCGGCATAAGCGTCATTAGGTATGTCAAAATATTCCACTCGGGTTTTAATTCCTAAGGTACGGTTTTCTTCCTCTATAATAAGCCGGCTTGAGCCTATACGCATAGAGTTGGTTATCTGGTATTTTAGATTCGTGTATCCGTTATGAAAGGGTTCGTAATAGAGATGTCCTTTTGCGGTTTTGATTTTAATAAAAGTACGAAACCCCTGAGCGCAGACAAGCTGCCAGGATTTATTTGCCGGGAAGAATTCAAGGATCGCCTGATCCTTATCCTTAATCCCAAAACTGGAAATACATTGGCCGCGGTTAACGTAAAAAACCCACATAGGAATGCCATATTTACCGGCAATCCCCGGGAAGAAATTGGCAAAAGGCTTTGCGTAGTTATAGTTTTCAATAACGAATTGGCCTTCTTTGTTTAAATAGTATTTTGGTTTTAATTTCATAGTCTTTTTGTCCATATTTAGTAAAGTTAATTAGTAGTATTTTACAGGTTTTATTTCCTTTGTCAACTTAAAAGGGGCTGATGGCTTGATCCTCGCAGTTAAACGCTCGCAAATTACTTTGAAACTTGCTCGCAACTGCGGGGATCAATTCGCACATTGGTTTACTAGCACTGTCGTGCTCGTAAGCCAAGTGCTCATTCTATCCCCTTGCTTGACCTTCTTATAGTCATGCGGGGATCAATTCGCACATTGGTTTACTAGCACTGTCGTGCTCGTAAGCCAAGTGCTCATTGACTTTTGAAATAAAGGATGTTAAAATATTTTTTAAACGGAGAGAATATGGCAATCGATAAAAAAACAGTTGAACATGTTGCGCATTTGGCGCGGATTGAATTAGAGCCTGCTGAATTGGAAAAACTATCCCTTCAATTGCATGATATTTTGGGTTTTATAGACAAACTAAGCGTTTTGGATATCGCTCAGGTTAAACCTGCCAGCCATATCCTGCCCATAAGCAATGTTTTACGGGAAGATAAGCCTCATGTTTGCTTAACTGCCGATAAAGCCCTGGAAAATGCCCCAAGCAAAAACGGGAATTTCTTCAGCGTCCCAAAAATAATCGAATAATTATGGAATTAAATCAGCTTACTGCCCACGAATTACTGGATAAACTTAAAAACAAGCGGGTTACTTTTGAGGCCATACTGGATGCGCTTTATGCGCGGATACAAACAGTTGAGCCTAAGGTTAAAGCTTATGCCAGGTTTAAGCCGGCAGATAAACCCTCTTTAAATTTAGGGGTCGATGGTTTTTTAGGCGGCCTGCCGGTAACGATTAAGGATAATATTTGTACTGAAGGGCTGACTACGGAATGTTGTTCAAAAATACTTTCTAACTTCCGTCCTCCATACGATGCGACAGTTATCAATAAACTAAAAGCTTCCGGTGCAAGCATTCTCTCTTTAAAAGCGAATATGGATGAATTTGCTTTTGGTTCATCCACGGAAAACTCTTGTTTTGGCCCGACGCATAACCCGTGGAATTTAGCCTGTGTGCCGGGAGGTTCTTCGGGAGGTTCTGCCGCTGCCGTGGCCAGTGATGAAGCGGTTTGGGCGTTAGGTTCCGATACAGGGGGTTCAATACGCCAGCCAGCCTCTTTTTGCGGTGTGGTGGGATTAAAACCTACTTATGGACGGGTTTCGCGTTTCGGGTTAATTGCTTTTGCTTCAAGTCTTGATCAGATCGGGCCGATTACAAAAGACGTAGAAGACGCCGCAATATTGGCCCGGATTATCTCGGGTTACGATCCCGGTGATTCAACTTCAGTGAATCAAAGTGTTCCGGATTACACTGATAGCCTGGGTAAGGATATCAAAGGAATAAGAATCGGCATTCCCAAAGAGTACTTTATCGAGGGAATGGATGCGGAGGTCAAGCGTATTATTGAAGAAGCGATAAATAAGCTTAAATCTTTAGGAGCTGTTTCCAGACAGGTAAGCCTGCCGCATACGCAGTATGCTGTTCCGGTTTACTACATTGTGGCTACCGCCGAAGCCAGTTCGAACCTGGCCAGGTTCGACGGAGTCCAATACGGTTACCGTGCCAAGTCCGATAATCTTATCGAAATGTATAAGAAGACCCGGGCGCAGGGATTTGGAGAAGAAGCCAAGCGCAGGATAATCTTAGGTACATTTGTTTTATCGCATGGATATTATGATGCGTATTATTTGCGTGCTTTAAAGGTGCGTACTCTTATAAAAAATGATTTTGATACGGTCTTTAACGATTTTGATTGTATTGTCGCTCCTACTTCACCAACCCCTGCTTTTAGGATCGGTGAAAAGGCGGCTGACCCTTTGCAAATGTACCTCTCGGATATATATACTATATCTGTAAATTTAGCGGGGATACCGGCAATATCCGTCCCTTGCGGGTTTACCAGAAGCGGCCTTCCCGTAGGTCTGCAGATCATGGCTAAGCCGTTTAACGAAGAGATGCTTTTCAGGCTTGCCCATGCCTTTGAACAAAATACAGAGTGGCACAAAATTAAACCACGGCTATGAAATACCAGACAGTTATCGGCTTGGA
>JBAZOE010000021.1:0-16481 GCA_041648875.1 Candidatus Omnitrophota bacterium
GTAATTTGCTCATTGGCAAGATATTCGTCAAAACTGGTAGCCATCCGGTCAATATAACCCTTAGGAGTGATCTCAATAATGCGGTTAGCTACAGTCTGGACTAGCTGGTGATCATGAGAAGAAAATAAGATTGTGCCGCGGAATTTCTCCAGGCCCCGGTTTAAAGCGGTGATTGACTCCAGATCGAGGTGATTAGTCGGCTCATCTAAAATAAGCACGTTAGGCTGACCGACCATCATACGCGTCAACATGCATCTTGCCCTCTCTCCGCCGGATAAAACATTTACCGGCTTAAGCGATTCTTCGCCCGAGAAAAGCATGCGGCCCAGGAAAGCATGGATAAATTCCTTCTCGGTATTGGCTGAATATTGCTTAAGCCAATCAGCGACACTCAAATGAGAGCTAAAAAACACAGCATTATCCCTGGGATAATACGCCCGCTTGGTTGAGAAACCCCACTTGAAACTACCGCTATCAGGCTGGATTTCTCCCATCAAAACCTGAAAAAGAACCGTTTTAGCCAAATCATTCAAGCCTACAAAAGCGATTTTATCACCTTTGTGAACGGTAATATTCAACCTTTCAAACATCTGCTGCCCGTCAACTGCTTTAAACAGGTTGGATATGCTTAACAAATCATTGCCGGCTTCGCGTTCCGGCTCGAAGTTTATATAAGGATATTTGCGCGAAGATGGTTCTATATCTGCTACAGTAAGTTTTTCAAGGATCTTTTTCCGGCTGGTAGCCTGCCGCGATTTGGAGGCATTATTGGCGAAACGCATAATAAATTCTTTTAATTCTTTGCGTTTCTCTTCTATTCTTTTATTCGATTCACTGCGCTGCCGCGCGGCAAGCTGGCTTGCCTCCGCCCAAAAAGTATAATTCCCGGGATATAGATGGATTTTACCAAAATCGATATCCGCGATATGTGTACATACCTTATCCAGAAAATGGCGGTCATGCGAAACAATAATCGCGGTATTTTCAAAATTACACAAGAATTCTTCAAGCCACATGCTTGATTCAACATCCAGGTAGTTAGTTGGCTCATCTAACAGGAGAATATCGGGATTTCCAAATAAAGCCTGAGCCAATAATACCCGCACCTTCTGCCCTGCTTCAAGCTGCTTCATTTGCGCCGTATGCAGGGATTCTTCAATGCCCAGCTCGCTCAAAAGTCTGGCTGCTTCGGATTCCGCGTTCCAGCCCTCTAGCTCAGCAAATTCCCCTTCAAGCTCCGATGCGCGTATACCATCGGCATCCGTAAAGGGAGATTTAGAATACAATTTATCTTTTTCAACCATGATTTCATAAAGTTTCTTATGCCCCATAATAACTGTGGTCAATACAATATACTCATCAAAAGCGAATTGGTCTTGTTTTAATATAGAGAGCCTTTTCTCCGGGGGAACAATAACTTCTCCTGCGGTAGAATCAACTTCACCGGAAAGGACTTTCAAAAAAGTAGACTTACCTGAACCATTGGCGCCGATTAATCCATAGCAATTACCCGGAGAAAAAACAATGTTTACATTAGTAAAAAGTTTACGCTGTCCGAATTGGACTGATATGCTATTTACAGAAATCATGATCTAAGGCTTAAATATAGTAGAAAATCCTGGGTTTAAATATTCTTGTTCTTATTGGGCTGGTTTCAGGCGATTTACAAAAGAAGGCTGTTTGAGGACGGGCTGGATTAACTAATCCAGCCCGTAATTTTTAATTTAAACTTACTTCTTCTTTTTTGCCTTTTTCTTTGGTTTCTTGCATCCGCATCCACAAGACATGTTTACCTCCTTTTTTAAAACCTGTGTATCAACTTCCAGTAATCCGTATATTCGGCTTCGGAAATCTGGCCGTTTTTATCCTTATCCATCTCTTGAAAATATTCCTTAAACTGTGAATTGGATTCTTCCTGGGTAATTTTACCGTTCATATCTTTATCAGCTGCCTGGAGCATTTTGGTTGGTTCAGTTGATAACTCCTCTGCTCCAAGGTCTCCGCTCATGTCTTTATCCAGCTCTTTAAATTTTTCTTTCTGATATAGTTGCATCTCATCGGGAACAACCACGCCATTCTGGTCCTTATCCATATCCTGAAATTCTGAATGGAACTGCTGCATTTGGTCCTGTTGGGCAAAAACATTAATACCGCTAAAAAATACAATACAAAAAACTACGATGCTAATCTTGGCGTATTTTATCATTATCTCGTCCTTTCAGCTTACTTAAATATTATAGCATAACTAATTTTATATTAAATCGGTTTTTACCGGTTAGATTCTACCTGTAATTACAAAAATTAAGAGGCAAGGGGAAATCCAGGCTCCTGAGGTGGCCGATAACCGCCTGCAGTTCATCTTTCTTGGCTGAGCTAACCTTAATCTTTTCCCCTTCTATCTGAGCCTGCACTTTTAAACCCAGGCCTTTTATAATAACACTAAGTTCCCTGGCTCTCTCTTTATCAATACCCATGCATATATCGACTATCTGGCGCAAATAGCCTTCAAATGCCTTTTCAGGTTCATTAAACTTAAGCGCCTTAATCGAAACTCCCCGTTTTGCTAAACGCGTTGCCAGGATATCCGTGAGCGCTCGCAGCTTGAAATCATCATCCGCGATTAAAGTAATTTTCTTCTCTTTGCGATCAAAAGCAATTGAAGCCTTGCTATTCTTAAAATCATAACGCTGGCTCAATTCTTTAATTGCCTGGTTTACCGCATTGTCCGCTTCCTGCAAGTCTACCTCTGAAACAATATCAAAAGAAAAGTTTGCCATATTTAATGTCCGTTAAACAACTTCAACTTTCTCATACGTGGAAAACGCTTGATCTCTGCCTCCCTTACCAATGCCTGTGGCCTGGATCTAACTCTTTCGCTATGCATCAGCTTAACCGGTGCCCTGTATCTGGTGAACCTGCAGCCATTACCGCTGTTATGCTCTTTAACCCTGCGCTCTAGATCTTTAGTAATACCGGTATAGAGCAGGGAATCTTTACACTCGATAATATAAACATACCAGGGCATAAGATATTTATAATCCGGATGGCTTCATTTTTTCTGATACAGGCCGATTAATTCAGCCTTATCTAATAAATGAGCGGCGATCTCCTTTTCCAACTCAGATTTACTCATTCCTGGGTTTGAATTTAACATTTTATCCAAAGCGTAGATTTTAAAGAAATAGCGATGCGTTCCCGTTGGCGGGCAAGGGCTGACATAACCTGGCTTACCTAAAGAACTAAACCCCTGTTTTCCAGGCACAGTATTTTCATCTATGTGATTAGTAACCGCAATATCATAAAGTACCCAATGCACAAAGTCACCTCCCGGAGCATCGGGATCATCCATAATCAAAGCCAGGCTTTGAGCTTTCTCAGGAATTCCTTCAATAATTAACGCTGGATTCACACCTTTACCCTGACAAGTGAATTTCTGAGGAATAAATGCTTTGTGCTCAAATTCCGGGCTGGATAACTTCATACTCAAGCCTCCTTCTGCATTAATTATCAGAAATAACAATACAAAACCACTCAGGATAAGAAATGATTTTGGGAATACTTTACTCATCGTGATATCTTTATTTTTTAGGTTTCCTATCAGGGTTTGCGCCTGGAGCGCCTTGGGGCCCGAGAGGATTATTATCCTGATCTTTATTTGAAGGTAAATAACCCTCCTGCTCTGTTTCTTTAGTATCATTACTTAATTCTTTTTTAACTGTTTGCATATCCTGTTTCATTTCTTGTGAATTCTCCTGTTTCTGCGCTTGGATTTGTTGCTCGTAAGGCTTGGATTCCAGATCCATTTCTTCTTCTTCAATATTTAAACCAGCATTTTCGTCTTCTTCGATATTAGAAGAGACTTGTTCCTGGGCGGATACCTCCCAAGCCCCAGTTATAAATAAACAAAAAAAGATGATACTAAAAACTAAAAACATTTTTTTCATTTACTCTCCTTTCCTGGATTTAACTAATATTTTCATAATTAATAATTCTCAGCGAGAACCTCAAAAAATGCCTGCGGATGTTTACAGGCAGGGCATTCCTTAGGAGCTTCAGTGCCTTCAAAGATATAACCGCAATTAGTACAGTGCCATTTTATACTTACCCTCTTCTTAAATACTTCACTGTTAACAAGATTGTTGATTAATTTGCGATAACGGGATTCGTGAAACCTTTCAACTTTAGCTACCTGGTCAAATGAACGGGCAATCTCCGGAAAACCTTCATCTTTTGCGATCTTGGCAAAATCGGCATAAAGCATAGTCCATTCCATATTCTCACCGGCTGCGGCTTCTTCTAAATTAGATTTTGTGTCTTTTATCAAGCCGGCAGGATAAACCGCGGTAATCTCCACATCCCCGCCCTCAAGGTGCTTAAAAAACACTTTGGCATGCTCTTTCTCGTTTTCCGCGGTCTCCGTAAAAATGTTGGATATCTGCACCAGGCCTTCTTTTTTGGCAACTGAAGCAAAATACGTATATCGGTTACGCGCCTGCGACTCACCGGCAAAAGATTTAAGTAAATTCTGCTCTGTTTTTGTGCCCTTGATTGATTTATTCATTGTATATCCCCCTGTTTTATCTTTATTGCTCACAAATATTACGTCTGTATTCCCGGACTATTTTGCCTTACCCTGGTTTGCCACAGCTTCCATAGCCTTCTTTACTGCTTCAGGATCACCCAAATAATAACTTTTAATCGGTTTTAAATTATCCTCCAATTCATAAACCAAAGGCATGGCTGTAGGGATATTTAAATTAACTATTTTATCTTCGGAAATATTATCCAAATATTTAACTAGAGCACGCAAAGAATTACCATGCGCGGCGATGATCACACGCTTACCGCTTTTTACCACCGGAGCAATTGTTTTGTGCCAATAAGGCAGGAAACGCTCCACAGTATCTTTTAAGCATTCTGTAAGTGGAAGCTCTTGCGGCTTAAGCTCTTTGTATCGGGCGTCATTACCCGGATAACGCGGATCATTTTTATCCAAAGGCATAGGAGGCGTATCATAACTTCTTCTCCAGATTAAAACCTGCTCCTCGCCGTATTTAGCCGCGGTTTCGGATTTATTTAATCCCTGTAAGGCCCCATAATGCCTTTCATTAAGCCGCCAGGAATTATAAACCGGTATCCACATTAAATCCATCTCATCAAGTGTCAACCAGAGAGTGCGAATGGCCCTCTTTAACACGGAAGTAAAGGCTATATCAAAAACAAAACCTTCTTTTTTAAACGCTTCCCCGGCTTTTTTAGCCTCTTGTATGCCCTGCCCGGATAAATCCACATCAGTCCATCCGGTAAAACGGTTTTCTCTATTCCAGGTGCTCTCTCCGTGGCGCAGCAATACTAACTTCTTCATGAAAACCTCCCAGATTTTAAATTTGTATTTATTTTAACTCTTAATTTTATTTTTAGCAAGCTTAAAAATTCTTGCATTATTGCATTATGAAATTATCTTGTTAAAATAATTTCAGAAAGGAGACTAATATATGAAAAAAATAAGCTTAATTGTTTTATTTTTATTTGCTACAGTAATGCTCATGGCTGTGCCTCTATGTTCCCCGCGGGAATGATTTACACTGAAGTCAAGGCTCCTGTAGCTGCTACAGCAAAGTTGTAACATCCCAAACTACCTCAATTTTAAGCTTAGTTGCAACAGGAGATTACAGCATTACATAAAACAGCTGCCGCAAACGGTGGAATCAAAAATATCAAATACGTTGATTATGATGCTAAAAGTTGGTTTGGCGTCTACGGGGAATACACCACTACGGTTTACGGAGATTAATACCTGTTACTGTTGCAGATATTCCTTAACGTAATTTATGGGGATGGCAAAATTTAGGTTTTGCGCTTGATCAACTCCCGAAGAAGTAATCCCGATAACCTGCCCACGCATGTTTATCAGTGCGCCTCCGCTTGAGCCAGGAGAGATCGGCACGCTAATCTGAATTTGTTTTACGCCATCGGCATCGCGCACTGCACTCACTAAACCATCGGATACTGTATTTTGCAGGCCCTTAGGATTACCAATAGCAACCACGCGTTCGCCTACAGTTATTTGCTCTGAATCACCCAAAGACAAAGGAGTGGCATTAATCGGTGTATTAACTTTAATCAAAGCTATATCACGAACAGCATCAGTTTTGATTACACTTATATTAGTAACTAATTCTTTATCCTGCGCAAATTTTACACCCAAGCCTTCTGCGCCCTTAATCACATGATAATTGGTAACAATAGTCCCATCAGAGCTAATTAGAAAACCGCTACCTAAACCGCTACCGCTGTTACTAACAGTAGTAATCATAACTATTGCGGGGCTAGCAACCTGCACCAGACCTTCAATAGACATACTCATATTTGTCACAGAATTATCAGAAATAGAAACGGGACTTTCAGAAACTTCAGCTTTAGGCTTATCCGAAGATGTATCGCCATAAATCTTCTTCCATTTTGCTATTTCATCAACTCCACTAGTTGGTAAAGAATTCGCCTGAACAATAGAATCAATCGTAATTGGCTCCAGTGACTCCAAAACCTTGGCCTTTGCCAAATCAGCACCTAAGATTTCAATAATCTCAAGACTCCCCACCCTGGCTTTATCTGTGCCTAAAACTTTATTGGTTACTGGATCCACAATCTTGTTTTTTACCTTGTAAACTTCCAAAACATCTTTTAGCTTTAACCCTTCATTGCTACCTGCCCCAATATACGCGAAGCCTTCTTCCATCTTAATAATACGCGTACTCCAAGGCTGACTATTAATCTTTGAAGAGAAGTTTTTAACAGCATTGACAACCACATCCTTTATTGTCGCTCCATCAGCCTGACCTGTAGCAGAAATATTGCCGGTTTCTACTTCACACAGGCGCAGAGCTAAAGCGTAATTGCTTGCGGCAACTCTTTGGCCCGCCTCACTCTTAAGCAAGTTCGCGATAACAATATATTTAACCCCATAAATATTGCCTATTTTAGCCGCCTGTTCAGGATTAACCCATTTAGAATTACTAAACTCTGCCTCCCGTAAAATAGCATTAACGTCTTGACGTTCAATAATCGCAAATTTTCCGCTTTCACGCAAGGCATCAGTTAAAAGTCCAGTCACTAATTCTGAATCTGTTTTCTTTTCTGACTGTTTCTGGCTGTTATCGATCTTTATATCCGCCTTATCAACAGAAATTGTCTTTGTTTCCAGTAGCGTTTCTTCTGGTGGATTAAAAAGACTATCCTTTATTTTTAAATTATTTTCGGAAACAAAAACAGCAACCGTAATTTTTGAGTCTTTTTTAACAATCTTACTAACAGCTTTCTGTTCATAGTTATACGTTTCCTGCTCTTGGCCGAAAACACAAGTACCATTTAAGATTAAAAGGCTCAAACTCACCAGAAAAATTGAAATAATTTTTGTCATAGCGATTTCCCCTTATTCAGCATAACGACAACGTGAAACATACTTCTGACCTTTAATATTCATTGCCTTGGCTTCATAATAATAATAGGCGTTGTGAGGAACAAGAATTAACTCCCAGTTTGTTTCATCACCGGTAGGGTAACCGTCCTTATCTTTAAAAATTGTCTGGATCTGCACGCGTAAATCCTCGGCCAACTTATTAAACAACTTAACCTTTACTACTAATCTGCCATCTTCGGTTGATGATACTGCCTGCTCTGCCAACATGAGTTGTTTATTTAAACCTTTGTTAAGATAAACAAAGGTTTCAGTCTCTTCATAAAGTTGGGATGCTTTGTTAGGCTTTATGCCCTTAGCCGGCACTGAATTACAACCCGCAATTAAAACCACAAGAAATAACAAGAGTATTCTTTTCCACATAACCATTCTCCTCTTTAGAATTTATTGGTAGACAACGCCTGTTTGGCCTACGCGTTTGACCTCATATTCATTTTCCCAGATAACCTCTGAGGTCTCGGCATCAATAAGCTGAAATGACATGGATATATAATCCGACCTATCCCCGTTAATCGCCTTGCTTAAGCCCATCAATTCACCGGTAAGATAAAAATCAACCCCCTTTAAATCTTCTTGTTTGCTTGCGCCTACCAAACCATCACGCTTGGATTGCCTTTCCTTTAAAATATCATCTATACGGTCACGGGCAAGAAAAGTAATCTTACCCATGGCGTTTTGATTAAGCTCAATACGAATCTTCTTAGTAAATATATCTTTATTAATTATAAAACGCGTTGAGTTCTTTACCGGTAAAAGTGCAACTTTAGGCGAAGCGCCCTGAACCCTTAATATTTGCGGGACCTCTAATATTGATGCTGCCATTTTCCTGGAAACCGTGCGAATATCCGTAGACTCTATACCTGTTCCACCTAACTCATCATCCTGATCAGGCTGTATGGTTCTAGTATAAGAAGTCTCTACAGTTGTGCATCCGGACAAAAATAAACAAAGCACACCAAAAACAATTATTAAACGTTTCATTACCAACCCTCCCTAATAAAATGAATCCTTGCCGATTTCTTTATCTTTTAAAACCGGAAAAATTGCTTTAAATCTCTCCACATCCTTAGTATAGGCATCTTCTTTGCCCTTTAACGTCATCACCACCATTTTGGTATCCAAATCGCCAAAATCAAGACGGCCAATATAGTTTATCGAGTTTGGATACACATCAAAAATCTCATCTGCCTTTAATGTATATGGGGGGCTAAAAAACGAATTAGTCAATCCGCTAAAAGAATCCAGCCGGTATATGCCCCTATTAAGAACCATGGTACAAAAGTATAAACCATCTGTCGCAGAATAATTCTCGCTTATAAACGGTATATAAAAACTCCCCAAGGTATTATAAACTTTGTACTGATTGGCTTCGCGCACCGTAAAAGATGATAAAAGAAGGCGCGTGCTGCCCGTATCCTTGATTTTTAAAGTAAATAAAACCACTCCGCGATTTTTGGTTAAATCAAGCTTAGTTTGATTCTTACTCAAGACATATGGACTTACGCTAACACAGCCAGAAAGTGAAAAAACTAAAGCCAGGACGAAAATTATTTTTCTCATTTTATAACGCTTTCCCACGGAATCGTTTAAAAATAATGTTGTTGGGACTATCCGTAATTTCAATCTCTGTTTTATAGCTATCAATCATTTTCCCATTAGAATCATAGGCGTCAATCTGTAGCTGATGTTTCCCCGGATTTAAGCGCATAGGAACCACCTGTAACTCCGCAGGAAGCAAACTCCAATGCCGTGCGTCAGCATAAGGGTTAGTTGCATTGCTAACTGCCCCCGCAGCTAAACTAAAAAGCGAAAACACGCCATATGGGTTGTATACCTGCGATATATTAGAAAACATACCCGAAACATCCGCAGTTGTCTTCTTAAAATCTGCCTTACCTTTTAATATACTATCCATAACCCTACCACCGCGGGTAGAGGCCTGATAATAAATATCATTGTTTTTAAGGAAACTCCCTGTGCTAATCTTAATAAAATTATCAATCGTCACATTAAAACCTGTAGCCCGATAAGGCTTTATGGTAAAAACCGCTTTTTCGCCATAGCTGCCTATCTGATATTTAAACGGAGCCCTACCAGTTTCAATACATAATAAGGTATTATTATTAAGATTGACTAAATCTCTTAAACTAGATATTACTATCTTACGATTATTTTCCTGAATTTTATCTACCAGCACTTTGATATCTGCTTCAAGTTTAGAGATATCCGCTTTTAAGAGATTAATCCCCTTATCCATTTTAACCGTTATATTCTTTTCTTCTTCGGAAAGAGTTTTTTGCTTCTTGGCTAAATCATCCAGTAAGGCTTGTTCCTGTGAAACGAGCGAACGGTTATCCGGATAAGAAAGATAAAAGGCTTCTTGAGCTTGTTTAAAATAATCATCTGCCATAGACTGGTTTTTTTGCAGAGCCTCAACGCGAGAAGCCATTAAATAAAGGAGAGTTACATCGCTCTTATAAAGGTTGCTTTCAACATCAGAATCGCACAAAATCCCGTTTTTAAAAGCAGCTAAAGCATTTTCAAAATCATTATCAGAACAAAGCAGGATACCAACATAAAAAGAATTAAACACCTTCTCGTAGGGATCTCCTTTATATGCCTTAGTTGCCTCAGAGCCTGTCAATCCCACAGAGCGCAATTCTAAATCCTTAAAAGCAGAAATATTATTCATCACTAGATACGCATCCATAAAAGCCGCTTGCGCTTCTTTAGTCTTGCCTTGAGCCAAATACAAAGAGCCTAATTGATTACTCCAGAGCGCAATATCATGATTCTTTTTAGCATCTAAACCTTTAAAGATGAGCTCTGCCTCATGGTCATTACCAGCATAAAAGTCCATCTCTGCTTGCATTGCGTCTTCATCAACAAGATTTTTTGGGCTGTATTTTACGTCTTCGGGATTAGGATTTTGCGGTTCTTGAGCGGAAAGCGGAGAAATAATTAAAGCTGAGATAGAAATAAGTAGGATCAATCTGACCTTATTAAGATACATAATTTTTGCTAATCTCCTATTAATGTCCTAAATACTATAGTATTATAAACCTTAAATGTCAAATAGTATAAACAGACTTACTTTTATGTAAACTACTCCTGATTATTAAGAGAACTGCCAAATAACTAATCAGCCCCAAAAACAAACCAATGATCAAGTACCCAATAACAACAGGTAAAACTACATCCAGGAAAGAAAGTTTAAAAAAACTTCCCCAGTGAAAATCTCGGATTAAACCTTGGGCCTTCTGATATACCTGCTGCCAATGCCTGCTTAATATGGTAGAGCCGATTTTTATCGCTAAAACAAAGGTAACCACGCTAAGCCAGGTATTAGTCAGTATGCTCCCCAATAAAGCGGCAGCCCGGTTGGCCCGGAAAACAAAAGCCAAAAATAGCGCCGCGGCCGGGCCGGTTCCGGGAATAAGCCCTGAAAATACGCCTAAGCCAACCCCCAAGGCTATCTTCTGCGCGGAATCGTTGATCTTAAATAACTTGGCAAAGATAAATTTAATAACCTTGCTGAAAATCGATTCTTTATCCATATTTAAACGGGTTTAATATTTACTCCGGCAAAACGCTCTGAGCCATATGATTCCTGGATCCAGCCATTGAGCAGGTTATATCGCCCAAGTATTTCTTTAGCCTCTTCATACTCAGCATCCTTCAGGCGCCGGCTAATCTGCGGGTAAACGGAAGCTTTATAATAAGGTAAATATTGGCTCATTAAACTAATATAAGTATCATCCGAAATATCTTGCGCGATAAACCGCATAATCTTATCCGTGCCAGAAGCCTGATTCGGCAATACCAGGTGCCTTATAATCAACCCCCTTTTGATCAGCCCCTCTTCATTAAACTCTGCCGGCCCAACCTGACGGTGCATCTCTTTTATCGCCTCCTGATTGTATTGCGGATAATCAGGAGCCAATGAAAGTTTGTTCGAAACTTCTTTGTCCGCATAACGCATATCAGCAAGATATATATCCACTACCCCGTCAAGCAAGCTTAAAGTTTGAGCCAATTCGTACCCGCTGGTATTATAAACTAGCGGTATTCTTAATCCCCCCGGAATAGCTATCTCCAAAGCTTTAAGTATTTGCGGCAAAACATGAGTTGGCGTAACAAGGTTAATATTATGGCAGCCTGATTCCTGCAGAGTCAGCATTATTTGCGCCAGTTCCGTAAATTCATACTCCCTGCCCTTTCCTAATTGGCTGAACTCATAATTTTGGCAATATACGCAACCCATATTGCAATAGCTGAAGAATATTGTACCGCTGCCCTTGGTGCCTGACACAGGCGGCTCCTCGCCGTAGTGGCTCATAAAACTATAGACTTTCGGCAATAAAGCGGTCTTACAAAAACCAATTTTACCTTCCAGCCGGTTAACCTTACAACCCCGGGGACAGATATCGCAAGACTTAAGGCGGCTAAAAAGCTGATCAGTAATCATCTTTAATTTACCGCTCTTACTTGACTCAAGATATGAAGGATATTTTAAAAGAGGGGCATTTTTATGAAGCATAGAGTTTCCTTACTTTATTAAAAAGGTCGATATACTCCTGGCTGCGATAATCCGGATACGTCCAATCATTGGGAATAAATGAATTATTCCTGTAACTTAGCGTTATCTCCGCAAAAATACCTTTACGTAAATATATTCTGTGAGCGTAATCTTTGGTAGAAGCAAGCACCAGTTTAGCCAAATCCACATACCCCGGGTCAATATTTACCTGACGCATGCCGGAGTATAAGAATTTTGTTTCAAGCCTATTGGTATAAAGTTTAATGCGGTATAAATCCTGGATAGAAATTAATCTGGCGAAACTGATAAACCTTCGTTTTAAGCCAACCCCCATCTCCTTTTCATAATAATGAGTGTAATTGAAATCAATGGGGCCAGACTCAAAATCAATCCTGCCGAATATCTTTTTTAATTTATCCCTGGATTTTATAAAAATAGCCTCATCCTTATAGATGAAGCCGGCGATAAGCTTGACAAGCTGATTGTATTTTCTGACTTTTCCCAACTGCCGATTAATGCAAGAACCTGTTTATATACGCGGCGATTTTCTTACGTTCTCCATCGCGCATTTGGTTAAAGAATATGGCGATGTTAAAGCCGCCGCCAGTCTCATCCTCGCTTCTCACAACAACCCCTTTGCATTCGACAATAGCATTCCTGTCTATCTGACCCTTATTGGGCAGGCTCAGTTTTACGGAAATCTTCGTAAAAGGCGGTATATATTTCTCAAGATGGCAGTAAGCCCCTACACAGCTTATATTATGCGTAGTAGTAGAGAAATCATATCCGTTTACCGCCACATTAAACGGCAACTTATGATCTAGGCGTGGATGTATCCTGCGTTCTTTAACAGTCTTCATTATTTCTTATCTTCTGCTGCCCCTGCCTTGTTTTTATCAATAAAGGCGCGCCAGCATTTTTTGCTGCAATAGAATTTACCGTCACGGTAATATCTTTTTAACTTTTTAATCAATTTATTACAAGCCAGGCAATTAGTCTGTTTTTCTGCCTTTGGCTTTACTTCCGCCTGCGCCTCTTTAACTGCTTCAGCTGCCATTTATAATTTTCCTTTCATTAAATTAGATCTCCTTTAACTGCAAACTTACAAAATCCTCAAGATAATTTCTTTCCAGCACATTAAAATCCATAAATTCTACGCCAATTTGGTTGCGGTCAGAGTGCGGCACCGGCTTTGACCAGGATATTTTGCCGACAGGCCTTAGAATGCGGTTTAAAACATTTATTTCAAGCATTACCGGAGTAGAAGTGGGAATAAATTCTTCGCTGGTAAATCTTACGCCACCACAGCTGATATCATTACAGAGAACGTTATCAAAAACCTGTTTGCCGCCAAGCTGATAACGAACCGGTAAATGATAATCCACTCTCGGGAAACGACGATTTTCCTTTGCTATCGGTAAAATGGCCATTTATGCCTTTTGTCTTTGAGGCAGCCGTGGCTATTTCTCTTACCTCGATTTAAAAATATAACACATATTTATAAAGATGTCAATACTTTACAAACTTTTGTCTTCCTGTTATAATAATTTAGGGGTGAGCCAATGTATTGCCAATTTTACGGGTTAAAAGAAAGGCCTTTTAATGTTACCAGCGACCCTGCCTTTTTTTTCTCAAGTAAAAAACATAAAGAAGCTATCTCCCACCTGGTTTACGGTGTTTCCCAAAGAAAAGGAATTATTGTTTTAACCGGTGAAATAGGCACCGGAAAAACAACCACCTGCCGTTTCTTCTTAAACCAGGTAGGAAAAAAAGTAAAAACTGCCTTTATCCTGAATCCCGCTTTCTCTGAAACCCAGCTTTTGGAATCAATCATTAAGGATTTCGGGATCTCTCCTAAGAACAAGGTTAAATTGGATATGGTTTGGGAATTAAATAACTTTCTGCTGCGCCAGTCGAATGCGGGAAATAACCTGGTGCTTATTGTAGATGAAGCGCAAAATTTAAAACCCAGTCTGCTCGAACAAATCCGCCTGCTTTCAAATTTAGAAACAGAAAAAGATAAGCTGCTCCAGGTAATTCTAGTGGGACAGCCGGAATTAAACAACCGCATCAATTTATACGACTTAAGGCAGCTGCGCCAAAGGATCATGGTTAGGTATCATATTGGCCCGCTTGACGCAGATGAAATAAAACCTTACATAAACCACCGCCTACAGGTCGCCGGCGCAAAGAGTAGGCCAGAAGGCCATGGTTCGGCTTCCGATAGCCGAAGCCAAGAAATTAAATTCAGCGATGAGGCCATTGATTCGATAAGCCGCTTTTCCGCAGGCACACCCAGGTTGATCAATATGCTCTGTGACCGCGCTCTACTAGCCGGTTTTGTCGCTGAAACCAGCCATATAGACTTTGATATAATCAAAAGATGCATCGAAGAACTGGACAGCTATTCTGTGAAAGTGGAATAAATTATGAGCATAATTAACGATGCGCTAAAGAAAACCGAAGAATCTATCAAGAAAAACTCGCTCAGGAGTCACGGCCAGCCGGATAAAAAATCCAAGCTCAAACTCTATCTTTTTTATATCTTAATATTTATTGCCGCCCTGTTACTGAGCAGCCATGTATTCAAAATTATTAACCGCCGATCCCCCTCTCCCCCGGTACCGGAACAACCTGAAGCAGCTCCAGGGCCGGACGAAGAATCACTACCCGGACAAACACCGCCGCTTGCTCCTCCTGACTTATTGCCTGAAGAGCAGCCAAAACCGGAGAAAATCTTCATCTTAAACGGAATATTCTTTTCCGATAATAACGGTTATGCCTTGGTAAACAACCAGATTGTAAAGGAAAATGATTTAGTTAACGGGGCTAAAGTAGAAAAGATTACCATGGATACCGTAGAACTGAATAACGAAGGAAAAATTATTACTCTTTCCACCGGTAAATAGACTTAAACTATTTTTCCAACCGCTTCTTTTATCAAATTCAAACCGACATTTTTCACAATTACCGGCTTGGCAATTCCGCAAATTAAAACCAGCTTGTTCTGCTTGCCTGAGAATTTCTTATCGTGATAATAAGCATTGATGATCTTATTGACGGCTACACCTTTAAGCTTTACAGGTAAACCATAAAGTTTAATTAAATTCACGATACGCAAGGATAGCCTGTTTTCAATTAACCCAAGCCTGCAGCTTAAATCCAAAGCCGCCACCATTCCCAAACTTACTGCCTCACCGTGATTATATTTTTTATAACCGCAGGCGGATTCAATCGCATGCCCGATAGTATGCCCAAAGTTTAAGATTGTCCTTAATCCTAAAACCTCTTTTTCATCGCGGCTGACTATTGCCGCTTTAATATTGCTGCAAGAACTGATTATTTTTTCTAATACCGCTTGATCAGCCTTAAATACATTCTTGTATTTATTCTCCAAATAACAAAATAGATTGCTATCTTTGATAACAGCGTACTTTATTATCTCCGCCATCCCTGAAGAAACCTGACGTTTATCCAGTGTTTTTAAGAAATTGATCTCACTGAATACAAGGCTAGGCTGATAAAACGCGCCCACCAGGTTTTTACCTAAATCCAGGTCAACCGCGGTCTTACCGCCGATAGCCGAATCCACCTGAGCCAATAAAGTCGTAGGAACCTGCACATAAGCAATCCCCCGTTTATACACCGAAGCGACAAAACCTGACAGATCCCCCACTACTCCGCCGCCAAAAGCAATAATAAAAACCTTCCTTTTCTGATCAAACTTGGCAAGGTCTTTAATTACGTATCCGGCGCTTTCCAACGATTTGCTCTTTTCACTGTCTAAAACAATTTTAAAACGGCATTTAAAACCACTCCTTAACAAAACGCTGGATAAAATTGCGCCATACTTATCCTTTAATAACGCGTTAGTAATAATATAAGCATCTGGCCCCATATTTAATTTAATTAAATATGGGCCAAGTTTCTTAAGGATAGAGCTGCCAATAATTATATCATATGAGCGCTTGGCTAAATTAACCTTCACCTTATGCATTTAATAGTTTACCCCCATAAATCTGATTACTAAACCCACCATCGGCCAAAGCAAGCGTTCAAATACACCCAGCCATATAAACAAAAAAAGAATAATAAAACCATATCGCTCAAACCCGGCATAGAACTGCGATAACCCCTCAGGCAGCAACCCCATCAAAACACGCGAGCCATCTAACGGCGGAATCGGAATCAAGTTGAATAAGGCTAAAACGACATTAATTAAAAGTAAATTTGAAAGCAGGTAAGCCGCGACAGCCGGCAGGGAAACAAATTTCAAGGCCTGGGCGATAATAAAAGCAAGGATAAGATTAGCCAACGGGCCGCTTAGGCCGATCCAGATTATATCTTTTTTGGGATTTTTTAATGCCCGGTAATTTATAGGAACGGGTTTAGCAGCGCCGAAAACAAAATGCCCGGAACTAGACAAAAAAAGCACAAGCGGCAGGAGTACGGTCCAAAAAGGAT
>JBAZOE010000022.1:0-16477 GCA_041648875.1 Candidatus Omnitrophota bacterium
GGCTTTTTTGAAATCGCCCTTTTTAATGCATTTGGCGCAGATAAAGACACTTTTGGCTACACCATTAACCAGTATGCGCATTTTTTGAAGATTGGGAAGAAATTTGCGCTTGGACCAGCGGGCGATCTTCGAACCGGTTCCGCCTTTAGCTTTATACTGGCCTTTTCTGGATAATACCTTTCCGTTAAGTGCCCCTTTTTTACAGATTACGCATTTTTTAAGCATGTAATTACCCCTTCTTTAGGTTTTGAGCATAAGAATTCTTATTTAGCGAAATCCCGCAAAGCGGGATAAATAAGTATACTTGAAATCACGGGATTGTCAAGCCTAGAATATGCGGTGGAGCAGGATCTGTTTTATAATCCATTGACATTAACGGCGGTAGATTTATAATAACTTGTAACGACGAGAGTTATAGGCATTTAATTTTAACGCAAGACAAACAGGAAGAATGATAAATGCCGTCAGAAAAGGTTTCATTTGATTACTCTAGTACCGACAATACTCTTTCTATCAAGTTTAACGGGGATTGGCGGATCTCTACGAAAATCCCTCAACTATCAGAAGCCACTTCTCAATTCTTAGCGCACCCCGATATTAAGAACGTAAGTTTTGATACCACAGGCTTGTCTAGCTGGGATAGCAGTTTGATCGCTTTCTTATACAAGCTGATTAAAGAATGCCGGAATAGAAGCATCGCGGTTCAACATAACAGCCTGCCCGAAGGAATAAAAAAGATAACAACACTCGCTTTAAAAACAAACAATAAAGAAGTTCCTCTTAAAGCCGCAACAGGCGCATTTCTGGATAGGGTTGGAGAGGGTTTTATCAGCATAAAAGAGAGTGTATTCATATTTCTTGATTTTTTAGGCGATATTGTGCATGCCTTTGGACGCCTGATCATGGGTAAGGCGTATTTTCGTAAGGATGAATTTATGCTCCTTTTGCAGCGCTGCGGGGCAAACGCTTTGGGGTTGGTTTCTTTAATCAGCTTGTTAGTAGGGGTGATTCTTGCTTTTGTAGGCGCAATGCAGCTTAAGCTATTCGGCGCGCAGATTTATATCGCCGATATTGTCGGTATCGCCATGGTACGCGTAATGGGGGCTGTAATGACAGGTATACTTATGTCAGGCCGTACCGGAGCAAGTTTTGCTGCAGAATTGGGAATTATGCAGACAAATGAAGAAATCGATGCTTTTAAAACGCTAGGCATTAATCCGGTTGAATTTTTGGTTATACCGCGGATTTTGGCATTGGTTATAATGATGCCGCTGTTAACGCTTTATGCCGACCTTATGGGCATATTCGGTGGTTTTATTATTAGTGTTAGCATGTTGAATCTTAATCCCGTGGAATACTTTAATCATACCCAGGTTGCCATAAAAATGAACAATTTGTGGGTGGGTTTAACGCATAGTATAGTTTTTGGCGTTATTATCGCGATTTCCGGATGTCTTCGAGGCATAAAATGCGAAAGAAGCGCTTCCGGTGTTGGAGAGGCGACTACCTCGGCAGTAGTTACTTCTATTACCGCTATTGTAATTGCCACGGCAGTGATCACATTCATCTGTCAGGTCTTGGGGGTGTAGTTTTATGGGTATGCTGGTAAAACCAGTTATCGAAGTGCGCAACCTTGATTTAAGTTACGATGATTATATAGTAATGCGTAATTTAAATTTTACTGTTAATAAAGGTGAAACCTTTATAATTATGGGAGGCAGCGGCAGCGGCAAGAGTACTCTTCTTAAGGTGCTCATAGGCCTTAAGGAGCCTGCAAAAGGCCAGGTATTATACGGGGGAGAGGATTTTTGGGCCGCGGATTATGCCAGGCAGCAAGAGATGATGAGGGGTTTTGGGGTTCTCTACCAGAGCGGGGCCCTCTGGAGCTCCCTGACAGTGGGAGAAAACGTGGCTTTGCCTTTACAACTTTATTCAAACTTGTCTGCCAGTCAAATAAGGGATATAGTAGAATTAAAACTTACATTAGTGGGTTTGGGCGGGTACGCGGATTTTTACCCCGCGGAGTTAAGCGGAGGCATGCGTAAGCACGCGGGGCTTGCTCGCGCGATTGCACTTGATCCGGAAATAATATTCTTTGATGAACCATCAGCAGGGCTTGATCCGATAAGCGCCAGGATGCTTGATGATTTTATAATTCAATTAAGGGAAGATCTGGGGGCTACCATTGTTGTGGTTACGCATGAATTGGCCAGTATTTTCGCGGTAGGAAGCAACGCTATTTTTCTTGATGATCAAAGCAAGACAATCATCGCTTCCGGAAACCCGAAAGATCTGCTGGCTGATTCTAAAGACCCCAAAGTCATTCAATTTTTAACCAGAGGCAGGATATAAGGAGCGCGGAAATGAGCAAAAAAGCTAATAAGGCTTTAATCGGAGCGTTTGTAATCGGCGCAACATTCTTATTGATAATAGCGATAATAGTTTTTGGATCAGGGAGGCTATTTAAGCGTACCAACAAGTATGTTTTATTCTTCGATGGTTCCATTAAAGGCCTTTCAATCGGGGCGCCGGTTGTTCTCCGGGGGGTAAAAATTGGTTCCGTAAGGGACATTCATCTTGTCTATGACCTAAAGATCGAAGATTTAGTAATTCCCGTAATTATTGAGATAGAATCATCCCGGATAAGGAATTTGCCTAAAGAGTTAAGTATTAATGACTATCAGGAATTGATTAAATCCGGCTTACACGGAAAACTGGATATCCAAAGTTTTATTACCGGACAATTACTGATAGATTTAGATTTTTATGCGGATAAGCAGGCCAGGCTTCATGATATCGCAAAGCAATACCCTGAGATACCTACTCTTCCCACATCTCCGGATATCTTTGAGCTTATGGATGAATTGCCGATAAATGAAATAGCGGATGATTTAGAGCAGACTGTCGCGGGGTTAAATAAATTGATCAATTCAGAAGGCCCCTATGGATTAAATAGCACGCTTAAGGAAATAACGCAAGCGGCGCGTTCCATAAGGCTGCTGGTAGAATACCTAGAGATCCATCCGGAGGCGCTTCTTAAAGGAAAATAGATAAAGGAGGCTGGAGTGAAAAATATAATTCTTGGATTTTTGATTTGTCCTATTTTTATTTTTGTATTGAGCGGCTGCGTATCCATCACCAAAAGCCCTTCTCCGAGATTCTACAAGCTGGGTTCAATAAGCCAGGAACAGGCAGGCGCAAGATTTAAGGCAACTAATGATGGAATTATCGGGGTCGGCCCGGTCAAGATCCCGGAATATTTAAACCGTCCGCAGATAGTAACAGTTGATAATAATAATATGGTTAATTTTGCGCAATTCGATCGCTGGGGAGAACCGCTTGATTTTGCTATCGCGAGAATTTTAGATGAAAATCTCTCGGTAATTGTTGATAGTAAGGGGATAGAGATGTTTCCCTGGAGTATGTTTATGCCGGTGAGGTTTCAGGTAGTATTGGATATTGTTGAGTTAGATGTAAATATGAGTAAAGATTTGGTTCTCACCGCGCAGTGGTCTATCCTGGATCTTAAAACTAAAAGCCCGGTTTTTAGTAAAAGGTCCCTGTTAATAGAGGATGTTAACCCCCATAATTATTCCGGTGTTGTAGCAGCCCTGAATACGGTTTTATCAAAGATAAGTATTGAGATCGGACAGGAGTTATCGCGATTACCAGTCTTGCCTGGGGTGATCCCCGGGGAGAGATAAAGGAGGGGCAAGAGATATGGGGTTATTTAATTTTTCCCGGAAGAAAAAAGAACTTCCTCAAAAATCTAATCCTGCCTTTATTGAAAGAAGAACGTTGCCGAGGTGGAAGATTGCTTACCTGGCTAAGATAAAATGGCAGGATTCTAAAGATTACATAACTTGTGAAGTCAGAGATTTAAACATGAGGGGGTTTTCTTTGGGGGTAGCAGAAGAAATCCCCGGAAATAATGTGCGGATGGAGCTTTATTTTAATGAGAAATATTTTTTTGATATAGAGGTTTCGGTTGCCTGGCATAAAGAAGCTGATGGCAAGCAAATTTATGGCATAAGATTTTTGAGGATTCGTGATTCCGACAGAGAAAGAATTTATCGGATGATGAAGGAGAATTTTCCCAGTCATCTCGGGAAGTTATGATTTAAATTTTGTAATAAAAGGAGGCGGATGTGAAAAAGGGTAAGTTAATTGGGCTTCTGTTGTTGGTTTTTGCGGTTTATACAATCGTGGGTATGGTTGTAGATGACTCCACTTACTGGCAGATTTATAATTATGTAACGTTAATATTTTCTGTGATAAGCGGCATTGTGCTATTAAGACAAGGATAGCCAGCTTAGGCAGATAAGATGAGCCCGGAAGAAAATAACGCGCCAGATTTAGTTACTAAAATAAAAGCCGGGGATTCCATATACGGCCGTTATGAGGTATATCGTGTCCTGGAATCCGGTATGGGAATTGCTTGCATCTGTTATGATAATATAACCCGGGTTCCTCAGGTATTGAAGACCCTTCAAAAGAAATATTTAGTTTCTCCGCAAAGCCAATCCTGTTTTGAAAAAAAAGCGCTTGCCTGGATAGGGTTAGGTAAATATCCCCATATTGTCAGCGCCTATTTAGTCATGCGGATAGAAAATTATCCTTTTATTGTCTTTGATTATATCGCCCCGGATGAAAATGGGAGAAATACATTAAACCATTACCTGGGTAATTTAACTTTATCCGAAGTCCTTAAATTCGCGATAGAGTTTAGTTATGGTATGGAATACGCTTATGCAAAAGGGATTGAAGCCCATGGAAATATAAAACCATCCAATATCATGGTGACTTCGGATAAAACCATAAAGATAACCGATTTTGGGTTCGCGAAATTGTCGGGTGTAGCCAACGGGGCGCTTCCTTATATGGCTCCCGAGCAATTTGACGGACATATGAACCAGGCAAGCGATATTTATTCTTTCGGTATTGTCCTCTATCAAATGGTAAAAGCGGGGACATTGCCTTTTGCCGGCAGAAATCCATTAGAATATGAGAAGGCGCATAAAGAGGGGCTTGTCCCCGGCTTAGACTCTTCTCTTTTTCCCCTTATTACGAAATGTTTGGAGAAAGACCCCGCTAAGAGATATGCAAATTTTACAACAACGAGGGGGGATTTAGAAAATTTGCTTTTAAAGGAGGCAGGGGAAAAAATAACCCCGCCGGAAGGCAAGAAATTTGAGGCCATGGAAATCCTCAATAATGGTGTTTCTTTGTATTATCTTGGCAGGCGTGAAAGCGGGATTGTCTGTTATGATAAAGCCATAACCATTGATCCGGGGTATTCCGATGCCTATTATAATCGCGGGAACGCCTATTATGATAAAGGTAACTTTGAACAAGCTGTCTCTGATTACAGCAAAGCCATAGAAATTAACCCTGTATACCCGAAAGCCTATTACAAACGCGGAGTTTTTTATCATGATAAAGGCAATCTCGCGCAAGCTATCTCTGATTACAGCAAAATCATAGCAATGAACCCCGCGTATCCCGGCCTTTATTATAAGCGCGGCAAGGCCTATTATGATAAGGGCAATTTTGATCAAGCCATTTCTGATTACGGTAAAGCCATAGAAATCAACCCTAAAGACGTTGAAGCTTATAACAGCCGGGGGATTGCTTATTTTAAAAAAGATGATTTTGATCAAGCCATCTCTGATTACAGTAAGGCTATAGAGATTAATCCTGCGTATTCCAAAGTCTATTGTAACCGGGGGACCGCCTATTATAAAAAGGTTAAACTTGAACTAGCCATATCCGATTATAACAAAGCCATAGAAATCAACCCCAAGGATGCCGAAGCTTATAGCAGCCGCGGGATTGTCTATCATAAAAAAGGCGATCTTGACCTGGCTGTCTCTGATTACAACAAGGCTATAGAAATCAACCCTAAAGATGCCGAGGTTTATAACAGCCGGGGAATTACCTATCATAAGAAGGGTAAATTTGATCAAGCTGTATCCGATTACAGCAAGGCCATAGCAATTAACCCTGTGTATTACATTGCTTATTATAACCGGGGAAGCGTCTATTATGATAAAGGAGATCTCGATTTAGCTGTCTCTGATTACAACAAGGCTATAGAAATCAATCCTAAAGAGGCTGAAGCCTATAGCAGCAGGGGAATTGCTTATCGCAAAAAGGGTAAACTTGATCAAGCCATCTCTGATTACAGCAAAGCCATAGAAATTAATCCTGCCTATTCCAAAGCCTATTATAACCGGGGGAATGCCTATTACGATAAAGATGACTTGGTGCAAGCCATCTCTGATTACAGCAAAGCCATAGAAAATAATCTTAAAGACGCCGTAGCCTATAACAGCCGGGGGATCGCTTATCATGTTAAAGGCAAACTTGAGTTAGCTATTTATGATTTCAGCAAGGCCATAACGATTAACCCCGCATATTACAAGGCTTATTGCAACCGGGGAAGTGTTCATTATGATAAAGGGGATCTTGATTCAGCTGTTTCTGATTACAGCAAGGCTATAGAAATCAATCCCGCGTATTCAAAAGCTTATTCTGACCGGGGGGCTGTTTATTTCTTGAAGAAAAACTATAATAAAAGCTGGGAAGATGTGCATAAGGCGGAAGAATTAGGGTATAAAATTACCGCTGGTTTTATCAATGATCTGAAAAAGGCTTCTGGGAGGGGAATGTAAAAGGAGGGTGTAAATGGGTAATTTGAAGAAAATGCAGGATTTGGCGTTAAAGTTGATACTTTTCCTGGTGTGGTTTGATTTTATGTGTTTTGCGATTATTATCACGGCAAATATTCTTAACTGGTCTTTTTTCAACTCAAAAATAGCCAGCGCTTTTTTCACTGTATTCGGCATAAGCTTGGGTTCGCTTGCGGCGCTTTGCGCGCTCCATATAGTCCTGACCTTATCCATAATTTCTAAATCCATAAGCGCCTTGGTTAATGAAAAAGAGCCTGTCGATGAAACGCTGATTAAAAAAGATAAAAATAATTTTAGGAAATTGATTTTTGTTTCTGTGGCAATAATATTGCTGGTTGTCGGTTACCAGGGGGTGGTTGAAAGAAATGTGGCCAAAAATAAGGTTAAGGGAATAGAAAGCCAGGTCAAGAATATGGCCCAGTCAGTTTTAGTCTCCAAGCTGGTTGATTTAGTGCAAAATGATGATAAGGTCAATAAGTTGTATTTTCTTAGAGATGAAATACTGCTTTCTTCGGAAGAGTACAGGAGCTTATCCCTTTTGATACCCAGGTCAGGGGAAGAGGGACAGGTTTTTTATGAGATAACCCCCTGGGACTATGATAATAAAGATGAGACAAATATATCTAAGGCTTTAAGGAGGGTATTTGTTCCTCCTGAAGATGAGAGGAAGAAATTCAATAAAATGCTTAAAAACCAGGAATCATTTATTGTGGTAAATAGTTACGCGATCAAGGCTTATTATCCCGTAGTCAGGGATGGAAAAATAAAATTAATAATATTGTTGGATACAAGCCGTAATATCAGCAGCGAGTATCTTATGTCCCGCAGTTCTAAATTCGGTTCTTAATGGAAAGCAGCGATATCAATTCTAATTTGGTTTATTCTACTTCGCAGGGGGCGATTTGCCCGGGGTGCGCTCAGGTGAATGGCGCAGCGCGCCTGCGTTATGAAAAGAGCTTCAAAGGCAAAGGAATGACACTTATTTCCGGTTTGGCTTTAAGTGAAGCCGGTCTTTTGGATTTGGCCAAGAAATTAAAGCAGCGCTTTGGCACCGGCGGATCGGTCAAAGATTATACTATTGAATTACAGGGTGATTTTCGAAAACAGGCAGAGCAGGAGCTGCGTAAACTGGGATTTTTCAAATAATGGAAAAGAATTCAAAAGATTATGAAGTCGGGGATCAGGCAATAGACAGTTTGATAAGCGAGCTGGTTAAGAAGGCAGGCTCTGCCGGGACTGAAAATTTATTACGCCAGATATTGACGACTACCGTTAAGTTGGGCAGGGAATCTAGTGATAGAGGAGACCTAAAACTGGTAAATAACGCGCTAAAGGAGCTGCGTTATTCTTTTAAAATTTTTTCCCCTTATAGAGCGGTTAAGAAGGTGATCATCTTTGGTTCAGCAAGATCGAAGGTTAAATCAGCTGAATACAGGATGGCTGAAGAGCTTTCACGCAAGCTTACTGAAAAAGGTTATATGATTGTTACCGGAGGCGGCCCGGGAGTGATGGAGGCAGGCAATAAGGGCGCAGGAAGCGGCAAGGATTTCGCCTTAAACATCCGGCTTCCTTTTGAACAGAAGCCAAACCCTTATATAGATGAAAAAGAAAAACTGATCAACTTTAAGTATTTTTTTACCAGGAAGCTGGTCTTTGTAAAAGAGACTGACGCAACCGCAGTCTTTCCGGGGGGCTTCGGCACTCTCGATGAAGGGTTTGAAATGATTACTTTGGTTCAAACCGGAAAATCCCGGCCCCGGCCGATAGTTTTAATGGAGCCGAAAGGCTCGGCATATTGGGCTACCTGGATGCATTTTGTAAAGAGCCAGTTGGCCAGGAAAGGGTTTATCAAAAAAGAAGACCTGAGCCTGTTGTACATTGTAAATTCTGTTGATGCGGCAGTTAAATATATAGAAGATTTTTATAGAGTATACCACTCAATAAGATATGTCGCCGGTTTAGCTGTATTAAGGCTAAACAGGGAGATTTCCGAAAAGACCTTGAAACTTATCAACAAAAAATTTAAAGATATTTTGACAAGCGGCCAAATCAGGGTTTCTCCTCCTACGGTTAAAGAGATCCAGGAAGGGGAGTTCCTGAAATTGCCCCGCCTGGCAATGAATTTTAATATGCGGGATTATGGCAGGCTCTGTGAAATGATCAGGGTTATCAATAGAGATTAAATTATTATGGATAAAGTCTTGGAAGGTTTAAATAAGCAGCAGGTGCAGGCGGTTACGCATGGTGACGGCCCGCTTTTAATTATTGCCGGCGCAGGCACAGGCAAGACCCGCGTAATTACCCAGCGTATCGGCTGGCTCATAAATCAGGGCCTGGCCAAGACCGATGAGATCTTAGCGTTGACCTTTACGGATAAGGCGGCTAAAGAGATGCAGGAAAGGGTGGATATCCTGATGCCTTACGGTTATACGGATATTTGGATTTCTACCTTTCATGCCTTTGGCGACCGGCTTCTGCGTGAGAATGCCCTGGTTGCCGGGTTAAACCCGGATTTTAAAGTGCTTGCCCAGTCAGAGGCTGCGGTGTTTTTCCGTGAACATCTTTTTGAATTTACGCTTAATTATTACCGTCCTTTGTCTGAACCCACGCGTTTTATCGAAGCTTTGATTTCATTTTTCAGCCGGGCAAAAGACGAGGATATTTCAGCAAAAGAATATTTTCAATACGCCCAGGATTTTATGATCAAGGTTAAAGCCGGCCCGCAGGACAGCGCTAACGAAGAGTTGGCGGTGCAGCAGATGGAGGTGGCAGGGGCGTATCTTAAATACCAGGAGCTTTTGGCTAAAGAAGGATTAATTGACTTTGGCAATCAATTTTATTTAAGCCTGCAGTTGCTGCGGGAGCATCCTTTGATCCTGCAAAATTATCAAAAACAATTTAAATATATCCTGGTGGATGAATTCCAGGATACGAACTTCGCGCAGTTTCAGATTGTAAAGCTTTTGTCAGGGGCGCTAAGAAATATTACTGTTGTTGCCGACGATGATCAGTGTATTTATCGATGGCGCGGGGCTGCCTACAGCAATGTGCTGAATTTTATCCAGGAGTATCCTAAGGCTGAGAAGATCACGCTGATCCAGAACTACCGCTCCAGTCAACCTATCCTGGATAGCTCTTATCAGTTAATCCAGTATAATAATCCGGAGCGTTTTGAAGTAAAGGCAAAAATCGATAAACACCTTATCGGTTTGATTAAAGAAGGCCCGAAGCCTGCGCATTTACACTTTGATACGCACTCAGCTGAAACTGATAATGTAAGTAAGATTATACAAGATAAAGTAAGTTTAGGTAAGTTTAAATATAGGGATTTTGCTATTCTTGTGCGCTCTAATTCCGATGCCCAGGGTTTTATCCAATCGTTAAATATGCAGAATATTCCCTGGCAATTCAGCGGTAACCAGGGTTTATATGGCAGAGAAGAGGTCAAGTTGTGTATTAATTTCCTGCGCGTAATTGCCAATCCTTCGGATTCTTTAAGTTTATTTTATCTGGTCAGCTCTGAAGTTTATAAAGTTAACCTGACGGATCTGACATTGTGCAATCACTTCAGCAGGCGCAGGAACCTGACACTTTATACGGTATTTAATAATTTGGAAAAGACTCCGGAGTTAAGCCAGGTGCAGGAAGAGAGCAAGGAGAAGATAAAACAAGTACTTTCGGATATTGAGAAATTTTTACAGGTTTCCCGCGACGAAACAACCGGCAGGCTGCTTTATAGCTTTCTTACCGATACGGGTTATCTTAAATACTTGACGCATAACCCCAGCTTGGAAAAAGAAACCAAAATCCAGAATATCGCTAAGTTTTTTAATCAGGTGCGCGATTTTGAGCTGGTGGCTAAAGAGGACAGGGTGATCAGTTTTATCAGGCATCTTAATTTGCTCATCGAGTCAGGAGATGACCCTCCGACAGTTGAGGCGGATTTAGACCAGGATGCGGTAAATATCTTAACTATCCATAAGGCTAAGGGGCTGGAGTTTCGGGTAGTATTTCTAGTCAGCCTGGTACAGGGGAAATTTCCGCTTCCCAGGCGTTCCCAGCAGATTGAACTACCGGATACTTTAATTAAAGAGGTCCTTCCTACAGGAGATTTCCATGTTCAGGAGGAGCGCAGGCTTTTTTATGTGGGGATGACCCGCGCCAAAGAAGAACTATACTTGAGCAGCGCTGAAGATTACGGAGGAAAGCGGCTGCGCAAGGTAAGCCAGTTTGTGCTCGAGGCCTTGGGTAGAGCGCCGGGTGAAGATACTGGAAAGAAGAAATCCGCCGCCATTGAAAGTATAAGGCGTTTTGCCCCGGCTCAGGAATTACCTAAAACAGCTGCCGGAAAGATCCCGCAGGATAAGCTGATCAGTTTAAGTTATTACCACATCGATGATTATCTGACCTGTCCTTTAAAATACAAGTATGTAAATATACTGCGCGTGCCGATTATGGAACATCATACGGTTATCTACGGCCGGGCAATGCATGAGGCAGTCAGTCAGTATCTGTTGCGTAAGCTTAACGGAAACAAAGTTACTATGGATGAGCTTTTGGATTGTTTCGAAGCTAATTTTGATCCTCAGGGGTTTCTTGATGCCAACCATCAGGAGGAGCGTTTCCGCATCGGCAGGGAGGCCTTAAGCAGGTTTTATAAAGATGAAGAGAAGCGTAAGTCAATTCCGAAATTTATTGAAAAAGATTTTTCTTTTGTAACCGGGGATAACAAGATTACCGGCAGGTTTGACCGCATAGATATGGAGGAGGATGGGGCGGTAATTATGGATTTTAAGACATCGGCGATTAAAACCCAGAAGGATGCGGATAAACGGGTTAAGGAAAGTAAACAGCTTGCGCTTTACGCCCTGGCCTATCAGCACATATTCGGGGCTCTGCCTATCGCGGTAGAGCTGTACTTTCTGGAATCAGGGATCATCGGCAGGTATAAAATTACGGAAGATGACTTGGATGACGTAAAAGAAGATATATTGGTGGTTTCGGAGGGCATCCGCCGGCAGAGCTACCCGGCTAAACCTGAATACAAGGCCTGCACTTACTGCGCTTATAATCAAATCTGCCCTTTCGCGGTAATCCGCTAATGAGAACCCGCCGGGTAATAATTAACTAGACAACCTTAGCTATTTGGGCTATAGTCAAAAGAAGAATATGAAGGCGATTATTTCTATTGGAATCTGGTTAGGTAGCGGGTTATTGACTATACTGCTCTTTTTCTCGGTCTTTGTTTTAAATATCCTGTTTTTTCCTTTCGATAAAAAGAAGAAAATCACCCACGCGCAGTGTTTTTGGTGGTCGGATGCCGTGATTGGATTAAATCCTTATTGGAGCATAAAGGTAAGCGGGCTTGAGAATATAGACCATAAAATGACTTATGTAATTATCTCCAATCATCAGAGCATGGCTGATATCGTGGTACTTTACCAGACCAAGATGCAGTTTAAATGGGTAGCTAAGTCAAGTTTGTTTAAAGTCCCTTTTATCGGCTGGTGTCTTGGGTTGATCAAACATATCAGGCTTCTGCGCGGGGATTTCGCCAGCATCAAAGAGATTTATCATCAGGCAAGCCAGTGGCTGCGAAAAGATATGTCCGTATTGTTCTTCCCGGAAGGCACGCGCAGCGTAAGTGAGAAGATGAATGAATTTCAAAACGGGGCTTTTAAACTGGCGATTAAAGAGAAGAAACCAATCCTGCCCATTTGTTTAATCGGCACCCGCGATGCGATTCCTAAAGGCAGCTGGATTTTTAAGGCTAAAGTTTCGGTTAAGCTTATTGTGCTGCCGGCCATAGAAACTGATGGGTTTGGCCCGGGAGATTTCGCCCTGCTTAGGGATACTGTGCGAAGCAAAATTGAAAGCGCTGCTTCTATTAACTATGTTAATAAATAGGCCATACCTGTTATCCTTGGTAGTTTTTGTTTTTACCTTGCTTGGATGCAGCCATCTTCCGGATAGGGAAGTTCTCTATCAAGCATCAACCATCCAGGCGCTTTCTGCCGGTAATTATGACGGCCAGGCAACGCTTTGGGCGCTTAAGCGGCATGGGGATTTTGGTTTAGGGACATTCCAGGCCCTGGATGGTGAGATGGTCGCGCTGGATGGCTTGTTCTATCAGGTTAAAGTCGACGGCCGGGTCCATCTGGTAAAAGAGGCAGAGGGAATTCCTTTTGCGCAGGTGACCTTTTTTAATACTGATAAAACATTCACTGTTGACCATGAATTAACTTACGCGGATCTGGGCCGGTATTTGGATAAATTATTGTCTTCAAAGAATATTTTTTATGCCGTAAAGATCAGCGGGTTGTTTAAATACGCCAAGACTAGAAGCGTCCCTAAACAGGCTAAGCCGTATCCAGGACTTGATCAGGCGGTTAAAGAACAAAAAGTCTTCGAATTCCATAATATAAAAGGTACCGTGGTGGGTTTCCGCTCTCCGGAATATTCCAAAAACTTTAGTGTCGGAGGTTATCACCTGCATTTTATCAGCCAGGATAGATTAAGCGGAGGGCATTTATTGGGTTTTCAGGCCTCCAGCTTAAAAATTGAAATTGACGAGACCGCGGATTTTTATTTAAGTCTGCCAACAAATGAGGAATTTCTTAACCTTAATCTTAACGCGGAAGAGGTAAAGACAGGTTCAAGCGAATAAACTTGCGAATTTGCAAGGGGAGGCGTATATGCATAGAATATTTAAAGTTTTATTTATAATTATTGTAATATTAGTGGCTATTTTTCTTGTTGCCAGTGTTCTATTCGCAGTTTATGCGCCCAAGATTGTTGAAGACCAGATACGGCAGAATCTAAAAGTTAAGACCAGCCTTGGTAAAATAAGTTTAAGCATGCCTTTTACCGTTACCCTTGAGAAGCTGGAGATTGGAAGCCTGGCGAATATAAAGAAAATATCCTTTTCGCCGAATTTAATCGCTTTGTTATTCGGCAAGGTAGTTATCCACGGTTTAACCATTACCGAGCCGGTGATTAACCTTGAACAGTCAGCTGATGGAGAATTAAACCTGCCGGCCTTAAGCCGGGAAGGCAAGCCGCCGGAAGTTTATCCTACCAGCCTTAAGGTTGTTGATGGAAAAATAGTTTTTACGGATAGAAAAGTAAGCGCTGCGGGATTTCAGGTTATTGTCGATAAGTTGAACATAAGCATTGCCAAGGTTTCTCTCCCTTTGACATCGCTGGCTACGGATTTTAATTTAAGCTGTCAGCTTTCAAGCCCCGCGGGCCAGGTTCTTGGCGGAATTATATTCTCCGGATGGTTTGACTATCTGGCTAAAGATATGGATGCCAGATTAGCTGTTAAGGATCTGGATGTAACTAATTTTTCTCCTTACTACGGAAATTTTATTTCAAACAAAAAACTCCTGTCGGCAAAACTTAACCTTGATTCAACCTTTAAGGCCAGGAATAATGCTTTGAATATTGTTACGGATTTTAATCTCTCCAATCTTGTTTATGAAAAAACCGAGGGACAACAGTTGGAGCTGGATTTGACAAAGAATGCCCTGGACCTGTTTACCGATACCGATGGCAAGCTGCATTTAGTGTTTAATATTGAAACTAAACTGGATAATCCGGCTTTAAGCCGGGATAAATTACAAAAAATAATTTTAAAAGCGGCAATGAAGAATCTTAGCAGCCAGTCTCCCCAGCAAATAGCCGATAAAGTAAGTAATGTTATAGAAAAGTTCAAGGGTTATGGTAAAGAGCTGAAAGAGATATTTTGAAAGTAGCCGCAGAATGATGGATGAGCAAAAAACAAAGTCATTGAGGAATATCGAAGAGAAGATGGAAAATCTGGATAGCGGATCTTTGCGCTACCATATTTTAGAAAGCGCCAAGAATTTTAAGAGTTCATGGATTGAGCTGGGGCGTTCTCTTTATTCAGCCTGGAAAGACAAGATGTATAAAGAGTGGGGGTATGTAAATTTCGATGTCTATGTCAGCCGCGAGATAGGCATCCGCAAGCAGACAGCGATGAAGCTGCTTAAATCGTATTATTTCCTGGAAAAAGAAGAGCCTCAATATTTAAAAAAAGATTATGCGCAGGATAGCCAGGCTGCCAATATCCCCAGTTATGAGTCGGTGGATATATTGCGCCAGGCAAAGAATAAAAAAGTATTGGATGAGGATGATTACAAGAACCTGAAGAAAGAGATTTTTGAAAAAGGCAGGGATGCCCAGGAGCTCAAGAAGAACTTGGGCGTTATCATCAGGCAGCGCCAGGAGATGGATCCGGAGGAGGCGCAGGAGAAAAGAAAATTGGCTCTTGCCCGCAGGATTTTAGGCCAGCTGCGTATGTTGAAGCAGGAGGCGGAGGTTTTAAAAATGCTTCCTATGCCCTTGATCAAAGAGTTGGATGCTTTAATTAAGAAGATTGACGCTGAGACGGCCGGTTTTAAGCCTGCCTGATAACATCCGGCTATTGGCAGGCGCAAGAGAGGGTGGTGGCTCTATGGCAACTGATGCTAAGGATATGACGGCCTTAGAGAAAAAGATGCTTGCTTTGAGGGTACGCGATGAAGACATTATAGAAAGTTTTATCCGTTCAAGCGGGCCCGGCGGCCAGAATGTTAATAAGACCGCTACCTGTGTATATTTGAAACACTTACCCACGGGCCTGGAGGTAAAATGCCAGCGCCAGCGTTCTCAAATACTCAACCGGAATCTGGCCAGGCATATCCTTTTAAGCAAAATTGAAAACAGGATTAAACACGACCTCCTGCAAAAACAGTCTTTTAAGGCGAAAATTATGCGCCAGGGCCGCAAGAAACCCAAAGGCGTTAAGTTAAGGATCCTTGAGGGTAAGCGCCGGCGTTCGGAAAAGAAATCTACTCGTAGAAAAATCCGCGAAATTGAGATTGCATAACTATTTTCTTGTGATAGAATAATTGAACGCTTAAGTTATGAAGGCATTGAAAAGGAGAATTCCATGGAATACGGTTTAGGTTTTATAAGCGGCCTGATTTCATTGGCCTTGACGATTTGGCTGGTGTACTTCAGCGTTTCAGTGCTTCAGAAGCTGGACAAGGTAATTGAATTATTGAACAAAAAATAGCCTTTATTATATCCCCGCAGCAATCCTCTTGGTAGCTGCAGGGATTAATTCGCAGACGGCCTTGCGGCCTATAATTTATATCGTTCTTTGAACTCCATAAATTATCTGCTCATTAAATTTATTGACTTGCGGAGTTACTTATAATATAATATTAAGAATTAGAAAGGGAGGGAAGAAAATTGGTTTTGGTAAAGGAAAAGAAAGCAAAATTGATTAATGATTTTAAGGTGCATGCCAGGGATACGGGTTCTGCCGAAGTCCAGATCGCTATCCTGACTGAGAGAATTAACTCCCTGGGGGAACATTTTAAGACGCATAAAAAAGATTTACATTCTCGCCGTGGCCTGCTTTTATTGGTTGGCAGGCGCCGCAGCCTGCTTAAATATCTCAAGGACAAAGATTTGAAGAAATACGAAGAGGTCTTGGGAAAACTTCACTTGAGAAAGTAAGGCCCAAACATTTCACCTGTTAAATAAAGAAAGAGCTAAAATAATGCAAAATAAAAGCTTGAAGATTAAATTTGGCAAGAATGACCTTATTCTGGAGACCGGAAAGATCGCTAAACAGGCGAATGGCTCGGTTACCGTTACTTACGGCTCAACCGTAATCCTGGTTACCGCCTGTATGTCTAAAGAAATAAAAGCAGGCCAGGATTTTTTCCCTCTGACCGTAGAGTATCAGGAAAAGACTTATGCCGCCGGCA
>JBAZOE010000023.1:0-15214 GCA_041648875.1 Candidatus Omnitrophota bacterium
GGGTTACTATAACCTTAAAGGGATAGATAGCCTAAAATAAATAATTGACAAACCGGTATTTTAATGTATATTATTTACTTATAGCAGAGAAGGTTAGGAATCTTTAGCCGTGAGGAGAGAGAAAGTGAGCCTTGCGGTTTTTGTTTTTCCTTATAAACCTGCTATAATTTTGTGGAAAGGAGGAAGCAAAGAAAATGGCAAAGGGAAAAGTAAAGTGGTTTTCCAATCAAAAAGGCTATGGATTTATTACTCCTGAGAACGGTGTCGATGTGTTTGTGCATCATACCGCGATCCAGGGTGATGGCTATAAGACTTTAGAGGAGGGCCAGGAGGTTGAGTTTGAGATCGAAAAAGGTCCTAAAGGTGAACAAGCTACTAAAGTAGTGAAGTTATAACCTTACCAGGAATAAAGAAAAGGCCCGGCACAAAATGCTGGGCCTTTTTTGTTAAAATTTAAGATTAGACGGGATAAAACAGTACGATGAATAAGCGAGTAGTTGTGGCTATGAGCGGCGGGGTGGATTCTTCAGTAGCTGCTGGCCTGTTGAAAGATCAGGGTTACGAGGTAATCGGGTTGACCATGTGTTTTTCCGCCGTAGGCGGATCCGCCTTCGGCGGGAACCCATTGGAAACAGAAACTAAGAAGCCAAACTGCTGCGGATTAACCGCAATTGAAGATGCCAGCAGGGTAGCCCAGAAGCTGGGAATCCGGCACTATGTTTTAAATTTAAATAAAGATTTTTCCCGCAGAGTAATTAGTAATTTTTACCGGGAATATCTTTCCGGCAGGACTCCTAATCCATGTGTAAGGTGCAATCAGTTTATAAAATTCGGCATTTTGTTTAAAAAGGCAGTTAATTTAGGGGCGCAGTTCTTGGTTACCGGACATTACGCCAGGATTGTAAAATCGAGAGAAGGGTATTTACTTAATAAAGCAAAAGACATTAAGAAAGACCAATCTTATTTTTTATATCGTTTAAACCGGGGGCAGCTTAAACAGGTAATCTTTCCTTTAGGTGATTATACCAAGCCCGAGGTAAGGGTTTTGGCCTCTGAATTTAAGCTTAATGTAGCAGAAAAAAAGGACAGCCAGGAGATCTGTTTTTTGCCTGACGGGGGGTATAGAGATTTAATTAAGGCCAAAGGATTAAATTGCGTTAAGCCGGGATATCTGGTGGATGAAAATGGCGGTATTATCGGTAAGCATAGAGGTTTACCCTTTTATACTATAGGCCAGCGCCAGGGATTAGGTATTGCCAGGGGGTATCCTCTATATGTAACTAAGATTAACGCCAAGAACAATCAAATTACCGCGGGAAACCGCCAGGATGCATGCAAAAATGAATTTCTGGTTAAAGATGTCCGTTTCTTAACCGAGCCCTTTAAAAAGAAGATTGAGATTAATGTGAAGATACGCTATAATCATAAAGAATCGCCTGCCGTAGTTTATCCGGTTAAAGGCAAGTTGAAGGTTTGTTTTAAGCAACCGCAGTTTGCCATAACCCCCGGCCAATCCGCCGTCTTCTATGAAGGGGATACTATTTTAGGCGGGGGGATAATCGAGAAAGTGTTAGGTTAAGATGATTAAAGAAGATAAGGAGCTGGTTAGAAGAATCAAGGAGTTAAAAAAGAAGCGTAATGCTATAATCCTGGCGCATAATTATCAGCTTCCTGAGGTCCAGGATATCGCGGATTTCCGGGGAGATTCCCTGGAGCTTTCGCGCATTGCCGCCAAAACCGATGCCGAGGTAATTGTATTTTGCGGGGTGTATTTTATGGCCGAGACCGCTTTTATCCTTTCTCCCGATAAGAAAGTAATCATGCCGGATACATCTGCCGGTTGTCCTATGGCCAATATGATGAGTGCTGATGATTTAAGGATGCTTAAGCAAAAACATCCTCAGGCAGCAGCAGTGGGCTATGTGAATACTTCGGCCGAAGTTAAGGCAGAATTGGATTATTGCTGCACCTCAACCAACGCCGTAGCGGTAGTTAACGCGCTTAAAGATAAGAAAGAGATTATCTTTATCCCGGACAAATACCTGGCTGACTATGTTTCTAAGAAAAGCGGGAGGAAGCTTATCAGCTGGCATGGGTTTTGCCCCACTCACGTGAAAATATTACCGGAGGATTTAAAAAGAGAGAAGAAATTTCATCCCAAGGCAAAAGTTATGGTACATCCGGAATGCCTGTCCAGCGTAGTCGCCTTGGCGGATGCCGTGCTTTCCACCAGCCAGATGGCTAAATTTGCCAAGGAGAGTCCGGCTAAAGAATTTATTGTAGGTACGGAGGCCGGCCTGGTTTACCGGCTTAAACAGGATAATCCGGATAAAGAGTTTTATCCTGCCAGCGAACGCGCGGTATGCCCGAACATGAAACGCACTACCCAGGAAAAAGTCCTCTGGGCTTTAGAAGAGCTCAAGGAGGAAGTCAGGGTCCCTGACGAGATCAGAAGGAAGGCGCGCCTGGCTATAGAGCGTATGCTGGCTATTGTTTAAATGAATATACCGATTGTCTATGAAGATGATTGGTTATTAATTGTTAATAAGCCTGCCGGGTTATTAAGCGTTCCTACCCCCAAGAAAGAATCGCGCACTTTGACAAGTATTTTAAACCAGGATGCGGTAGAAAAAGGGTTAAAATGCAGCCTGTACCCTTGCCATCGCCTGGACCGTGATACATCAGGGCTTGTAATTTACGCCAAAGGTAAAAGCATCGAGAAAGAAATGACGGATGCCTTCCGCGATAGGCGGGTAGTAAAAAAGTACATCGCTTTTGTGCACGGCAGGTTAGCGCATCCAGAGGGGGAAATTACTTCTGCCATTGAAGGTAAGAATGCCCTTACAAAATATAAAGTGCTTGAGGAAAGAAGTAATTATAGCGTAGTCGAAGTTTCTCCGGTTACCGGCAGGACCAACCAGATCCGCATCCATTTCAAGGATATCCAGCATCCTTTGGTAGGCGAGGATAAATTTGTTTTTCGTAAAGATTTTACTTTGCGTTTTAAGCGCGTTTGTTTACATGCCAAATACTTAGAGTTTAAACATCCCCGGAGTGGCAATACTGTTGCGGTTGAGGCGCGCCTGCCGGAAGATATGCAAAAGTTTTTACAAGATCACTAATCTATAGGAGATAGCGGTGCAGTTGTTGCATGTTTTGATATTTGGTATCGTTGAAGGGATTACGGAGTTCTTGCCTATTTCTTCGACCGGCCATTTAATATTGACCGCCAAGCTCCTCCAAATCAGCCAGACAGAATTTATCAAAAGTTTCGAGATCGCTATCCAGTTGGGGGCTATACTTTCAGTGATTGTTTTGTACTGGAATAGGTTCATTAAAAATCGGGAAATATGGAAACGGCTATTGGTCGCTTTTATGCCCACGGCCTTGGCCGGGGCCTTATTGTATAAAACGGTTAAAAAATACCTCTTGGGTAATAATGAGGTAGTGCTTTGGTCGTTGTTTATCGGGGGGTTATTCTTAATTATATTTGAACTCTTCCATCGCGAAAGAAAAGACGCGGTTGAAGAATTATCCGGTGTTTCTTATCCTCAGGCATTGGTCATTGGTTTATTTCAGTCGGTAGCGATGGTTCCGGGTATGTCCCGGGCCGCGGCTACGATTATCGGAGGCTTGGCCGCGGGGTTAAAAAGAAAAACTATTGTGGAATTTTCATTTCTCCTGGCGGTTCCTACTATGCTTGCGGCAACAGCTTTAGATCTTTTTAAGAGCGCGCGGATATTTGAACCGGAGCAGTTTGTTTTTCTTGGGGCAGGTTTTGTTGTTTCGTTTTTAGTGGCGATTATCACGATTAAATTCCTGCTTGCTTTTATCAAGCGCCACAGTTTTATTCTTTTCGGGGTATACCGCGTAATTGTTGCTTTGGGATTCTGGTTTATTGTGAAGTAGATGGAGGAGGTGAGGGCATATGAGTATTTTAGTATTAGGCACAGTGGCATTGGATAGCGTAAAAACTCCTTTTGGGCAGCGTAAAGAACTCTTAGGAGGTTCAGCCGCGCATTTTTCCATGGCTGCCAGGCTTTTTACCAAGGTTAACCTGGTGGCAATAGTCGGCAAGGATTTCCCGCAGGAACATATCTCTTTTCTAAGAAGTAAAGGCTTGAATCTCAGCTCTCTTATTATAGACAAGGGAAGGACTTTTAGATGGGAAGGTGAATATAGGGGTGACTTAAACACCGCGCTTACCCTGAATACCGAGTTAGGGGTGCTTTCGATATTCAAGCCCAGCGTATCCGAAGAGCAGAGAGGAATAAAGAATATATTCCTGGCGAATGTTGACCCGGATATTCAGGAGCATCTTTTGCGCAAGATGCGCAGCCCTAAATTAGTTGGCTTAGACAGCATGAACTACTGGATTAATAATAAACGCAAAGAGTTAATCAAACTGCTTAAGCATGTAGATATTTATGTGGCCAACGATCAGGAGGCGCGCGCATTAAGCGGAGAAAGCAATATAATTAAAGCGGCAAAAGCGCTTAGGGGCTATGGAGCCAAGATGGCGTTGATTAAAAGAGGCGAAAACGGAGTTTTATTTTATAGCGATAAATTTATTTTTTCCCTGCCGGCTTACCCGGTTGAGAAAGTAATCGACCCTACGGGAGCAGGAGATACCTTTGCCGGAGGGTTTATGGGGTATTTGTCCAAAGCAGGAAAAATCAACCCTTTAACATTAAAAAAGGCGCTGGCTTATGGTACGGTAGCGGCGTCTTTTAATATTGAGGATTTCGGCTTGGACAGGACCAGAAGGCTTAAGCCGCAGGATTTGGAAAAACGTTTAAATAAATTCAAGGATTGTTTCTCATTTTAGTTTTATTTGAGATTGAATCGGCGCCATAAAGAAAAAGGAGGGAAGCCATGTTAGAAGAGAAGATCCTTAATGATTATAAAGAGGCAATGAAAGCCAGGGATACTTTGAAGAGTTCTACTTTAAGTTTTTTGCGCGCGGATATGCTTAATCAGGCGACCTCCAAGAAAAAGGATAAACTTGATGACCCGGAGATCATCGTTGTAATAAAGAAACAGATCAAGCAGCGCCAGGATTCTATTGAACAGTTCACTAAAGGCAATCGGCTGGAGATGGCGGAAAAAGAGAAGAAGGAATTAGAGATACTTAAGATTTATTTGCCCGCGGAATTATCGGCTGAAGAGATTAAGACCATGATCGAAGAGGCAGTTGTTTTAACAGGCGCCAGCGATATAAAAGATATGGGCAAGCTGATGAAAGAATTGACCTTAAGGATTGCCGGCAGAGCCGACGGCAAGTTGGTCAGCGATTTGGTAAAGCAGAGGCTGGGTAATCCTTCCTAAAAAGAAAGTCCTGAAATGTTTTCTTCATTAAAAGTAAAATACTTCCGTATTTATTGGCTGGGGATGTTTGTCTCTTTGATTGGCACCAACATGCAATTTGTGGCACAGGGGTGGCTGGTGTTCCAACTGACTAACTCCGCGTTCCTTTTAGGGGTAGTTGGTTTCTTGGGTGCCATACCCGTATTTGTGCTTTCTCTCTTCGGAGGAGTTTTGGCCGACAGGGTAAACAAGAGGAGCATTCTTTTCTTTACTCAGATAGCTTTTATGTTCCTGGCTTTCTTGTTGGCAGTCTTAACCCAGTTTCAGCTTATCAGGCCGCAGCAGATCATGTTCATTGCTTTGCTCAACGGGATAATTATGGCATTTGATGCCCCGGCCAGGCAGTCAATAGTGGTGGAGCTGGTGGGTAAAAAGCATCTTTTTAACGCCATTACCTTAAACTCAGTGGCTTTTAATTCTTCGCGGATTATCGGGCCGGCAATCGCAGGTGTATTGATATCGATAATTGGGATGAGCGGATGTTTTTACCTAAACGGGGTAAGTTTTCTGGCAGTTATTGCCGCGCTCTTTTGGATTAAGCTGGGCGGAACTATGACGCGGAATAATAATTCCGCGTTTAAAGACCTCAAAGAGGGGCTTGTTTTTATCAGCTGCAATCGTTCTATACTGGGGCTGCTAAGTCTGGTATCGGTGATGAGTCTTTTCGGTATTTCTTATATTATGCTTATGCCGGTTTTTGCCGGTAACGTGCTCCATGTCGGAGTCAGGGGGTTGGGGGTGTTAATGTCAAGCATAGGCGTAGGAGCTTTAATTGGTTCTTTGATTTTAGCCCGCCTGGGTGATTTTAAATATAAGGGTAAACTGTTAATCTGGTCGGTATTCTTATTTTCCCTTTTACTGATTAATTTCTCTCTATCTAAGAGTTATATCTGGTCAGTTGTTTCGCTGATTTTATTAGGAAGCATAAGCCTACCCGCTACTGCCGTAATAAACACTTTGCTTCAGGTCAATGTGCCGGATGAATTCCGCGGCAGGATAATGGGCCTTTTTATGATTACCTTTGCCGGAATCATGCCATTCGGCAGCTTAATCTCCGGGAGCCTGGCGCAGGCAATAGGGATTCAAGCGGCCTTATTTCTATGCGGTTTGGTTTGCCTTATATTATTTACGTTGATTAATTTATTCTTGCCGGGATTAAGAGATTTGTAGAAGGATTTCGCTGGATAAAAACTATAAGGTGCTCAAATTTTGTTTGCTTTATTTAGATATTTTGCTAGAATTAAAATTAGCAAGGAGGTGAAACCAGCCCAATATTCCAAGGTCAGAAAACGCCATAATACTAATCATAATAAATTTTAGAGAGGAGAGCTGAAAATGAAGAGGTTTTTAAGTTTTACGTTCATAGTTTTGATGTTAGGGGCTTTGTCCGGTTGCGCTAAGAACCAGGAAGCAGAAGAGTTACAGCCTATAACTTTAGAATCTTTAAATGTATCCGGCAGTCCTGCCCAGGAAGCCACTCTTCCGGTTGTCCCGGTAGTTACTGCTACCCCGGCTAAAGAATTAGTGCCTTTACCTCCTCAAGGGCCTTATAAACCGTCAAATATTGAGATCCAGACTGCTTTAAAAAATGCGGGTTTTTACGCCGGTAATATTGACGGCAAGATTGGGCCAAAGAGCAAGAAGGCGATTGAGGATTTCCAGAGCGCAAATGGCTTAAAGACCGACGGTAAGGTTGGAGCCAAGACTTGGGATGCATTAGGTAAATATTTAAATATCGCATCGAGCTTGGAAAAAAGGTAACTATAAAATTTGTCATTCTGTTTAAAAAGAATCCCAACATAAATTGTTGGGATTCTTTTTTTGCAGTGCTATAATATAAGCCAATATGGATAAATTCCCGCATAGTTTTCTTTGGGGCGCTTCGACTTCGGCTCATCAGGTTGAGGGCGGCAATATTCACAATGATTGGTGGTTTGCCGAACAGAGCGGTGCTTTAAAGGAAGCTTCAAATCAAGCCTGCCGGCATTATGAACTTTATGCGCAAGATTTTGAAATAGCTAAAGAGTTGGGCCATAATTGTCACCGTTTTTCAATTGAGTGGAGCCGTATTGAGCCGCAAGAAGGTATATTCCAGGATTCTGAGATTGAGCATTACCGTAAGGTTATTGCCGAGCTGAAAAGCCGGGGGATTGAGCCGGTAGTTACTCTGCATCATTTTACTAATCCCGAATGGTTCAGCCAAAGAGGCGGCTGGGTTAACCATAATCTCCAAAGATATTTTTTGCGTTTTGTAGAAAGGATAGTTGAAGAATTTTCCGGAGTAGTAAAGTTTTGGGTAACTATAAATGAACCGCTGGTTTATTCCTCGCATTCTTATTTATTGGGCGTCTGGCCTCCCAAGGAGTGTTCTTTATTTAAGACCGCCAAGGTTACCTTGAATCTGGCGCAGGCGCATATCCAGGCATACCGGATTATACATAAAATTTATCAGGATAAGAAATTAGATAGGCCGATGGTCAGTATCGCGGCTAATTTACAGGCATTTGAACTTTGCCGTCCGACACTAAAGAACAAACTGGCTGTGTACTTGAGGCATAAATTATACAACCTCTATTTTATCGAAGTGCTCTTGCGTAATAAAACCCTGGATTATATCGGGATAAATTATTATGGCAGGAACCTTGTGGATGTGGAGAATTGGGGGATAAGGCATTTATTGCTGGATACCTGTAAATATAACCACTTTCCCCTAAGGAAGAATTCTTTAGGCTGGGATATTTATCCGCAAGGGCTCTATAAGCTTCTTATCTCACTTAAAAAATATAATTTGCCTATTTTAATTACCGAAAACGGCATATGTACTGAAGATGATAATTTAAGATGGGATTATATCCGGGAACATCTGGAGCAGCTGCATAAGTCCATGCAAGAGGGGGTTAAGGTTTTAGGTTATATTTACTGGTCGCTGATTGATAATTTTGAATGGGATAAAGGATTTGTCCCGCGTTTTGGCCTGGTGCATATAAACTATCAGGATCAGAAACGCACAATCAGATCAAGCGCAAGAAAGCTTGCGGAAGTTTCTAAGAACGGCATGATTTAAGATGAATCCCAAAGACAGAGAGTTTATCATAAAGGAATTGCCATTTTTCTCCGGGCTTACCAAAGGAGAACTGGCAATAATCAAGGCAAGGGCCCAGGTTGTCGAATATCATAAAGGCCAGATTATCTATGAAGAAAAATCAAGCCCCAGCGCTTTTTATTGCATTATTTCAGGCAGGGTACAGATTTATACTAAAGATAAAGAAGATCGGCAGTTAACACTTGAATATTTACACCGCGGTAAATATTTCGGTATTATTTCCCTGCTTACTAATGAACCCCATTCGGTAACCAGCCTTGCGATAAATGACTGTGTAATCTTGGTTATTAAGAAAGACGATTTTGATTTTGTGCTAAAGAGCATTCCCCGGCTGGCCATTGATTTAAGCCGGACATTAAGCCGCAGGCTTAAGCGCAAAGATATCCATCAAAAAAAGATATTTGAAAGTACGGTTGTTTCCGTCTTTAGTTCTTATGCGCATGCAGGCAAAACCGTTTATGCCTTAAACCTTGCGCTCAGCCTTAGCCGTGAAACAGCCAAATCAGTAATCATATTGGATATACTGCCCCAAGATAAGATCCACACCTTGCCTCACAAACTGGAATTAGCCCAGCCGCGCATATTTGATCTGTCTTCTTCTGAGGAAATATATATTCTTCCAAAAGATTATATCCTGGAAAGTAAATTTGGCGTAAATCTGTGTTGTTTCTATTATCAGCAGGATAATGATAATTGCCTTAAAAGGTTAATTGAAATATTAAGTCTGCTGGTTAATGATTACCACTACATTCTTTTAGATCTTCCGGCGGCTATGGACCGTTCAATTATCAGCATGCTCAACCAGTCGGATCTTATCCATATATTAAGCAGTCCGGATCCGGTGGATTTAAAGCGCACCAACAATCTTGTCAGCCGGCTAAAAACCGATTTTAATTTTGATTCTCAGAAGATAAAGACTATCGTTAATGAGTATAAATTAGCCAAGATTGACTATAGCTGCCAGCTTGAGATTCTGGGCCAGGAAATTTTTGCGACTATTCCTAAGATTAAATTTGATGCGGGGGAGCGCTTAATTATTGATGATCCGGATTGCGAATATTCAAAAGCAGTCAGGAGGATTGCCCGGCAGCTTGGCGACTGCCTGGTAGGTTTAGTCTTAGGGGTTGGCGTAGGATATGGATTTTGCCATATAGGGGTATTAAAGGTTATTGAAGAGGAGAAAATCCCGATTGATATAATTGCCGGTTCCAGCATCGGGTCGCTTATCGCCAGCCTCTGGGCTATTGGTAAAAGCAGCCAGGAGATCCTGGAGATTACAAGTAAATTCAGGCAGCCAAAGCATATCTGGGGGTTGATCGACCTGACCTTCCCGCGTTTTGGCTTTATTAAAGGAAATAAACTGCGTCGTTTTCTAAAGAAACATTTGGGAGATAAAACTTTTTATGATGTAAAGCTTCCTTTAAAGATTATCGCCAGCGATGTACGCAGGAAAGAGCCGAGGATTTTGGATAAAGGCTTGTTGGTTGACGCTATAATGGCCAGTTGTTCCATGCCGGGGGTATTTGCCCCTTTTAAATTCAAAGAAGAGGTGCTTTTTGACGGGGGCGTGACCAACCCTTTGCCTACTGAGGCTTTAATGCAGATCGGAGTCAAGAAGATTATCGCGGTAAATGTTACCCCTTCACGTGAGGATATTTTGCGGCAATTGGTAAAGCTTAAAGAAGGCGTTTTGCCTGAGCCTGGCGCCTTAGCCTTGCAAAATAAACCTCTTGGCTGGTTTGGCAGGCTAAAGAATATCTTTAAACTTAATATCGTAGACATTATTTTTAGCAGCGTTGAGGTCTTGCAGTCAGAGGTAGCCAGACGCGAAGGGGAATTAGCCGATATTGTCTTGCATCCGGATACCACAGGTCTGTTTTGGCTTGAGCTGCATAGGGCCGATGAATTCGCCAGGCGCGGGGAGATGGAGGCAAGAAATAATCTGGATAAGATTTGGCAGCTGGTTAATGAATAAACAGGAGGAGCAATGAAAATAAATACGAGGTGTATCTTAATTACTGTCTGTTGTCTACTGTCTACTATTTTATTGGGATGCGCGACAGTTAAAGAAGCGGCTAAGGGTTTTGCCGGGATTTCAACCCGGATTCTGGAAGAAAAACGCAAGGAGGCCCTGAAAAAATCTTTTGCCTTAGACTATAACAGCTGTTATGCTAAAGTTAAAGATATCCTGAAAGAAGGAGGCAAAGAAAATGAAGGCAGCCCTTATGTATATGCCGAGGATACTAAAAAGAAAATGCTTGGTATTTATTTGTCCGAAGCAGATACTACTCCCGTAGGGATATTCTTTAGCGAAGAGCAAAAGGGAGTTACCGTGATCGAAATATCCAGCCCGAGCATTTATGCCAAGGAGTACATCGCCGAGAAGGTATTTGGAGGCATTGATACATTACTTAAGCCGAAAGAGGAGAAGAAAGCAGATGTTAAACAAGAAATTAACAATCAATGATTTGATTAAAGAGTGCCATCGCACCGCTAAAAGCAAGGGTTGGTGGTTGGACAGCCGTAATGACGGAGAGTTGATCGCGCTTATGCATTCCGAGTTATCCGAGGCCCTGGAAGCAATGCGCAATGGCGGCAAAAAAGAAGATTTGGCCGAAGAGTTGGCTGATTGCTGTATCCGCATATTTGATTATTGCGGTTCGCGAAAGATCAACCTGGAAAAGGCTTTATCGAAAAAAATGGAATACAATAAGACCCGGCCATACCGGCACGGAAAGAAATTCTAAAAAAGGATAAAAAGGAGGAGTGATGCCGTACGATAGCAATTTAGACGCTCAGATATTCAGCCGTTTCTGGGAGAATGACGGTGGCAAAATCGTTGTCAGTGTTTATTCATACAACAATGGGCCGCGCAAGATCCAGATAGTAAGGGAGATAAAGGACAGGAACGGAGAATATGCATTTGCCAAATTAGGCAGGTTGACTAAAGAGGAAGCGGAGGGGGTTTTGCCGTTGATCCAGGAAGCGTTGAAGAACATGTAATAAGCAAGAAATTATGGCTCAGGTAAGAAAAAGAGATAATTGGGGATCGCGCCTGGGGATCATCATGGCTGTGGCCGGCTCTGCCATTGGTTTAGGCAATTTCCTGCGTTTTCCGGCCAAGGCAGCCGCAAACGGCGGCGGCGCTTTTATGATACCCTATTTTATATCCCTGCTTCTTTTAGGGATTCCCCTTATGTGGATTGAGTGGACGCTTGGCCGTTATGGCGGAGGTTTTGGCCATGGGACTGCTCCCGGTATATTCCACAGCCTTTGGCAGAAAAACCGCTTTATTAAGTATTTCGGTGTAATCGGAATTTTCGGACCCCTGGTAATTTTCATCTATTATTTGTTTATTGAGTCCTGGACATTGGCGTATAGTTTTTTTGCTTTAACCGGTAAATATACCGCCCTTATGGACCAGAATTCACTGCGTAGTTTCCTGGCTGGTTTCCAGGGATTGGAAAAAAATCAGTATTTTAGCGGTATAGGGACAGCGTATGCGTTCTTTTTGATTACCTTTTTGTTGAATATCTGGGTAATTTATTATGGAATAAGGGGGGGGATAGAAAAACTTTGCAAATGGGCTATCCCCTTATTGTTTATTTTCGGGTTAGTGCTTATAGTCAGAGTTATGACTTTAGGCGTTCCCGATATGAGCAAGCCCGATTGGAATGTTTTAGCGGGATTCGGGTTTCTATGGAACCCGGATTTTTCCGCGCTTAAATCCGCCAAGGTTTGGCTTGAGGCGGCAGGCCAGATATTTTTTACCTTAAGTGTGGGTATAGGGGTAATCCTTACCTATGCCAGCTATTTGAAAAAAGCCGATGACGTGGTCCTATCCGGCCTCACCGCGGCCACTACTAATGAAATTGCCGAAGTTATCTTCGGGGCAAGCATAATAATACCTGCGGCATTTGTTTTTTTCGGCCCGGTAGATATTAAATCTATTGCCCAATCAGGGGTGTTTAATTTAGGTTTCGTGACTATGCCGCTAGTTTTAAATAAGCTTCCTTTGCCTGCGATATTTGGTTTTCTGTGGTTCTTCTTATTATTTACCGCAGGCATCACTTCTTCGGTTTCTTTGGCACAGCCGGCAGTGGCATTTCTGGAGGATGAATTCAATATCAACCGTAAGCGCGCGGTTTCCATATTCGGCATAGCCTCTTTTATATTATGCCAGCCGGCAGTATTTTTCTTGGGCCGCGGAGTAGTTAATGAGTTGGATTTTTGGGGAGGGACTTTTTTCCTGGTAGTTTTTGCAGCAATCGAAACAGTACTTTTTGTTTGGGTCTTTGGCATGGATCGTGCCTGGGATGAGATACATAAGGGGGCGGATATGGCTGTGCCCGGAGTCTATAAGTTTATTATTAAGTATATTACCCCGTTGTTCTTATTTATTATCCTGGGTATGTGGCTTGTTCAGGAGTGGCTGCCCATAATCATGATGAAGGATGTTTCTTTAGCTGACAAGCCTTTTATTTTTGGTACGCGTTTAGGTTTATTGCTTATATTTGTAATCTTAGCGGTTTTAGTGAAGATTGCCTGGCGCCGGAAAAGACAGGAAGGGATAAAGCAATAATGAAGCCAAGCGGATGGGTATTTATAATTTCTTCCTGGGGTTTAATCATCGGACTTTTTGTTTTTTGCCTTCTTAAGGTTTTCTCAAGAAAGGAAGCAAGATGAGGAGAAATTTATCTATTGTTTTGTTTTTATGCTTAATGCCGGCTGTTTGCGGGTGCGCGCCTTTAATCATAGGTGCTGCTGCCGGAGGTCTGGGCGCTTATGCTGTGAGCAAGGACACGGTGCAGGGGGATAGTGATTTAAATTTTGATTTGCTTTGGGGCTCGGCGGTAAATATCGCAAGGCAGCGGGGGTTAATCCAGCAGGAAAACATGGTTACCGGTTATATAGAATTAACCGCTGATTCAAGCAAGGTTTGGATACGGCTTATACGCCTGACGCAGGCTACTACCCGGATTAAGGTATCCGCGCGGAAGTTCCATTTTCCTAATATGGATTTAGCTCAGGATTTATTTGTTAAGATTGTCAACGGAGCAAAGTAGGGTGGCCAAGGGTGCTTGCCCTGCCTCGTAAACTCGGCAGGATTTCGCTGGATAAAATCTATAAGGTGCTTGAATTTCTTCTTTCTTTTTTAGGAAATTTGTGTACAATATATAAAAATAGTTAGCTTTTAGCCGAGATAGCTCAGTGGTAGAGCGCGGCCCTGAAAAGGCCGGCGTGGGGGGTCCGATTCCCTCTCTCGGCATAAATAAACCCGGCTTTGTATAAAGCCGGGTTTATTTATTTTGTATATATGTAAACTTATATCTTTTTTACGTTAGTCGCCTGGTCGCCTTTTGGGCCCTGGGTAACCTCAAATTCAACTTCGTCGCCTTCTGCTAAAGATTTATACCCATCTCCAGTTATAGCGCTAAAATGCACGAAGACATCTTTGCCGTCTTCGGAAGTAACAAAGCCATAGCCTTTTTGGTTGGAAAACCATTTTACTTTGCCTTTTGCCATTTTCTAATTCTCACCTCCTTAAAAAAAATCAGAAAAAAATGTCGAATCTGGATAGATCCGACTTTTTCTCTGATTTTGTGTTTTGTCCTTGAAACTAAACAATTTCTTTACTTCTCCTCTAACCGTAACTTACTTTTTAAATATAACATGGATTGTTTGTTTGTCAACCTTTTTTCTGTAAAGTTAAGCGGGTAATTGACTATTGTCCAGGAATTGGTATAATAAACAAAGGGGGTTTGATGAAGAAAATCAAATTTGTAAGCGTGCAGGAAAACTTTTCCAGGGTTATTTTCTCAAAATATTTTCGCCTGGGGTTTATCCTCTCCGTTTTTATCTGCCTGGTGGTTTTAAGGCAATCCTCAAGAACTTTTGGCGTTTCCCTGGGGTATGTTTATATCGTTTTAATCTCCTTAGCCGGGATTTGGTTTGGTTTAAAAGGAGGAATAATATCAGCGGTATTTGCCGGCGCCATATTCCTTATTGAGGTAGAATCTCATCCTTTTTGGCCGGGCAGAGAGATGGTTTTTAAGGGCGTCGCTTTCAGGCTAATCGTTTATTTTTTATGCGGGGCCATCTTAGGTTATGTTTCCGAGTTGCAAAATAAGTTAAACCAAGAGATAAGGTATTTGGCTTATCATGATAAGCTCACCGGTTGTGTAAATTATACATGGATAGTTGAATTTCTGGAGAAAGAAATTGCCCGCAGCCGGCGCTTCATTAAAGAATTTTCGATAATCCTGATCGATATCGATCATTTTAAGGCAATAAACGATACTTATGGCCATCTTGTCGGCAATGACGCCCTGACAGCCTTTGCCGCTGTTATAAAAGCTAATCTAAGGAGTATGGATATAGTAGGCAGGTACGGAGGAGAGGAGTTTTTGATCATTCTTCCCGAGCTTGGTTCAAATGGAGCCCTGGAGGTGCTGGAAAGGATTAGAAACAAGCTTTCTGAAGCCAGGATAACTTCCCGTCATTTGAAGGAAGGGATAGATATCTCTTTGCAATTCAGCGCCGGTGTAGCTTCCTTTCCTTATAACGCAAATAACGCAAATGATCTGATCAAGCTGGCTGACGACGTCCTTTATCAAGCGAAACAAAAAGGAAGGGATAGGGTGCTTGTGGAGTTGAGGAGGTGCGTCAGGCTAAAGCCCCAGAAAGGCCTAAAGGTGGAAATGGCCGGGTTGGCTGATAAAGAAAAATTAAAGGTTTTAAGGA
>JBAZOE010000024.1:0-13954 GCA_041648875.1 Candidatus Omnitrophota bacterium
TCAATGGCAGAAGTAATAATATGGTTGCCTTTCTTCTCCAACGCGTAAGCAGAGCCTAAAAGAGCGAAATTATCTGATTCGGTTCCTCCGGAAGTAAAGACAATCTCCTCGGGGCTGGCTCCGATAAACTCAGAGAGAGCCTGGCGGGAATCCTCAATCGCTTTTTTAGCCTCCTGTCCGTAGGCGTGCAGGCTTGAAGCATTGCCGAATTTATCAAAGAAATACGGCTCCATCGCAGCCAAAACTTCCGGGTCAGTTGGCGTAGTCGCAGCATAATCAAAATATACTTTTTTCATCTCTGAATTACCTCATTTAAACTACCTGTCCGATACCCCTCCAGGTCTAACGTAATATAGTTATAACCTATCCTTTTTAACTTATCAACTATCGCCCGGCGGTTACGCAAGAGGCGATTGATATCTTTTTTCTCCACCTCAATCCGGCAAAGCCCGTTATAGTGGCGCAGCCTGACAAGCCGCAATCCAAGGCTGGTTAGATAAGCCTCGGCCTGATCAATCCGCTTAAGCAGTCCGGCAGTAATCTTAGTGCCATAAGGTATGCGCGAAGCAAGACAGGCTAAAGGCGGCTTGTTCCAACTGGGCAAACCCAGCATTTTGCTTAATTTACGGATATCTTTTTTAGCAAAACCTGCCTCAAGCAAGGGGGATTTTATCCCGAGCTCTTTTTTGGCGGCATTGCCCGGACGGTAGTCTGATTTATCCGAAACATTGCTGGCGTCCAGGACAAAATCAAAGTTTTTCTTCCTGGCAATAACGATTAATTTCAGAAATAATTCTTTCTTGCAAAAATAGCAGCGGGAAACAGAATTAGCGGTGAATTTTTTGTTATCTAATTCCGCGGTTTTAATTACCCTAAGCTTTATGCCTATCTCTTTGGCCAGTATCTTTGCCTTACGCAGCTCATCCTTAGGATATGTTGCGGAAACTGCGGTCACCGCAAGGGTATTTTCTTTCGGCAGAACGAGCGAGCAGAGTTTAAGCAAAAGCGCGCTGTCTTGGCCTCCGGAAAAAGCAACCACGCATGACTTATACCCGCAGATCTTACGCTTAAGGCGCGCAAGCTTATGCTGAAAGGTCATTGCCGGATTCTTCTACAAAGCTACGACTTCTTTTATTTCCGGCACTTCTTGCTTTAAGATCCTTTCGATCCCCATCTTCAAGGTCATCGAGCTCATAGGACAACATCCGCAGCTGCCCTTCAATTTTAATTTCACCACGCCATCGCTGGTCACATCAACCAGCTCAACATTTCCGCCATCAGCGGCAAGCATGGGCCTGACTTTATCCAAAGCTTTCTCAATTCTCTCTCTCATTTCTATTCTCCCTTGTTATACATATTATTCCCGCCCATCATACATTCTAATTGTACCACCGTAGAAAATACCTACAACTTATTTATCTTCTCTTGCGCCTTTATTTTATTCCAATTAGCGATAATCTGGCGCGTAGAACTAACTTTGGTTTTACCGAAAACATGCGGGTGCCTGCGCTTTAGCTTGCTAATCAGACCTGCAATCACTTCTTCAATATCAAATTCACCCCGCTTTTGGGCGATCTGAGCATTAAACATTACATGCAGAAGGATATCCCCTAATTCTTCCTGCATATGCCGGTAATTATTCTTTTTTACCGCAGCAATAAATTCATCCACCTCTTCTTTTAAATCATTGAGCAGGCTCTTATGCGTCTGTTTTTTGTCCCACATGCAGCCGCGGTTGCTATGCAAAATAGTAAAAACATTCTTTAACTCTACAAATGCGGTATTTTTACCCATTCCTGTCTAGAATTTGCTTGTCGCCAGATATCTAAATACGCTTAATGCAGCCTTTGAGCCTTCTCCGGCAGCGATAATAATTTGTTTTTCCGGCACATCCGTAACATCGCCTGCGGCAAAAATACCGGGTATATTGGTTTCATTGCGCAAATTTATTTTTATCTCTCCCCTGTTGTTTTTCTCCACATCCCTGGCGAAGGCGGAATTAGGGACAAGCCCTATCTCCACAAACACCCCCTGCACGGACAAGTCTCTTACTCCGGAATTATCCTTAATTTTAATAGCGCCGACAAATTTATCCCCTGTTACGGATATAACCTGAGAATTATTAAAAACAGTAACATTGGCGGCACCCTCAACCTTCTGGCGCATGATCTCATCCCCGCCTAAAGCCGGCCTGTTATTTACAATATTTACCTGTCTGGCAATTTTAACCAGCTGTAAAGCCGCATCTAGCGCGGAGTTTCCCCCGCCGATGACAGCTACGTCCTTAGCGCTAAATAACGGGCCGTCGCAGGTGGCGCAGTAAGTCAGGCCCCGGTTCTTAAACTCCTTTTCTCCGGGCACGCCCAGCTCTTTTGATCTTTTGCCTGATGCGATAATTACGCTCCTGGAGTTATAATCTGATTTATTAGTCCTTACTAAGAATACGCCGTTTGACCTCTTGAGCTCTAACACCTCTTCATTTTCTTTAAGCAGGGTATCATACTTACGCATATGCTCATGAAATTTCTGCGCCAGATCAGGCCCGGTAATAAATTGATAACCGGTATAGTTTTCGATGTCTCCGCTCCAGGCAGCCTGGCCGCCGATGTCCAGACTGATAACCAGAAAATTCAATTTCTTTCTGGCTGAATATACGCTGGCGGTTATCCCGGCGGGGCCGGCTCCAATAATAATCAAGTCATAAATTTGCATATTATGTTATCTATGATATCCCTAATGACTGTTTTATTCTTTCTTTGTCAAACCCTACAATAATCTCACCTTCGATATCCAGGACCGGCACCCCCATCTGCCCGGATTTCTGCACAAGCTCATCCACGGCCTGCTGATTACTGGAAACATCAATATTCTGGAAATCAATATTATTCTCCTGCAAGAATTGTTTAGCCCGGATACACCACGGACAAGTCGGAGTACTATACACTTTTACACTCTTAGACATAAAATCACTCCTTTCTCAAATAATATGGAGCAAGATCGATTATTTCTTCTACTGCAATAACAATAAGATGTTTTGGCTTCGGCAGGCTGGCTTCGGGATGGTGGGCGCGGGCTTTATCTTGGGCTAAATTATGCAGCAGTCTTTTAGCCAGCCGCGAAGTAATTTTATCTTCCCAAAACCTGGCAAGCTCCTGGTTGATTGCATCAGCAGCCATATCCCTGGCTTTTCCCTTAAGGCAATAACCCATAAATTTATGTTCATCAACCGCGCTGATACTTACCTGAGGGTTATGTTTTATATTCTCGGCAGTTAAACCCTGATAAACATCGATCACGTAGATTTTACCGCTGGGCTCAATCTTAACTATATCCTTACATGAAGTATGCGGGAATCCTTTCGTGTCTATTGAGGCAAGTATTACGAAACCTTGCGAGCGTAAAAACTCAATGACTATTTCCGGGATTTGCTTCATTTTACCTTAAAAGTTTAGCGAATTGATTCCCAAATTCAAAACAGGCTTTTAATTCTTCCTTGTCCGGGATATATTTAATAGAAACTCCGGGGATACTGACATCAACCCCGCTGTCTTTCAACGCCTCCTGCATCTCCTTAACTGCGCCCCCAGCCCAACCATAAGAACCAAAAAAACCCACCTGCCTGCCTTTAGGTTTTAAACCCTTGACTATCTCCAGGAATGCGGCGATATTCGGCAGCATGTCATTATCATGAGTGGATGAACCAAACAAAAAACCCTGGGCAGTAAGCATGCGCGTGATTATCTCGGTACGGTCACTTTCGGCCACATTATACAAGTTAACCTCTACTCCTTGTGCACTTATCCCCTCGACAATTTTCCTGGCCATTTTTTCAGTCGCCCCCCACATAGTTTCATAAGCGACCACTATCTTTTTATTCGTCTGGCCTTTTGCCCAGGCTATATAAGAATTTATTATTCTCTCCGGATCCTTACGCCAGATAACTCCATGGCTGGGCGCGATCATTTTAATGGTAATATTTAATCTCTGTAGCTCTTCAATCTTCTTTAAAATCACTGAGCTAAGCGGCCAGAGAATATTTGCGTAATATTTTTCTGCTTCATCCATCAGGCTGCATTGATCAACCAAATCGTCAAAACGTTCAGCTGTCGCATAATGCTGGCCGAAGGCGTCATTAGGCATAAGCAGGCAGTCTTGCGGACAATACGTAAACATACTATCCGGCCAATGGATCATCGGTGCCTCAAAAAAGGTAAGTGTGCGCTTTCCCAGTTCCAGTTTATCCCCGGTCTTAACCGTCTGGAAATCCCAATTTCCATAGTAATGTTTATAGAGGCCGTCTTTGCATTTAGCAGTGCCTAAGATTTTCGCTTTAGGACAAAGCTGCATAAGGCTGGGCAATGCCCCGGAGTGGTCAGTTTCAACATGGTTGGCGATAACATAATCTATTCTTTCAGGGGGGATGATTTCTTTGATATTTTCAATCAGTTCCTGCGCAAACGGCCCATAAACAGTATCGACAAGGGTTATTTTTTCATCTATGATAAGATACGAGTTATAAGTTGAGCCTCTTTGTGTGGTATATGTATGCCCATGAAAATTGCGCACGCCCCAGTCCAAGACCCCCACTGAATATATATCAGGCAGGATTTTTATTGCAGCCATTATTTTTCTCCTTACCGGCGACAGCCGGAAATTAATAACCCTGAAAATTCTCCATGACTATTTTTCCGCCGCTTAAACCTAACTCATCGGCCAGTATCTTACGCATTGCCTCAACCATCTGAGGAGGGCCGCAGAGATAGAATTTTCTTTCCAGGTAATCCGGAATTTCATTTTTTATCACATTGGCGTCAATACGGCCAACGGTACATTTAAATCCCTGCTCAGCTTCACACAACACGTGCGCCACCCTTAAAAGCGGATAATTTTTAGACATGGCGGAAAAATCATCTTTAAACACTATATCGCGTATGGAGCGGTTGGAATAAACCAGCACCATATCTATGCCTATATTCTTATCAACCGCGTATTTACAAATACTCCTTATGGGTGTTATTCCTATGCCGCCGGATAAAAAAGCCACCTTTGGCGCAGATTCATCCAGAATAAATTTACCCAAAGGATATTTAATATTTACTTTGTCACCGGCTTTTAAGTTATTCAGTGCTGCGGAAAAATCACTCTGAGTTAACTTCTTGGTAAATTCTAGATAACATTTTTCGGTAGGAGAGCTGGAGATGGAAAGATACTTCTCTAGCTTAGGGTTATCTTGAAGCCTAACCATCAGAAATTGGCCGGCTTTAAAATCCAGCCAATCCGTAATCTCCAGGCGAAAACTCTTAACATTGTAATTACGCTGGATAACCTCTTTTATTCTAACATCAATTTCTACGGGCATATTATTTTATTCTTTAAGCAAAACCTGGAGCTCACTAAAAACTGCATCAAAATCTACTGAATGAGTTACCTCCTCAACCAGCTGGATGTACCTTATCCTCCGGTTTTTATCAATGATCAATGAGCCTCTGGCTAAAAGATTGAGCTCCTTGATCAAAAAACCGTAATTTAAGCCAAAGGAGGAAAACCGGTAATCGGAAAGCACCACTTCATTTTTTATTTCATTCAGCGAACAGAATCTTGCCTGGGCGAAAGGAAGGTCTTTACTTATCCCGATTACCACAATATCAGGACTAAGCCCGACTGCTTTCTTATTAAACTCTTTAACCTGCAGATCGCAAACCGGAGTGTCTAAAGAGGGGAAGAAGTTGATTATTTTGATTTTACCGTCAAAGTCTGAAAGATTTACTTCTTTAAGATCTTGAGAAATTAACTTAAAATCCGGAGCGCGCCGGCCCTCTTTAACACGTTTACCAGTTAAGGCCAAACGGACCCCTTTGAAAGTTATAGTCCTAACCATACAGCCACCTGTTAAACTATTTTCTCAAATTGATCCTTGCCTACCCCGCATTCAGGACACACCCAGGTACCCGGAAGGTCCTCAAAACTCGTCCCGGCGGCAATGCCGTTATCCGGATCCCCTGCTTTAGGATCATAAATATAACCACAGACTAAACATCTATATTTATTCATCTTCCCCTCTTTGATTGGATATTTTTAAACCTCTTCTTAAAAAACGCTTATTTTTCCTGCATGGGCATCTCCGGCATGCCAGTTTGCCCCATCATTTGCCCCATACCGCAATTCTTCATTTTCTGCGACATTTTGCCTCGCATACCAAAAGAATCTTTTCCTAAATTAGAAGCTGCGCCTGAGAAAACAATCAGCACCGACAATAAAAGAAAACCCACTGTTACATAACCGAAAATCCTAAGCCCCTTCTCCGTTACTTTACGCAAGGCCAGAAGAACAAAGAAGCCGGCGGTTAAGAAAAACGAAACAGAGATAATCGCCATCAAAGGATAACATCTTGACATATACATACTACCCTCCTTAATTTGCCCGCCAGACGGGCTGTCAAATTAATTCTTTGCCCACACGGCAAAGAATCATTCTCTTCCCAGCTAATCCACATCAATTTCTTTCTCGCTTTTCCAGATACCATGAATATTGCAATAAGAAACTGCCATGATCGTCCCGCTCTTGTCGGTTTTAAAATACACGGTTACCTTGGGCTCAGAAAATATAGTACTGGTATTTGGCCCCTGCACAGATTCGCCATGCGCAGTAAATTCAAAACGCCCAAGCTGATAAGGAAATTTCTCCCCTTTTGCCAGAAAATACACCTCAATAAATTTAATATGGTGCTCGGTAGTATTAGGATGCGCTATCTGTTTGCCAACACTTAGCTCTACCTGTAATATCTGCCCCTTGCTTATTTTACCCGGACAATCAATAACCGGGACATGTTTCTCGGTCTTCCAATCTGCTCCCTGCAATAAATCCTTAAGATCTGCCATCGCTAAACCTCCTGTTTATTTCTTTAATATCTTTTTTAAATCTGCCTCGGGCGTACTAATCAACCGTAGATCAAATTTCTCCTGCAGGATGCCAAAAACATTCTTACTTATAAAAGCCGGCGGAGTCGGCCCTATATAGATACCTTTGATATTAAGATACAACAAAGTAAGCAAGATGGCAACTGCTTTTTGCTCAAACCAGGACAAAACCAGGGTCAAAGGGAGCTGATTCACTGTGCAATTAAACGCTCTTGACAAAGCCACGGCAACCTGAATCGCAGAATAGGCATTGTTGCATTGGCCAATATCAATTAATCTGGGCAGGCCTTCAATATCTCCAAACTCCAGCTTGTTAAACCGGTACTTACCGCAGGCAAGCGTAAGGATAAGGCAATCTTTAGGTACCAGTTCAGCAAACTCCGTATAGTAGTTGCGTCCGGGCTTTGCTCCATCGCAGCCTCCGATTAAGAAAAAATGCCTGATCTTGCCGGTTTTCACCAAATTTACAATTTTATCAGCTAATCCCAGTATTGCTGTATGATGAAAACCGGTCCAAATCTTTTTACCGGGAGCTTCAGGCAAAGCCGGTAATGATTTAGCTTTCTCAATCAAAAATTTAAAATCCCGGTTTTTTAGGTGTGTTGCCCCCACTATGCCGGTAATCCCTATTGTAAACAACCTGTCCAAATAGCTATTTTCTGGGGGGATTAAGACACAGTTAGTAGTTGCCAACAACACTCCGCTAAAAGCATTAAATTCCTTCTTCTGTTCCTGCCAGGCCCCGCCAAAATTACCCGCTAAATGTTTAAATTTCTTTAACTCCGGGTAGCCATGCGCAGGCAGCATTTCGCTATGCGTATAAATGTTGACTCCGCTTCCCTGGCTCTGCTTAAGCAATTCATAAAGGTCAAGAAGGTCATGCCCGGTAACTAAGATTCCCGGACCGGATTTAGTCCCGGTTTCAACCTCAGTAGGCACGGGATTACCGAATCTCTGCGTGTGCGCCTTATCCAGCATCTCCATAGTTCTCAAATTAATAGCCCCGCATCTTAACACTAATTCCAGGTATTGATTCAGATCAAAACTTACATTAGTTACGGTCTTAAAGAGGGCTTCATGCATAAAAGCGTCTGCTTCTTCATCGTGAGCCCCTAACTCTCTGGCATGATAAGCATAGGCAGCAATACCTTTTAAACCATATAAAAGCGTATCTTGCAGGCTCTGGACATCTTCGTTCTTACCGCAAACCCCAAGCTTTGTGCAACCTGTTCCGCCTACTGTTTGTTCGCATTGATAACAAAACATTGAGCTCCTCCTTTGCTGCCTTACACCAATCCAGGCAAGAAGGCAATCTCTCCTTGCGGATTAAATTCTTACACTGCGGGCATTCAACTTTAAACTCATCAGAAAAAATCTGCGCCATACGAGAATCCCTGCCCGGGCATTTATTCATTTTTCTTGGTCAATTGTTATAATTTTCCTTTTAGCCATAGGTTTTCCCTAAACCAACGAAGCTATGGTTATTTCCTTAAGTTGTTTAAATACATTCTCCTCAATAATGCTTATTTTCTTTCTCAAAGCGCACTTACCTTTATTAGGGCAAACATCTTTTTTCAAGAAGCACCTGTTTAAAGCCACCTTCCCCTGGAAAATGCGCATTATTTCAATTACATAAATATTCTCCGGAGTGACTTTCAATTTAAAACCGCCGCCCTGGCCTTTAAATGAATCCAGTATGCTTCTTTTATTCAACTGCTGCAGGATTTTGCGCATGAACGGCCCCGGGACACCAAGTTTTTTCACCAGTTCATCCACCGTTACAATATCTTTATTTTTTGAAATATAACAAAGCGCGCGCAACGCATAATCCGTATTTCTGGTTATAAGTTTCATAAAATCCCCCGAATTATCAAATATAAACGGGCAGTTTAACGTCTTACCCAGGACAATCTACTGCAGCCCTCCTTACAGTGGGCTACGGGCCTAAGCATGTATCTGATTGTTACGCTCATCCTAAAATCACCTCCTTTTAATTTAATAATTAATGATACCATATTAGTATCATTTGTCAAGTAAATTTATGCGGGCATTTCAATTTAAGGGATTATTTAGTAAAGGAATACCTACTCTACAACTATCTCTTTCTTCAGCTTTCCACTAATACTGCAATAGCCTTCCACGGAGAGCCTGTCTCCGGTCCGGGTATCAGGAATATAGTAACTTACCTTCTGGGAGTTATTGTTATCCTGCCTTGAAATCTCCTGTTGGACTATCTCTTTACCGTTTAAGCCAACGTCGACCTTCCTGATGTAGTGGGCAAGCGGATTGCTCGTATCGTGGACAATACTGGCGGTTAATATTTTTGTTACTGGGTCATAGAAAATTTCGATATCTTTCGGAGGATGCGCGTAGGCGGTACCGGTTAAAACTAGACAAGTAGATAAAAACATAAACAAAATCTTATTTTTCATGCTTTTCTCCTTCCCGGGATACCATTTAACAACGGAACAAAAAGATTCAGGATTAAAAGGGCGGCTAATTCGGAATCAAACCTGGCTTGTGCCTGGATAAAAATAAAAATCAAGCCGGCTGCGGCAACTCCAAAAATCAGCTTAGCTAAAGGTTTCACAGGGGTTGTTTTTGGTTCAATCAACATTATAAAAATATAAAAATAACTAAGATAACCGAAAATATTTATTAAAGAAACCTTGTTTAGTGCGGCTTGTATTCCAAATAATCCCAGAGCGGTTATAAAATAACCTGCAATCAACTCTAGTTTACGAATCTTATAAGTAAAATACAATCCGGCAGGCAGCAGGATATACCAAAGAAATGTCCCCTTCCATTGGGTACTGGCTCCAAGTAAAATAACGTTTAAGAATACTCCGAATGCCGCAGGGTTAAAAATATGCTTTTTATTAAAATGGATTAAGTGTTTCGAAGTTACGGCAAAGATAGAAGCCAAAGAGATAACCCACCAGGGATTATCACTGGCAAGGACAAACCCTATGATTAAAGCTGAGACGATTGAACTTTCGGATACAGAAAGGCTCTTATCCTTAAGATAAGAAAAAATTAAATCTGCTATAATTGCGCTAATAAGGGCAACAGCCGCCGTAAAGAGGAAAAAGATATCTTTGTCTTTTATTGACAAAAATACCGCAAACCCTGCCAGGAATATAATCAGCTTTGTTTTAATCGAAAAAGATTTCATCTTCAGCTTAATTACCTCCAGATAAACCAAACAAATAAATATGCGGCAGCTACCGCAGTCAAGGTAAAAGGAATACCAATTTTCATGAAGCCGCTGAATTTAACCGGGTAGCCTTCTTTTTTAAGTAAGCCGCAGGCGACAATATTAGCTGAGGCTCCAATTGGAGTAATGTTGCCGCCAATACTGGCGCCGATAAGCAGGCCAAAAAGAAACAAAGCAGGATTCACTTGCAACTTACTAGACATAATCATGGCAACTGGCAGCATGGCGGCTAGGAAAGGGACATTGTCGACAAATGCCGAAAGGATAACCGAAAGGAATACTATGGCGGTATAGCCCAGGAATATATTACCACCGACAAGCCCGGCCAAATAATCAGCCAAAACTTCAATCCATCCGGTAAGCGAAATGGCCCCCACGATAACGAAGATGCCCATAAGGAAAAAAGTTGTATCCCAATCAAGCCCTTTCATCCCGGCGGCTATCGAGCGTTTATTTACAAATCTTTCCCAAAGTAAGGCAATAAAACCAAAAACCATGCAAATCTGGCCTGCCATATAACTAAAACCGGTATCAAGGAATGAAGAAAAGGCCAGTAAAACAATCAGGCTCACCAATAAAATCGTAGGTATCCATGACTTTACCTTTTCAACCGGAACAAGCTGCGTCTTTTCTTTATGCTTACTGAATATAAAATAAAGCGTAAGGAAAGAAACCAGGGCTCCTAATTCTACAGCAAAGAATATACTGGGTTTACCTTTATAAAAAAAGAAATCCCCGAAATTCATTTTAGCAAACCCCCCTAACAGCATACTTGGCGGATCCCCGATTAAGGTTGCCGCACCCTGTAGGTTACTGGAAACAGCAATAGCGATCATCATATTAGTGGGATTGATCTTAAGTTTTCTAGCCAGGGACAGGGCGATTGGAGCGACAATTAAGACTGTAGCGACATTCTCCACAAACGCAGAGATAAAACCGGACAGGATGCAAATAAACAAAATCGCCCAAACAGTACTTTTGGCCTTATCTACGATTATTTCGGCAATATATGCCGGAACCCGGCTCTGCATAAAAACATCGGCGATAATTAAAGCGCCTACAAATATACCCATGACATTCCAGTTAACCGCCAGAAACGCCTCTTTAAAAGAAATAACCTGGGTAAAAACAAGCAGCAAGCTGCCAGCCAAAGCAACTATTGTACGCTTTTGCGGGAAAATCACAAACAGGGCGTAAGAAACAATAAAAACTAATAGAGCTATAATCTTGGGTTCCATATTCAACCTTCAAATTCTGCTGGTTCTAACTTAAACTTACAAAAACTATTCCCGTGACGATTAATCCGGTGCCCAGCCAGCGCAAAGCGCTGAACCTCTCTTTTAAAATAAACCTGGAAGCCAGAGCGATAAAAATATAATGCATACTGTCGGCAGAAAAAGCGAAATTAAGATCCGCCTTAGAAAGTACAAGCAGCCAAATACATAATGATATTACGCTAAATAAGAAACTCAGCCAAAGCCTGGGCTTACTCACCAGCTGGAAAATAAATTTAAAGATATTGATGAAGTTAAATTTAGGCGAGAAATTCAAAGAGTCTATCGCAGATTTTAAAAACAATTGGTTAACCGTATCGCACAAACTGGTTAAGGCAATCATAAAAAGAATAATCAACAGGCCTTCTCTCATTTGGTCTCGGCGATCCTTTCTTTGCTGCTTAAGGAAACAAGGATAACTCCCGTCAGAATAAATAATATCCCGGCCCATCTTAAAACAGAGATATGCTCATGCAGGAAAATAACCGAAACCGTCGGGACAAGGATATAGCTGAAACTGGCGATAGGCACGGCTACGCTTAAGTCTATTTTAGAAAGAACCGTAGACCAGATGATAAATACCACAGCTACGCTTAACAATCCTGCCCATAAAAATGGCGAAGAAAAAACCGCCCCAAGGAAAACCACCGCGCTAGGCAGGTCAACTGCCGCCAGCTCGGTTTGAGCCATGGCTCCTTTTTTGAAAAAGAAATGTATTGCTGTTTCCAGTATGTCGCTGGCAATAAGCAATAGTAATATTTTTAACGTCACCTTTTTTTTGAACATAGGTTTTAATTCCTGATCTCCCTGTCAAAATTGTCGGGCTTTAAGAATACTGCCAGTAATTTTAACAAGAAATTAAAAAGAGCATTTTTATGCCTTAAATAAGCGTAAAGCGGGACGATCTTTCCGCCCAGCCTGATCTTAGGCTCATAATCCGTCTGCCCCGGATGATAATAACGCAAAGAGTTGTCAATACACCATTTAATATTATACGCCCAGCTGACAAAATACAAATTATAATCATTAGATATATCATAATTGAATCCGATAAATTTATCAATGAGTAAATCTTTATAGACGAAACAAAGGTTAAAAGCAGCCAGCGATCCATCTACATAGTAAAGAAAGAAACGAGTGTGCAGAAATAAATCCTCAGATACCTGTAAAAAGAACTTCTTATTCAGGCGTTCAAACTTAGTTGATCCCTCATGGTAAGTATTTTCATAAAGCTGGATTATCTGGTCAATCTGGCTGTTAACATCCCGGACTTCTTTAACCTCAATATTTCCCCGGGCATAGGCTTGCCTTAGTTTTTTGTTTAAACTTTTGCGGGTTGAACCCCCTAGGCTTTTAAGATATTCTTCAAAAGAAGAAAAATTTAAGTCCAGGAGCACAGCAGGGAAACTTTCTACTTTAGTGAACCCCTTACATATTAAAGCGTCTAATAATAACGTATTATCTTTTAAAAAGTCTTTAAAGATAACCAAGGAGGCGCCGAGCTCAAATGCTAAATCTTTTATGCCTGATAAAATCCGGGGGATAAGTTCAGGGCTATTCCGGAATTCCTCTTTAATCCCCAAAACCCCATGCTCACCAAAAGGCGAACCGCAGAATAATGTTTTAAAAACCAGAAAACGCGGTAAGAACTTGCGGATTTGTTTGATAACCCTGGAAAGGGCCCCTTCAACAGCGATGTCTAGGTTAAAATCCGCGCTAAACAATGGAGCGATAAGGACGATTTCATTATCACGATAAATAACCAGGTAATAAAAACTGAATTCGGCAAGCCCGGAATTGCCCAGGGTTTTATAAAACGGATAACTTTCCGGGATATCGCCGAAAACAGCATCCCAATCATTTTTATCAATCTTATCTATATTATCGTATATCTTATAACTAATCTTAGGCATAAGTTAGAGAACCACAGAGTTATCTTGAATTTCTGCCTATTTTAGCATAGAATAGATAAGTGTGTGAGAAAAAAGGAAGTTAAATTTGAGCCTAATCAGAGAAATTCCGCCAACTGCAGGCTGGCCGGTTACAACGAAAAGTTTAGTCCCTCCTCTTTTTACAAAACTGCCTAAAGGACTACTGGAAAAGGACTTTAAAGAATACTTAAACGTTTCCTCCGCCTTGCTTACTTATTCCGGAACCGCCGCGTTTTACCTTATCCTGGAGAGCATAAAGAAACTTTCCAATAAGAAAACGGTGGTCATTCCTGCTTTTGTCTGTCCGCTGATCCCCTTGGCAATAAAAAGGGCCGGCCTGAAGTTAAAGATTTGCGACATAAACCAGGATAATTTTGATTTCGATATAAATAAGCTGGGAAAAATCTGCGTGGAAGATAAAGATATTTTGGCAATCCTCACCGTGCACCTGGCGGGCATCCCCCTTGAAATAGGGGCGATTAAGAAAATAGTTGATGGAAATAATATTTTCATTATCGAGGACTGCGCGCAAAGCCTGGGGGCTGAATATCAAAACAAGAAAACAGGCTCAATCGGCGAATTCTCTTTTTTCAGCCTCTGCCGCGGGAAAGGCCT
>JBAZOE010000025.1:0-13901 GCA_041648875.1 Candidatus Omnitrophota bacterium
GCTGATATCCCCGCCGACAATATTGATTTTATATTTCTTCGCCAGACCAAAGAGCCCTTTGGCCAAAAGATCAACCTGGCTAACCGGCATATTCTTCGATAACCCCAATGATACTACCGCATGCCTTGGAATACCGCCGCAGGCGGCAATATCGCTTATGGATAAGCCCAGGGCCTTTCTCCCTACAGCCTCCAGATTATCAGAGCTGGTAAAATCCACGCCCTCAATGATCATGTCGCAGGTAAATAACTGATAATGGGATTCAGACAGTTTTAAAACTGCGCAGTCATCGCCGCCAGCCTTGAAAACAGAGCGGTCAGTCTTAATTTGTTTTTGAAACCTTTTAATTAAACCAAATTCTCCGATTTCTTTTAAACGCATTTATTCCCCTTAAAGATTTTACTGATATTCCTGATATAGGGCGGCCGGATAATCCCTTTATCCGTGATAATAGCGCTGATCAAATGATTGGCGGTAACATCAAAAGCGGGGTTGAGCACATTGGCCCCGGGAGGGGCGATTTCTTTCTTAAGCAGGATCCTGGTAACCTCCCCTGAATTACGCATTTCGATTTTAATACCTTTGCCGCTTTTTATACTGAAATCAAAGGTGCTTATGGGCGCTGCGATATAAAAAGGTATTTTATGATATTTACACAGGATTGCCAGGTTGCTTGTCCCGATCTTGTTGGCTGAATCGCCGTTTGCGGCAATACGGTCTGCTCCGGCAATTACCAGATCCACCTTTCCTTCGGCCATAAGGTGCGCCGCGGTATTATCGGCGATCATCGTAATATCTACCCCCTGCCTGTTAAGCTCCCAGGCGGATAACCTGCTGCCCTGCAACAAGGGCCGTGTTTCGCAAGAGAACACTTTTATTTTCTTGCCTTGAGCGCAGGCAGAATATATAACTCCCAGGGCAGTGCCATAATCAATGGTCGCCAATATCCCGGCATTGCAGATTGTCAAGACCCTGCTGTTATGCTTAAGCAATTTAGCGCCATAAAAACCGATCTTACGGCAAGAGGAAGCATCTTCCCGCATAATCTTTTTTCCTTCAGCCAGGATTATCCGCTTAATCTTAGAGATAGGTTGCTTATTATTCTTTAGGGCAACGGCGCAGGCCCTTTCAATACCCCAAAAAAGGTTCCTGGCTGTCGGCCGGGAGCCGGCGATATATTTTGCCACCGCCTTTAACTTACGGCTAAAACCGGGCCAATCAGAACCCGGGTAATTTCTTATTCCCAAATACACCCCCAAAGCAGCTGCCGCGCCTAAGGCCGGGGCGCCGCGCACCTGCAATATCTTTATCGCCCGGCATAAACCCTCAAGCCGACCGATATCGATATAAACCAGCTTCTGCGGCAATTTAGTCTGATCAATAATCCTAACACTATTATTTTTCCAATCTATTGTGCGAATATTCATATTTATAACCCTATTAATTTAGCCAAGAGGCTCTTTTTCAAGCCGATTGCCGCAGAAGGGCATCCCTCCTGGCAGCAGAAACAGGCAATGCATTGTTTATAATTAAAAACTATTCCCCTCTTTTTAAGCACGATGCATTTTCTCGGGCAGATATTTACGCAATGGCCGCAGCGCGTGCATTTTAAACGCGAAGAATAAGGATAATATTTAATTAATGATTTAAGTATTGTTTTAACGGCCTCCGGTAAATTGCTTACCTTTGCTGCCTGCGGCAATATAAACGCGGGGATATCCAGCCTATCAATATCCTCCCCCTCTATTTTAATCCTATCAAGCTCCCCCTCGCCTAAACCACGCCGAGCCGCTTCTTTAGTAGATAAAACCTCCTGGTTCTTAATGCCCATTATCTTAGCCATAACCGTATCTAAAGCCACGCAATCAGAACCAGCCAGTAAAAGATTAAGCGGACGCGGCAAGCCGCTTGAGCCCGGGCCGTCGCCTTCCATGGCCAACACTCCGTCAATAATCGTTAAAACGGGCTTTGCCTCCTGGTATATATCCACCACGATCCTGGCGAATTCATCCGGCTTAAAATAATTCTTATGCAGTTCGGTTTTATATGTGCCTGAAACCAAACCAAAAAGATTCTTAATCGCTCCGGTAATCAAAGTAAGCTGATGGGTTTTAAATTTAGGCAAGTTGACCAGATAATCACACTCATCAAGCCAGGCAGTAAGCGGGAATTTATCGCGCATCCTGCGCTTATCAAAACTAACCAGCTGTACCCCTTCATCATGCGCGACTTTCTTTATCCCTGTAATTTCATAAACTTCATCAAGGTTTTCTATATACTTGCCCCAGACGCTTGGGCCGTCGCCGATAATAACCCGGCAATTAATCTCTTTTAAAATATGGATAACTGAGCTAACCACCTGCGGATGCGTAGTAATCGCGTGTTCCGGGCCCTTAGACATCAAAAGGTTAGGTTTGACCAATACGCGGGAGCCCGGCTTGACAAAAAAGGTTATACCGCCCAGAAGATTAACCGCGCTCCTGACTGCCTGCTCTACAACAGGCGACTCATAACCATTACACTTAACTACTGAAATCTGCGCGCTCATCCTAACTTAAAAAACTCCCTGGCGTTTTTAGTTGTCCTATCCGCGGTCTCTTCAAAACTGATCCCCTTAATCAAACTTACTGCCTCAGCCAGTAATTTTATCCGCATTGGCTCATTACGCTTTCCGCGAAAACCTTCGGGAGATAAATACGGCGCGTCGGTTTCAAGCATCAACCTGTCAATCGACGTAAGCTTAACCATATCCCTTAGGCCTTGAGCCTTTTTATAGGTAATATTGCAGGTAAAAGAAATAAAAAAACCTAAACCTAAACATTCTTTTAAAAAAATTTCATCTCCTGAAAAACAGTGTATCAGCGCCCGCACAGGCATAGCAGCTTTTAATACCCGGATAGCCTGCGCTTCTGCCTGTCGGCTGTGCACTACCAACGGCAGGTTTAAATCTTTGGCTAACTGGATCTGCTTGCCAAAGGCGTTCAGCTGATTCGCTTCGGAAGAAAGATTACGGTAATAATCCAAACCGGTCTCTCCGATAGCCACAACTTTTTTCCCTAAAGCCAATTCCCTTAATTTAGTTTCCGTTTCCTGATTAAATCCGTCCGCATCATGCGGATGCACTCCCACGCCGGCATAAACCTGGCTGTATTTTGCGGCCAACGCGCAAGCCGCCTTTGATGAATCCAAGGTTGATCCGATATTCACAAAACAGCCCACCCCGGCATCCAAGGCGCGCTGGATAACCGCCTGGCGATCCGGTGAAAATTGCTCAAAATCAAGATGGCAATGGGTATCAACTAACATTTGATATGGGATTACTTCTTCCTGGTTTCAATGCGCGGGAATAATGGGTTGCCTTTTTTTATTTTATCCTCCCCGAACTGTTCCTGAATCGACAAAGCGGTCTGAGGAATAAAAATTTCCAGCTGCCTGGCTACCGATCTAATGACATCGACTAATAGCCTGATAAATTCTTTCAACTCTTCCTGTTTATTTTCTTTGGCCAGATTCCAGGGCTTGGTTTCTTCAACATGCTTGTTAGCCATAGCAATCAATTCCCAGATAGCTTCCAGAGCCAAACTAAAATTCTGCCCATCCAAAGCTGAATGGACCCTTGCCTCCAACTGCTGGATTTTAGTTAAAATTCCGGCAGCCTTCTGCCTGTTTTCAGGCTTATTAAAATCCACGCTCGGAATATTGCCATCAAAATACTTCTCAACCATGGTCAAGGTACGATAAACCAAGTTCCCCAGGTCATTTGCCAGATCGCTGTTGTAACGCTTAATTATCCCCTCCTCTGAAAAATTCCCGTCTAAGCCAAACGGCACATCCCGGAGGAGAAAATACCTGTAAGCATCCAGGCCATATTTCTCTATCATTTCAAGCGGGTTAACCGCGTTACCGCGCGATTTTGACATTTTGTCTTCATTGATCATCCACCAGCCGTGGGCAAAGACCGCCCTGGGAAGCTTGATATTTAAAGCATGCAGCATAATCGGCCAATAAACTGTATGCTGCCTTAAAATATCTTTGGCCATCAAATGCAGATCTGCCGGCCACCATTCAGACTGATAATTATCCTGGCTGTCAAATTCACCAACCGCGCTGATATAATTAATCAGGGCGTCAAACCAGACATAGGTCACATGCTCCGTAGCAAAAGGCAAAGGTATGCCCCAGCTAAGCCTTTCCTTGGGCCGGGAAATACACAAGTCATTTAATTTGTTCAATTCCAGGAACCTCAAAGTCTCTTCATAACGGCTGGCGGGCTTGATAAAATCCTGATTCTTTTTAAGAAACTCCAGAAGCCAATCCTGATATTTTGATAATTTAAAGAAATAATTGCCCTCAACAATACGTTCAACCGGCCTTTGGCAATCCGGGCATAGGCCGCCTATTGCCTGCGATTCGAGCCAAAATGTTTCGCAAGGAGTACAATATAACCCCTCATACTTACCTTCGTAGATATCGCCCTTTTTGAAAAGAATCTCCAGGGCTTTTTGCACGGTTTTTACATGGCGCTCTTCGGTGGTGCGGATAAAATCATCATAAGAAACATTTAAAGATTTCCAGAGATCCCTGAATTGCAGGCTGGTCCGGTCCACAAAATCCTGCGCGGATAACTTGGCGCTGTCTGCGGCCTTCTGGATCTTCTGTCCGTGCTCATCGGTTCCGGTGAGGAAACGCACATTCTCTTTTCCTAAAACCCGGCGTTTAAACCTGCTCAAAACATCCGCGGCAATAGTAGTATAAGAATGGCCGATATGCGGGGAGGCGTTTACATAATAAATGGGGGTAGTAATATAAAACTTATTTGCCATACTCTTTTTCCTTATAGCTTACCTCTAAAAATCCGCCTTCATCAAGCTGGACAGTAACCACCCGTTTAAAAACATTAACATTGATGACCTTTCCCTTACCCTGCTCTGTATTTAAATGTTCACCTTCCCGGGGCAGGCCTTTTGAAAGCAGCTTGTAAGTCTCGTATTCGTAAGAAAGACAGCACATAAGCCGGCCGCATAAGCCGGATATTTTCGGAGGGTTAAGCGACAGCCCCTCTTCTTTTGCCATCTTTATTGTTACCGGCTCAAAATCTTTCAGGAACCTTTTACAGCAAAGCTCCCTGCCGCATGAGCCATAACCGCCGAAAAGCCTGGCTTCATCCCTTACCCCGATCTGCCTTAATTCAATACGCGCCTTAAATATCTTTGCCAGGTCCTTAACCAGGTTGCGGAAATCCACGCGGCCGTCTGAAGTGAAGTAAAACAATATCTTGGAGCGGTCAAAAGAATATTCCGCCTTAACCAGCTTCATATCCAGTTTATGCTCAGCTATCTTCTTTTCGCAGGCGCTAAATGCATCCCTGGCTTTTACGCAATTATCTTCTACCTGCTTCAGATCGCTTTCCCGCGCCAGGCGGATTATTTTCTTCGGCGGTTCTTTGGGGTTATTTTCAGCGCAGCAATGCGCCTGGAGCGGCTGGATAACGCATCCATAATCCAGGCCCCTGTCATGCTCGACAATTACACAATCCCCAGTCTTTAAAGTTAAATTTCCGGCATGATAAAACTGTATCTGCCCGGAATTCCTAAGCTGCACCAAGATCATGCCTTCCATAGCTGCGCTCCTAAGTTGTGCAAAAGTAATTTGCTGTTAATATTCTTCTCCAAATAAAACATGCTTTCCGAAACCGCCGTCAATATAGCGTCAAGCTGCTTAAAAGTCAATTCGCGCGTCTGCCTTAATAAATCATTCTTACGGTCTAAATGCATTAACCCTGCTTCCGGAATACCGGCCTTAAGCAAATATATATCCCTGAACCAGGAGGCCAGCAGGTTTAAATATCCGCGCAGCTGCTCTTTATTCTGGCCTGTCAAATTACGGTCAAGCGGCCTGCCGGCAAGCGCCAAAGAATCAAATATCCTGTTCTTCTCCTCAAATATCTTTGAATCCTTTAGTTTAAGCGCCAGGCCCAGCCTGCCCTCGGCATAAAAGCTGATAAAATGCGCGGGGAGCTTATCGATAAAATACTTACTGATCAAAACATCCTCAAGCGAAGTTATTGGCAAAGGAGAAAACCTTATAACCTTACAGCGCGAAAGCACGGTCTTAAAGATGTTCTGCGGCTTATGCGTAATTAAAATAATTAAACTCCCGGCAGGGGGCTCCTCCAGCACTTTAAGCAAAGAATTTGCCGCCTCCGGGTTGAGCTTATGCGCCTCATCGATAATAAAAACCTTCATCGCGCCTTCATACGGCCGGAAGTTTGCCTCCCGCTGCAGGGAGCGGATATCTTCAATCTTAATTTGCGAAGTATCGCTTTCGATAATATGCAAATCCGGATGCTGCAGCTTTTCCGTCTTTAAACATGAGCTGCAGGCCCCGCATGGCCTGTTTTCTCCTGCAGTGCAATTCAATTTCTGGGCAATTATTTTAGCAACCGCCTTCTTGCCGATACCTTCCGGGCCGCTAAAAATATAGCCGCCGGAAAAAGAGGAATTTTCTATATAAGCATTTATTATATTCAGCGGTTTTTCATGCCCCAGGATATCGCTAAAGCGCATCGGCTAACCTTCTAATGTTATCTTGAGTTGCTGATTTATCGGCCTCTACTCTGACTATTTTGATGCGTCGCGGCTCAAGCTTGGCAAGTTTCAAATACCCCTTCCTTACCATTTCATGATATTTAAACGAGCGCTGTTCAATACGGTCTTTACAGTTACAACGGAGTTTAAGCCCTTTCTTTACGGGCAGGTCCAGGAAGAAAGTAAGGTTTGGTTTTATACCTAAAGTCGCGAAATTTCCTATAGTTTTAATCATGCCTATATCTATCCCTAAGCCAAACCCCTGATAAGCAATTGTAGAATCCAGGAAACGGTCGCAGATAACAATCTTGCCGGATTCAAGCGCCGGTTTGATAATATCTCTTACCACCTGTGCGCGGGCAGCCATGTAAAGCAGCGTTTCTGCTTCAGGAGATATCTTACTACAGGGATCAAGCAGCAGATCCCGGATCTTCTCGCTTAATTTAACTCCTCCGGGTTCGCGCAGATAAACTACCTTTAAACCTTTGGATTTTAGATACCGGTAGAGCATCTCTGACTGCGTGCTCTTGCCGCAGCCTTCGGAACCTTCAAATGTGATGAATTTACTTTTCATATCGATATCTTACGCGGGTCCTGCCCATAGCGCATGTCTTGCCTTGTTTCTCGCAGGGACGCTCGTTTGCCCCGGCGTGTCAAACTTCGCTCGGGTTTCGGCCTCGCTCTACCTACTTCGTATATAGCCGGGTAACCTTGCCCGCTCGGCCTGCAAACGCCCTGCTTAGAAACAAGCCAAGCCATCCGCTATAATTTCCTTCTCCAAGCTGTTCCTTCTTTAGTATCTTCTAAGATAATACCTTTAGCTTCCAATTCTTTTCTAATTTCGTCTGATTTATTGAAATCTTTATTCTTTCGCGCCTCATTTCTTGCTTGAATTAATATTTCCACATCAGGCAAATCTAGTTTAAGAGAAAACGCGTCTACATTTACACTTGGGCTTACGCTTAAACCAAATAGTTGTGTTAATTCTAATAATATATCTCTGGATGCTGATACAAATTCCTGATTATCAAGTTTCTTATTTGTAATACTCACTAATTCAAAAATGGCTGCCAAGCCCTGAGGAGTATTAAAATTATCATCCATTGCACTAATAAACTTCTTTTTTACGTCTTCTAATTCTTCAGGAGTTTTACCAGTAAACTTCTTATCGATCGGCCCGCCGATTTTACCCCACAAGATGGAAATCCTATCTAAGGCCTGCTTGGCCTCTTGAATTTTCTCATCAGTATAATCAACCGGATGGGAATGATGAGTGGATAAAAACAGCATTTTTAACAGATCGGCATTCTTATATTTCTTCAGGAAATCTTTTACGGTTATGAAATTCCCCAGCGACTTGGACATCTTCTGGCCGTTAATAGTAAGCAGGCCGTGGTGTATCCAGTAACGGGCGAATTTCTTGCCCGCGCCTTCGGACTGAGCTATTTCATTTTCATGGTGGGGAAAAATAAGGTCCAGGCCGCCGCCATGAATATCAAATTCGTCACCTAAAATATCAGAGCTCATCACAGAACACTCGATATGCCAACCGGGTCTACCCTTTCCCCAGGGGCTATCCCATGAAGGCTCCCCAACTTTTGCTGCTTTCCATAAAGCAAAATCAAGAGGGTCTTTCTTTTTTTCGCCGGGAGCAATTCGTGAACCTGCCTCCATTTTATCTATCGCCTGATTAGATAATTTACCGTAATCCCTGGCTTTCTTAATATCAAAATACACATCCCCTTCGGAAACATAAGCGCAATCATTCTTGATAAGCCGGCCTATAAACTCCTGCATTAAGGGTTTATCTTTATCAACATACTCGGTTGCTTTAGGCTCAACAGACGGCTCAAGAATACCCAAACTCTTCATATCTTCATGGTAAAGATCCAGATACTTTACGGAGACTTTTTTAACCGCCTCATTTAAGTCCTCTCCCTTAAACTCTTTTTGCGCTTTATCGATAATCTTATCATCAACATCGGTTACGTTCCTGACAAATTTAACCTTGTATCCCCTGTATATTAAATACCTCCTGATCACATCGAAAATATAGGCGCTGCGGGCATGGCCGATATGCGGCTGGTCATAAACCGTAGGCCCGCAGACATACATCTTAATCTCTTGAGGTTTTAAAGGGATGAGTTCTTCTTTTTTCCTTGAAAGGGAATTATATATAAAGATTTTATTTTCCATATCAAAATTCCAATGATAATTTTAGTAGTACTTTAGTTTTGAAGCTTAATAGCGGGTGACTGCCAAGCCGAAGCCCTTGCCGCGCGCATCCGCCGTAGGCGGAGAGCACGGCGAGGTGGATTGGCAGGCAGGACCCGCGAAGATGAAAACGGATTGCTAAAATTACTTCTTCTCTAGATCCTTAACCCTATCCTGCAGCTCTTCGATTGTCTGCATAATCGGGTCCAATACATGCACGTGGTCTAAGCTTACATCCATCTTCTTGCCGTCCTGCTTGGTGATCCTGCCCGGCACGCCCACAACCGTGGAATTGGCCGGCACGTCCTTAATCACTACGGCGTTGGCGCCGATATATGAATTGTCTCCGATGGTAATGTTGCCTAAAACTTTTGCTCCCGCTCCGACAACCACATTATTGCCGATAGTCGGGTGGCGTTTCCCCTTAACAATTCCGGTGCCCCCTAAGGTCGAGCCCTGGTAAAGCAGGACATCGTCGCCGATAATCGTTGTTTCTCCGATAACTACTCCCATGCCATGGTCAACAAAGAAACGCTTGCCGATCCTGGCTCCCGGATGAATCTCAATTCCTGTTAAGAAACGCCCCAGTTGCGATAATGCCCTGGCCAAAAGAAATAAACGACTCTGGTATAGAACATGGGCGATACGATAGACGATCAGAACATGCAACCCCTGATAAAGCAAGATTACCTCTAAGAAACTTTTCGCCGCAGGGTCCCTTTTCTGCACCGCTCTTATGTCGGAATAAAAAAATATGGAGATAAACGCAAGTTTAAGCGCAACAAGAACTGCCAATATTATTATTATGTTTATAACGTAAACCATAATTACCCCCTGCATTTTCCCTTAACTAAAGAAGCTGCCGCGTAACAGGCAATGGCTTCATTGTCGCCTATAGGCCCCAGCCCCTCATTTGTTTTTGCCTTTATGTTCAATGCGTCTTCACGGATATGCATCAGCGCACAAAGAGCCTGTTTCATTTTATTTTTAAAAGGCGTAAGCGCCGGCGCCTGGGCAATAACTACCACATCAAGATTATTAATCTCATAGTCCTTGCTGTCAAGAAGCTCTTTAACTGTCTTCAAGAGCTGGCTGCTGGCGATCCCCTTGTATTTAAGATCAGTATCGGGGAAATGCTCTCCGATATCCCCCAACGCCATGGCGCCTAATAAAGCGTCGCAAAGCGCATGGATCAATACATCTCCGTCAGAATGCCCCAAGAGTCCTTTATTATAGGGTATCTCTACCCCTCCTAAAAGTAACGGCCTGCCTGAGACCAAACGGTGGATATCATAACCTATGCCGATTTTATACTGCATAAATCTTCCTTTTAACGATCAGATCCGCCAGCAATAAATCTTCGGCGGTAGTGATCTTAATATTGCCATAATCGCCTTCAACTATCTTTACCCTTTTGCCCAATCTCTCAACTAAAGAAGCGTCGTCGGTGACATCTTCCTGAGAATATTTCTTATAGGCCTCAAGGAGAAGGCTTTTCTTAAAGACCTGCGGAGTCTGCGCTTCCCAGAGCTTATCCCTGTTTAAGGTTTGGCTGACTATATTTAACTGCCGGGATAATTTTATGGTTGCTTTCGGCCTTACTGCCAGAATTGCTGCGGCATTCTTGCCGGAAGCCGCTATAACTTTTGTAATAGATCTGCCGGCAATAAACGGCCGCGCGGAATCATGGATTAATACCCAATCACTTTTTTTGTTTACTGCCTTAAGGCCGTTATATACCGAATCCTGTCTGCGCAGGCCGCCGAAAACAATGGCTTTTATTTTCTTAAAATGATATTTCCTTATAGCTTCAATTATCTTACCTTGATTAGTTGAACTAACCACTAAAATAATTTCATCTATATCCGGATGCTTATTTAAACTATTCAGGGAATAAATTATTGCCGGCTTATTTCCTATTCTTACCAAAGGTTTCGGCATTACGGCATTAAGCCGCCTGCCTTTTCCGGCTGCCAAGAGAATCGCGCTGAGCATTATTTCGTAATCTTAGTAAAGATCATCCTGCCGGCCTGAGTCTGCAGGACTGAGGTTACCAGGGCTTTTACATCCTGGCCGATTAACCTGCGGGCATCTTCTACTACCACCATTGTCCCATCATCAAGATAGCCCACCGCCTGATTATGCTCCTTGCCTTCCTTAATCAACTTGATATGCATCTCTTCGCCGGGAAAAACCACGGGCTTTAAGGCATTGGCCAGTTCATTGATATTCAAAACTTTGATCCCCTGGATACTGGCTACGCGGTTTAAATTAAAATCCACGGTAAGGATTTTGGCTTCAAGCAGCTTGGCTAACATGACTAATTTGGCGTCAACCTCCGAAGTCTCGACAAAATCCTGTTCATGGATGGTTATGTCCATTCCCGATTCTTTCTGTATGGTATTCAATATCTCCAAACCGCGCCTTCCCCTCTGGCGCTTAATCGGGTCGGTGGAATCGGCAATCTGCTGCAACTCTCTGAGCACAAATTTGGGAATAATAACTTTTCCTCCCAGGAAGCGTGTTTTACAAATATCAACGATCCTGCCGTCAATAATGACACTGGTATCAAGGAGTATGACATCCCCGGATTGGTCCTGGCGGCGCAGGCGCACGTAAGGAATGATAATATTAAATTCATCTTTGCCGCGCAAAGCCACGACCATGCCTAAATAACAAAAAACCAATGTCAACGTTACCCTGATCCTGGAAAGCATAACCGGGTCGCTGTAAAAAAGGCTCAGGGCGTCTCCGGAAAGATTAGCCATAATCAAGCCCAGGATCAGGCCGAATACGGCGCTGGATAAACCGCTTACCGAAACCTTACGCAGGCCTGCTTCTAAAAGAATCAATACTAAAGCCAAAACTCCCCCGATTGCCATGGCAATAAAATTAGTCCTTTCCGGGGCTCCTGTCTGATACCCAATAGCCATGCCGCTTAGAATAAATAAAAACCGTATTAATAATAAATTCATTTCTTTGCCTCCTTACCCACAAGGGTACACCGGCCACTTCCTTTCGGGCCGGGTGTTAATCCACAAGGATACACCGTGCCTACCTTTAAGCACGGGTGCCCTGTTGATTGACAGATAAACCTAAAATAATATCCAATGCCTCTTTTAAAGTAGAAACGGGGATAATTTGCATATCCGGCTTATTAAGTTTAAGGTTTTTACAGCTATTGCCGGGCAATATGCAATGTTTAAAACCCAGTTTTTCCGCTTCATTTATACGCGTGAGCACCTGTGAAATACTCCGGATCTCTCCTGATAAGCCTACCTCTCCTAAAACCACAGCCTGCGGCATAACCACCTGCTCACGGAAACTGGAGGTAATTACCGCGCAGACCGCCAAATCCGCCGCCGGGTCTTCAATCTTTATCCCTCCTGTCACATTAATAAAGATATCTTCCGCTTCAAGCGCCAGCCCCATGCGTTTCTCCAAAACAGCTACCAGTAAAGAAAGGCGGTTAAAATCAAACCCTTGCGCCCTTCGCCTGGCATAGCCAAAACTGCTTCTTGAAACCAGGGATTGTATCTCTACTAAAAGAGGACGTGTCCCTTCTAATATGGAAGTAACGATTGAACCGGAAACATTGTTCGGCCTTTCGGAAAGAAAAATCTCCGAGGGGTTCTTCACCTCTTTTAACCCCTCGGGGCCCATTTCAAATACCCCGATTTCATTGGTTGAGCCAAACCTGTTCTTTACCGCCCGCAGTATCCTGTATAAGGCGAAACGGTCCCCCTCAAAATACAACACAGTATCGACAATATGCTCCAGGACGCGCGGGCCGGCCAGGGCCCCTTCTTTGGTAACATGGCCGATAATAAAAATTGATGTGCCTGTGGTCTTGGCCAGCTGTGTGAGCAGACCGGCGCACTCTCTTACCTGGCTGACGCTTCCCGGAGAAGAACTTATCGCAGGATCAAAAATAACCTGTATAGAATCGATTACTACTACCTGGGGTTTGAGTTTCTTGATGTATTCGACGATTAAGGACAGGTCTGTTTGATTTACGATATAAAGATTATCCGAACCGGGTTCACCTAAACGCTTTGCGCGCAGCTTCGTCTGGGCTACGGATTCTTCACCGCTTACATAAAGGACCCCTATACCCTGCCTGGTCAGATGGTTTGAGACTTGCAGGGAGATCGTGGATTTTCCTACTCCCGGGTCTCCTCCGATCAAGACCACCGACCCCTTAACGATCCCGCCGCCTAAAACCCGGTCCAACTCACGGATATTAGTCTTTAACCTGTCCTCATCTCTGGCCACCACATCTTTTAAGAGCACCGGTCCGTCTTTATATAAAGACACCCTTTCCCTGGAGCCGGAGGCAGGAGCGGTATATTCTTCCTCGCTGAAAGAATTCCAGCTATTGCAATCAGGGCATTTTCCCAGCCATTTCGGGGATTGATACCCGCAGGCGGCGCAAGTAAATATTGATTTAGTCCGCATTATTTCTTTTCTTTGGCCTTAATAAACAGCTTCCAGGGATTTTTACGCACATCAGCCACAAAGGCCTGCATTTCATTATAGATCGCATCGTCATAAATGAATTTCCCCAGGGAACCCTCTTTGTTCTTTATCCTGGCAATACCGTCATTTAAATTACTCAGGATATTTTCAGCGTTGTTGAATATCTGATGTATCGGCAGGGGGTCGACTCCGGTCAGGCAATCACCGTTCTTAAGCGAATGGGAATAATCGGTACCCGGCATTATTTCTACGTATTTCTCGCCCAAAAGCCCCAGAGTATTGACCCAGACAGAAGAATCGGAAGGGATCTTAATAATGTTCCTGACCCAGACGTCCAGGCCCACATTTGAACGGTTCTCATCAGGGAGAAACTCCAGTTTGATCTTCTTTACTTCTCCGACGTCTACTCCGGCAAAGCGCACCGGCGCCCCGACCTTTATTCCGTTGACGAAATTAAAGTTAATATTGATATGATAGCCCGAACTCCAGGTCTTAAACCCGCCAATAGATAAGATAAAAATGACCAGGATCACCAAGCCTATGAAAACAAATATACCGACCCGTAACTCTAATTTAGTCTTACCAAATATCATTTAAACCTCCTTGATTACAAAAACACAC
>JBAZOE010000026.1:0-13647 GCA_041648875.1 Candidatus Omnitrophota bacterium
TTCATTGGGACGTATGGATTCGAACCATAATAGCCAGACCCAAATTCTGGAGTCCTACCATTGGACGACGTCCCAGAGCAATCGCCTCAAATTTTAATCTTCCCCTTCTCTTGCTCGTAGGCCTCAAGGACTCTTTTCTGCAAATACTCCCTGAACGACTGCGTTATGGGATGGGCTATATCCTTATGCTCGGACTGGCTGATTGACGTATCTTCTACATGCTGGGGAATAACCTCAGCCGGCAAAGCAGCCCCGCATTGGTTGCAATATTTGCTGCGCAATTCATTCTTAAAAGAGCACTTCGGGCAAGGATGTTTTATTTTACGAGAAGGCATGGCGATAAACAAACCCGTAGAGCCTTCTATAACTTTAATATTCCTTACCACAAAAACATTATCAAAAGTAACTGTAGCGTATGATCTTAATTTCTTATCCGGTGAATCCTTTAGCACTATCCTAACTTCTGTTATCTCCATCGCTTTCCTCCTTGTCTGTCTACGGCAGGTAGACAAACCGCTGGCTAAATCGCAGAACTTAGAAAAATTTGCCAAGATTTATGTTCCCTGCGCAGCTTGTCGCTTAAATCTTGAGCCTGTGTCCGGCTATCGCAGACAGCAAATACCGCTGGCCCGCTTCCGGACATCATTACACTTTCTAATCCTACCGCCAAAAGCGCATCTTTAACCTTCTTAACTACAGGATAGAGATTTATGGTGATAACTTCTAAATCGTTAAAAAGGCATTTTGAATCAATACGGCAGCCATTTTTAAGCAATTCAGGAAGAAGTATTTTAACATCCGGAGGCCGCCTTGTCAACTCGGAAATAAAAAGGTCAAATTCTTGATAAATTAGAGGAGTTGAAACCTTAACTCCGGGATAAACCAGAATAAACCGCAGCTTAACTTTTTCTAAAGAAACCAGCGGTTTGATTTTTTCTCCCCGTTGGCTGCCTAAAGCAAACTTTACATCATGGACAAAGAAAGCGACGTCGCTGCCGAGTTTAGCTGCCAGGATTGCCAGCTTTTCTTTGGTCAAATTAAGATGCCAGTATTTATTCAGCCCCAAAAGGACAGCGGCGGCGTTAGAGGAGCCTCCGCCAAGCCCGGCGCCAACAGGTATACGTTTTTTTATCTCTATCTCCAGGCCAAAACTTAACTTAAACTCCTGCCTTAATAATTCGGCGGCGCGGAAACAAAGATTGGTTTTATCTTTTGGCACATGCCGGCTATTACATTTAATCCTGATCAGGCTGTCTTTGCGGCCTTTAATGATAATCGTATCGACCAGGTCAATACGGACAAACAAAGTATCCAGATTATGGAAATTGTCTTTGCGCCTGCCTAAAACACGCAGATAAAGATTTAATTTGGCAAAAGACTTAATAACCAATGGCGAGTTAAACTTCATGGACTTGTGCTTAGAACCTTAGGAGATGTTGGATAAAACCGCTTTTTCTATATCCAGGCTGGTAAGATTATATTCTTTCAAGAGGTCTTGCGGTTCCCCTGATTGGCCAAAACGGTTACGCACGCCAAGGTGGATAACCTTTTTAGGATAATTCTCGGCAACTACTTCACCTACGCTGGAAGCCAACCCTCCGATAACATTATGCTCTTCGCAAACCACAAAAAACTTAGTTTCTTTAGCGGCCTTAAGAATGGTTTCTTTATCCAGCGGCCAAATAGTATGCATATTAAGCAGGCGCGCCTTAACCCCTTTTTGCGCCAAATTTTTTACCGCTAAGAGCGCCTCAGCGACCATTATCCCGCAAGCGATAATAGTTACGTCGTTGCCTTCAGAAATTAGCTGGGCTTTCCCGAATTGAAACTCGTTTTTATTCTCAATAGTGGGGACTTTTGAACGGCCTAAACGGATATAAAAAGGCCCGGGAATTCTTGCCGCGGTGGTGACCGCATCAGCTGTCTGGGGGCCGTCACAAGGAACAATAATATTCATATTAGCAAGCACGCGCATAAGCGCGATATCCTCTAAAGCCTGATGGCTTGCCCCGTCCGGCCCTACGGTAATACCGGCGTGAGTAGCCACTATTTTAACATTAAAATTATTATAACCTATGGAAACCCTTATCTGGTCCCAGGCGCGCCCGGCGGCGAACACAGCGAAAGTAGAAAGGAAAACTTTTTTCCCGCAGCTGGCTAAACCGGCGGCCGCAGCCATCATATTCTGTTCCGCTACGCCAAAATTAAAGAATCTATCCGGGAATTCTTTAGCAAAAAGATTCGTCCTGGTAGAGCTGGAAAGGTCGGCGTCTAAAACCACAATATCCTTATCTAATGCGCCCAGCTTCAGCAGTGTCTGGCCATAAATATCCCTTTGATAAAACTGCTCTGCCATTACGCTAACTCCTTCAAAGCTTTTTCCGCCTCTTCTTTAGTAGGGGCCTTGCCGTGAAAACCTATTACGCCTTCCATAAATGAAACCCCTTTACCCTTTACGGTGCGGCCGATAATTATTGTGGGTTTGGATCTTACTGTTTTAGCCTCTTCATAGGCGGACAAAATCTGCCGCATGTCATGGCCGTCAATCTCTATTGTATGCCAGCCGAATGCCCGCCATTTAGCGGCTAATGGCTCAAGGCCCATAATGTCTTCGCATCTTCCATCTATCTGGCAGCCGTTAAAATCCAAGATAGCGCAGAGATTATCGCAGGAAAAATGACTGCAAGCCATGGCTGCTTCCCAGATATTACCCTCCTGCGTCTCTCCGTCGCCCAATAAAACATAAACCCGGTAATCTTTTTTATCCATTTTTGCCGCCAGAGCCATCCCCAACCCTACAGAAAGACCCTGGCCTAAGGAACCTGACGCGGATTCCACCCCCGGGGTACAGCGGGCAGGGTGCCCCTGGAGATTCGAACCTAATTGCCGCAAGGTCATTAATTCTTCTTTTGGAAAATAGCCTGTTTGCGCCAAAACCGCATACCAGAGCGGGCAGCAATGCCCCTTAGACATATGAAAACGGTCCCTGTCCGGCCATTGCGGGTTCTTCGCGTTAAATCGCAGAATATTAAAGTATAGCGCAACAACCAAATCCGTCGCAGAAAGGCTCCCCCCGGGATGCCCGGAGCCGGCCTTAGCCAACATCTCGATAATCAAACGCCGGGTTTCTTTTGCCTTAGACTCTAACTCTTTTATTGATAATTGTTTGTTATCCATTATTCGGAAGATTGGAGTAATTTTTCTTTCACCCGTTCCTGAGCGGAATCTAACTTCAGGGATTTTTCCCAATTTAACCTTGCGTTATCCCGATTGCCCAGCTTCATGAAGACATCCCCCAGATGTTCATATATAACCGGGTCGCTTAACAAAGACGCCGCTTTTTCCAAATGGCTTAACGCTTCTTTAAGCTTGCCTTTTTTAAAATAGAACCAACCCAGGCTGTCAATATAAGCGCCGTTTTCCGGGTCAAAACCTAAAGCTTTCCTGATCATCAAACCGGCTTTATCAATATTTTTATCCTGCTCCAGGTAAAAATAGCCGAGGAAATTCAAGGCTTCATGATAATCGGGCTTTAATTTTATCGCGGCCTTAAGCTCTGTTTCTACGAGAGCGTAATCTTTTAGCTCATAATAGATACTGCCCAGGTAAAAATGTGTTTGCGCATCAAGCGGAGACAGCCCGGCAACCAGTTTAAAAATACCTTCGGCTTCTTTTAACTTACCCTGCTGCAAATAGATTGCTCCTAAACTTTTGTAGATTTCAATATTTCCCGGTTCAAGTTTAGAGGCATTCTTAAGCGCAAGTTCATACTCCTGCGCAGCCAAATCCGCTTTATTCTGCGTTGTATAAACCAGCGCTAATATCGCATGCGGCTCTACGGCCTCAGGGGCAAGATCGATAGATTGCCTTAATTCAAGAATAGCCGAAGGAATATCGTTTTTCTTAATGAAAGCTGAAGCCAGGTTTAAATGCAGCAGAGAACTCTGAGTGTCGATCTGCAGCGCTTTGCGATATTCCTGGATAGCCGTATCTATATCGCCAAGGTCTTCGTAATAAAGGGCCGTAATATAATGGCTCAGGCTCTGAGTGTCTTTTCTATCTACATCTAAAGCCTGGGCAGTTTGCACCGCCATGGCCAATGAAAGGCAAAGACAAACTAAACTATTAAGATATTTTAACTTCAAAAGTATCCTTCTAAAATTATCCGCAAAGACTTAAGGCTTAAGGTAAAATCCTTTTCGTGAACAGAAAAGGAGAAGCTTAACCTTTGCCGCCCCAGGCTCTCTTCTTCAGATGGCGAAGACGACGACGCATCTTCTTACGCTTATGAGTTTTAATCTTTTGTCGTTTTCTTTTCTTTCCACAAGGCATGACTTCTCCTCTTTTCTCTAACTACAAAATAACCTTATTCAACGGATATTCAATAATTCCCTGGGCACCGGCCTGCTTTAAAACAGGGATAAGCACCCTGACAACCTTCTCATCAATAATCGTCTCGATGGCAAACCAGCCATCATCGCTCAATCCGGAAATAGTAGGCTTCTTTAACGCCGGAAGCCTGGCTATAACCGCTTTGAGATTCTCTTTTCTTACATTCATCTTTAAGCCGACTTTCTCTTCCGCGGCGATAGCCCCCTGTAAAAGCAAGGCAACCTGCTCCATTTTAGCCCTTTTCCAGCTATCCTTATAAGAATCTTTATTGGCGATCAACTGGGTGGTAGACTCACAGAGAGTGGCAATCTCAATTAATTTATTTGCCCGCAGAGAACTGCCTGTTTCAGTCAACTCCACTATTGCATCAACCAATCCGCCGCTGACCTTGACCTCCGTTGCCCCCCAGCTAAACTCAACCTCTACCTTAACTTTATTCTTCTTAAAATATTCTTTGGTTACATTTACCAACTCCGTAGCCACGCGCTTGCCATTTAAGTCCTTTGCGTTTTTAATCCCGGAACCCTCAGGAACTGCCAGGACCCACCTGACTTTATTCAGGCCCTGCTTGGCATAAGTTAAGTCCGTGACCCTAACCACATCAGATTTATTCTCCAGTATCCAGTCGTTGCCGGTAATCCCGCAGTCAAGTGCGCCATCCTGGATATAACGCGACATTTCCTGGGCCCGCAATAGAACCGCCTGGATCTCCGGATCATCTACCGACGGAAAATATGAACGGCTATTAGGCAGGCTGACGTTAAAACCGGCCTTTTTAAGCATCTTAAAGGTAGACTCCTGGAGGCTGCCTTTAGGTAAACCGAATTTTAAAACTTTGCTCTTCATAATAAATTTCCCTTTCCTAAAATGACCAATAGGAGTTTTTATTATATCTATATATTGCCGGCTTGTAAAGTAAATATTAACCTAAATGGATTTCTATCAGATTATGTTTATGCGCCGGAAGCCCAAGGATCACTTCGCGGCTAAATATTAAATAACTGCGCTTATCTATAGGCAGATTACTTAAATTAAGGCAGGCCTGAACAATTTTATATTTGCCGTAAGCAAGCTTCCCTGGATTCAGGAACTTTACCATTATCCTCCTGCCGGCAAATACGCGCTCTATACTTATACTGCTGTTTTTGTGAAAATGCTCCGCGCTTAACTTTGGTTCAATTATTAAATCTCCGTCTTGACCCCTGACCCCAAAAACCTGATTAAGCATAGTTAATATAAACCAGCTGGCTGAACCGGTCAGGTAAGAATACATTCCTCTTCCTTCGAGGTTAAAATATTCCGGCAGGCAAGGATAGATTTTGCTCCTGGGAGTATTCAATGCCAATCTATAAAGAGAACTTAAAGTTTCCCAGCCTTCCCGGGCAAACCCCTGCTTATATAAGGCGTAACTAAACATCACCGCCATATGGCTAAAGACCGCCCCGTTTTCCTTTTCTCCGTACGAGAAAGAGAAGGCCCTGCCTAAATTAAGCTGCTCTTGTTTAAAATCTGTATTCAGACGCGGGCTGCCGGCCTGTTTATCAAGCAGATATTTATTTACGCTTTGCAATACCTTGCGCACCTGCCGGGAAGAAGCGATGCCTGACATTATGGCAAAGACCTGGGCAGTCAGGGTCATTTGTATACGATTGCCTCTTTTGCCTTCTATCCTTCTTTTGAGGTTATCATAATAACCGTTAAAAAAACCCTCCTTAAGCCACTCTGTCGAACGTATGTGCTGCTTCATCCACAGGGACTTACCTCTAAGATCCTCAGCTGTCTGCGCGGCATCTAAAGGAACTTTTTTCCCGGATACAGCAAATGATACTTTAGAAAAATATTTATCCAGAAGTTTACGTTTAGAAGAGATACTTTTATAATTAACCTTCGTAAACAAAACCTTGACCTCTTCGGCTACCTCTATTTTGTTGCCTTTTCCGGCCTTAAGCAGGAGCCCGGCAAGCGTTTCCAGGTTTTGCGCGTACATCGCGCTAAAGGCTGCGCTTTCTCCGTTTTCTTTTGCCATGTCCAATCCATCATTCCAGTCGGCGCCTTCAAGGCGGATATGGTTATGGCTGCCTACATTATAAAACTGCACCAGGTTCTCTACTAAAAGATGCTCCAGTATTGAGCCTGAATACACCTTTCCGGCTTTGGTCTTTAACTTGTTCCCGTAAGCGCAAGTCCAGTTATAATCAATGCCTGCGGCGCGGCTTATTTCATGGTTATAAAAATAAGTTGCCCGCTCAAACAAAATATCCAGGTCGCCGGTCTCATTAATATATAAGTCCAGCGTTAAAAGCGGCCAGATACCGTGATCCATCCATACCCGGCTGATATTATTACGGTCAGCAATAAATTCTCCGGGGCATTTACCGATAATCGTGGCATTGGAACCGTCAATTTTTACCCCGTTGAAATTATTAATCAGCGCCGGCCTGACTTTTTCCGGCTGGTTAAGAATCAAACTCAGGCAATCCTGCCACAGGTCGCGCCATCCGCGGCCGCCTTTACCATAATCAAAATCCGGCAGGAAAGAACAACCGAAAATCCTTCTTAATACCGGCTGAACATTGACCCAGCACATCCAATTGTCAAAATCCCTGTCCTGTGTTTCGATATTTATACCCTGCCCCAATTTGCTCCAGTATATTTTAGTTTCCCGCAAAGAATGCAATATCTTATCCGGATGGTTAAATTTAGTAATTAGTTTCGTGATTTCCCCGGTTTTGCGGGTTACTCCCATAATTACCGTATATACCTTTGACTGCTTAGGCTTAAGAGAAACACTTTTAAAACTTAAGCCCCCCATAACCTCCTTGCCCTGTATATTATTTAATTGCTCAGGCAGGTTTTTAAATACCGCTTCCGGCTCCTCGAGGTCTCCTGAATCGCCGCAAAACCCTTCCTGAGTCGGATAGATCCTCTCGGGAGGAGACAGCTTTTCATCCCAACTCAAAACAAAATAACTGTCTTTATTCGGCCGATGCCCGGATTCATCAAAAATCAATGTCGGTTTAGAGATTACCCCGAATTTATGCAGGATAACCCGCTGCAGGAGGCTGGTTACATGGCGATGATCGCGTATATTATTTGCGCCGCGGCTATACATCGGAATAGCAACCGTGGGGATAAAGCTTACCGATTTACGGGAAATATTAGTAAGCTTAACCTGCATTATCTCAACCGGTTCCCCCGTAGACGGGACAAAAGAAAGGATCTCCGCACTAATGCCCATTGCTTTACTTTGACGGGTTATTTTATGCCAAAGCAAGCCTGCCTCTAACCTAAACTTATCCCTGCTTATCTGCTTGGAATCTTTGGAAACACCGGCAGCTGACCAGATTTTATGCGGATTAATATAAATCCAGAAGTTGCGCGAAGAACGCAAATTGGATAAATCAATACGTGAAACCGGAGACAAAAGAAAAGAATTCTGCCCGCTTTTAATATCTCCATGTAGATCAGGAGTAATAGACGACATAATACTATCATTGCATAGGGGAAAATACAGACTCTTGATTTTATCCGCGCAGCCCGAATAAAAACTGCCTAAATTATCTGTAAAGTTATACAAATCTCTATCCATAATAAGTTTGAGCACCTTAAGTTTTTATCTAGCGAAACCCTTGTGCATAGCGCAAGGGCCAGAGTTTTTCCATGACTGTTTAAATTAACATAAGCCTAAGGCATATTCAAGCAAAACTCTCTACACTAGGAAGGCAGAGAAACCTGCCCCTAATTTCTTACCGAAGATAAAAAGCGGCACATCTTTATGCAAGATATGTCTAAAATACGACCTTTTCCCTTTATATAGCAATTTAAAAGACTGTTTGGAGAAAAAATCAGCTCCAGCCTGAGACATTGTCGCTAAATGCACTCCTGGGACCTTCTTCTCTTCCAGATAACTTAAATACGAATCTATTAAAGCCGTGCCGATGTTTTGACCGCGGAATTCTTTTCTTAAATTAATATGAAAAGTAGCGGGATATTCTTTTGTAAAATCAGGATCGGATAGTTCTCCCCTGAAGAATGCTCTTAAACAGTTAAAAATAAAGATAATATTCTTTTTATTAAAGAAAACTCCGCTTTTTAAAGCTTTCCAAAACAGACCAGGCATAATTTTCTTCTTAAAAACACTTTCCGCAACAGCCTTATTTTTTGCGCCAGTCAGGTACCCGGCGACCGTTGAATTTACTTCCGCTACAAAAGAAGCCTCCGGTTCATAATCCGTAAAATACAAACTGAGTGCGTCAGAAAGCAACTCTCTGCCTTCAAAAAATAGCGTAGCCGGCTGGCCCATAAAAGCAGTATCATGGCTGATCGTCCTGAGCTGCTCCCTGTCCTCTTTTTTGAATTTTCTGATATTTACGCTAAATTTCTCGGCCACGTCTTCTTCTCAGCATAAATTTATTTGCCATATAAAAAACAACCAGGTAGAAAATTGCCGCGCATATAACCCCCAGGATTACGCTGCCTAAAAAAAGCGGTTGATAATAATAACATATTTTCTGGAATGTTATATTCTTAAATACTGACCAGCTCAAAGGTTCAAAACCTTTATTTAAAATATGCCTGCCAATTTCATAACCTGCCCAGGTTATCGGAGGGATAGTCGGAGGCAAAGATATACTGGTTCCCAAAAACATGGCGATTTTATTTGCCGAGCGGACTAAGATAGCGGCGATAATTACCAGGACGGTGTGCAGCCCATAAACCGGCAAGATGCCGATAAATACGCCTATAGCAACTCCCAAAGCAATCTCCCGCGGCGAATTATGCATCCTGAGAAGACGCACAGCGATCCTTTTGAATTTAAATTTCAATATACCTATCTCCTTTTTAACCGTCAACTTATAAAGGCCCCGCTATTGGCTTTAGCTTAGCCAATTACATGGCTGAAAGAAAACAGGCCTTGTGATAAGGTTAACGCAGGCTTAGAATATAAATTATTATCAGGGAGCTTACAAGAACCAGGAACAAACCCATAAATTTAGTATTGCGTATTTCTTTAGGCATTGAGATTGGCTCAATGCGCCAGTTGATCCTTTCATAGAATCTTCTTTGAAACTCCATAACCGCCGCAGGCTTTAAGAACATGGCCGACCCAACTATTATGCTCAATAAATATAACGGTATTAAGAACGGACAGGAAAAGATCTCGGCCATCTGCTTTAGCTGGGTTTATTTCTCATAACTCTTGTGGTTGATATTATTTATTGCCTATATTTTGAGGTTTTGGAGCCCCAGCCGGAAGGATAATTATTTCTCCTCTGCTAAAATATTTTTGTCTGGCATACCAGCGAGATATAATAAACTTAAAGCAAGAAACCCTGTTTTATTTATATTCTTCATCATTAGATTTTGGCGATTCCTTTATATAGTTTATAAGGTAATCGAGTATTTCCGGTGGCAGGTCGATAAACTCTACGCCAACCTCAAACTCCTCAGAATAAGGCACCTCCCTGATCCACATGCACTTCACCAACGCTTCGAAACTGAATAATAATGTCTTTGGGAAGATAATCCTGATCCTTAAGCGGCTGTCCTTGGGGATAAATTCATGGGTTAGAAATCTTATCCCGCCCTGGCTGATATCCTTTGTAAGATACTCCTTTATTGCCTCTGCGGGGATAATCTCATAAGCTATTTGTAAGCTTTCCGGAACTCTTGTATACCTTCTTCTCTCTTGCATTCCGCTTCAGCCTCTGGTTGCTTACCAAGCTAATCTAAGGCTGCCCCTTTATCTCATAAGAATAGTCTTCTCTTGCTTCGCCGTTAGAATCACAGCGTTTATGCCAAGTGACGGTAGAACCATCGCTGCGCAGGTAACTTTTTACCTGTCCGGCGTAGCAGAAAGAAAAACCGATAAGCAGGTTGAGGCATAAAAACGGTAATATATTTCTCACTGAAATTTCCTTAAAACAATTTACAGGGGACACTCCCCGGAAAAAATTCATCGTAATTTATAATAGCCAGAATGAAATATATTATCTGACTTTTTAAACTGAAGTCAACTTAATTCTTCCTGCTTAATTGACCAAAGAAAGCGAAAAGTTTGAAAATTCCCCGTTGTTGGAAATAGAAAATGACGGGCTTGAGAACTCCCCCATATTACCGGCAATACTGAAAGAATTCCTTGAGAATTCCCCGTTGTTGGAAATAGAAAACGAAGGCTTGCCGAAATCTCCTGTCGGTTTTGAAAACTCTCCCGTTTGGTTAGCCACAGAGAAGGAAGGCTTGCCGAAATCTCCTGTCGGTTTTGAAAACTCGCCACTGCCGGAGTCAATAGTAAAAGAAGGCTTATTAAAATCTCCGGATACTCTTGAAAATTCCCCTTCGCTTGTAAGAATAATATTATTGGTTATATTAAAATAAATAGCGGGTTTATTTTTGGCGAAAGCATCCTGCAGAGAAAAAAATAATAAACCGGCAACTATACAAATAGCTGTTAACTGTTTTTTTCTCATTCCTGATTCCATGATCTCTCCTGTTTATCCAGGCTCCATCCCGTTTACGCTCATAGAGTTTTGCGCGATATACGCGCGCTTGCCAATTCCCCAAAAGGGGACACTTGCCCATCATTTTGGGCAAGGTGCCGGTATGACAAGGAAAGTTAAATGGGCCGGCTAAATATCGCCGGCCCATCTCAGTGCTTAATTGCGGGGACCCGATTTGAACGGATGACCTCAAGGTTATGAGCCTTGCGAGCTACCAGGCTGCTCCACCCCGCGAATCTAAGTTCCACGAATCTTTTACCCAGCGAAGTCCTTGCGAGCGAAACGAGCAAGGATTAATTTATCTTTTCTTATCAGAAAAAATCTTAATGGGGATCTCGCCTTTTCTGACTACCCCCATTTTATCCCGGGCCATCTTTTCCTGATAAACCGGATCATTCTCAAGCCGCTTAAGCTCTTCCTGCAAAAGATAATTTTCAACGGCCATTTTACGAAAACTCACTTCTAACTGGCGGTTTTTGGCTCTTAACCCCTGCAGTTTTATATACCCCGGCAGGAATAAAACTAAAAGTAAAACCGTAAAACCAAAGAGCCAGAAGGCCTTTCTTAACGTAAAAAACATCTACTTTTTCCAGGATCTCCCCGCATAAACCGCTCTTTTACCTAACTCTTCTTCAATCCTCAAAAGTTCGTTGTATTTACAGATCCTATCGGTGCGGGATAAAGAACCGGTCTTGATCTGGCCCACGCCGCTTGCCACCGCCAGATGCGCGATGGTAGTATCTTCTGTTTCCCCGGAGCGGTGAGAAATTATGGCGTTATATTTATTCTTTTTGGCGATAGCAATAGCCTCAAGAGTCTCTGAGAGCGAGCCAATCTGATTGACTTTAATCAGTATAGCATTAGCTATTTTTTCTGCAATCCCTTTTTTGAATATCTTGGGGTTGGTAACAAAAATATCATCCCCCACCAACTGGACCTTACCCCCTATCCTTGCGGTCATCTGGCTCCAACCACTCCAGTCATGTTCAGAAAGCCCGTCTTCAATTGACAGGATAGGATAACGGCTAAGCCACCCTTCATATATGGCTATTAAATCCGTTGAGGTCTTTTCTGAACCCTCAAAAGTATACTTGCCGTCTTTACAAAAAGAACTGGCAGCGCAATCTAATGCCAGAGAAATATCTTTGCCCGGAACATAACCTGCTTTTTCAATCGCCTGGATAATCAAGCTTAAGGCCTCTTCGTTAGAATTAAGGTTGGGAGCAAACCCTCCCTCATCCCCTACGGAAGTAGAAAGCTTTTTGGACTTTAAAATTGATTTTAAATTATGAAAAACCTCATCAGCCGCGCGCAGCCCTTGCGAAAAAGAAGGGGCGCCTTGCGGCATAATCATGAATTCCTGTATATTCAGGTTATTATCGGCGTGCATGCCGCCGTTCAAAATATTCATTAAAGGTATGGGCAATATTCTTGCTTTATCTCCTCCTAGAAACTTATAAAGCGGCTGTTTCTTGGAAAGCGCGGCTGCTTTAGCCACTGCCATGGAAACTCCCAGAATAGCATTGGCGCCAAGTTTAGACTTGAATTCTGTACCATCCAGCTTGATTAACAGCTTATCGATCTTGGCGAAATCCGCCGTTTTGCCGCAAATAGCGGAATTAATTAAAGTGTTGACATTGGCGACTGCTTTTAATACCCCTTTGCCTAAATACCTCCCTTTGTCACCGTCCCTTAACTCTAAAGCTTCGTTGTCTCCGGTAGAAGCTCCCGAAGGAACCGCAGCGCGCCCTAATATGCCATTTGCCAGAATACAGTCCACTTCAACCGTGGGGTTCCCGCGTGAATCCAGGATCTCCCGCGCTAAAACCTTTTTAATCTTTGCCATTTTCATTCTCCTTTACCCACAGGCCGCTTCCTTTCGGGCCGGGTATAGCCCGCAAAGGGTGTTAAGTTTAAGAAATTTAAAACAACTTTATAATTATACACGCAAAAATTATCAAGTCAAGGAAATCATGTTAACCCCTGTTCCATCTCATAAAATGTATCAAAATTTGTGGAAAATTTTGATACATTCGATGGGATTAATTCGCGCATTGTTTTACTCGCGCTTATGTGCTCGTAAATCAAGCGCTCATTAAAAAAGATTTGACTTAAAAGGACGGATATGTTATTTTCTATATGTTGAAATTCAGGCGCCTGCGGCCAACAATAGGAGAAATTATGAACTGGAAGAAAATCAAGTTCCTGGTAAAACTGCACTGGTTGAAAGTTCTCCTTTTTACCTTTTTAACCGCCCTGGCCATATCCCTGGTCTTCTTTATTATTATCGGCCTGCGCGCCTGGAATGAATCCGAATCTTATCTAAGACAATCCCAGCTGGCCATGATCCCCCTGCAGCTATACCTGCAAATCATTATGGCCCTTATTTTCGGTTTTGTGTACACCTATCTGATGTACTGGCTCTATTTTAAACGCGGCGCTTCATCTTTTTCCCAAACCAGCAAGAAATCCGTCTCCGGCAAAGACGTAGGCATCACCTGGGACGATGTCGTCGGCATGGATGAAGCTAAAGAAGAGGCCCTGGAAGTAGTTAAGCTGATCATCGACCGGGTAAGCCTCCAGCGTATCGGAGGAAAGATTTTAAAAGGCATACTTATGCTCGGCCCCCCGGGATGCGGCAAAACCTACCTTGCTAAAGCAATCGCCACAGAAACCAAGCTTCCTTTTATTTCCATGTCCGGCTCGGAATTCGTAGAAATGTTTGTCGGCGTAGGAGCCGGAAGAGTGCGTTCTT
>JBAZOE010000027.1:0-12941 GCA_041648875.1 Candidatus Omnitrophota bacterium
GGATTAAATCCACTAAAGTGCTTTTTCCGGTGCCGGAAGGCCCGACAATTGCCAGCATCTGGCCATAATCAACCTCAAGGTTAATCCCTTTTAAAATTTTTGTATCGGCATAGCTGAACCAAACATCGTTAAACCTGATACTCTGTTTAAAATTGGTTAAACTTTTAGACAGAAGAGGTTCTTTTACGCTTGGCTCTGTCTCCAGTACCTCATGTATACGCTCGCTGGCCGCCATAGCCTGCTGGTTTAAGGCATTTACCTGGCTTAATTTCTTTAAGGGCCTGATTAAAGATAGAAGCGACCCCAGGAACAGGCCAAAAACTCCAAAAGATATTTTACCAGCGATAACTTCACGACCCCCCCAGAAGAATACCAACACGCCGGCAGCACAGCCCAAGAACTCCGTAATAGGATTAAGCAGCAGCGTGCGTTTAATCGACTTCATGGAAAGTTTATAATAATCCATGTTTACCTTGTTAAACTTACTGATCTCATGCTCTTCCATATTAAAGGCCTTGACAATACGCGCTCCCATAATCGTCTCATAAAGCAGGGAATTAGTATCAGCGGCATTCTCCTGGGTGCGTTTGGAAAGCTTCCTTAAAACCTTACCAACCTTTATGATCGGCAAACTGATCAAAGGCACGAATATAATCGAAACTAAGGCCATTTTAAAATAGATAAAAAAAATAACTATGGCAAAAATAACCACCTGCAAGCTCTGATAAATCAGGTCAGTTGAACCGTATGATACAGCATTCTCCACAAGCCTGACGTCATTATTAATACGTGACATAAGCTCTCCGCCGCGCTTATGAGTAAAATAGCTAAGCGATAAAGACTGTATCTTGGCATAAAGTTTAGACTTAATATCCCTGACCACGCGCTGGCCAATATCCGACATAAAATAGCTTTGGAAGAATCCAAAAACCCCTTTTAAGAAGAAAAGCACCAGGACGCTTACGACCATATAGCTTAACAATACTTCCGGAGGGGTATTATTTATCTTATCCACAAAATTAGCCAGAAAATCCGGTAATTTAGCCGGAATAATGATCTTTTTATTGGTCAAAACCTTATCCGCCAAAGGCACAATCATCGCCAAAGACACGCCGTCAAATATGGCAGAAAACCCCATACAAACTATGGCTATAGCAAATAAGCCATAATAAGGACGCACGAATTTCAATAATTTAAGATAATCCTTCATCGTCTGCCTTTCCTAAAGAGAGATTATTTTAACATATCTGCCCAGGCATGGCAAACCTTTTTATTGCATAATTATAAGCTTTCCGTCTTTTGCTTCCGGCACGGAAGATTTTCGCCGTGTGCTGTAAATACCTCTGCTAATTTTCTCGCTCAAGTCGATTTCTTAACGCCAATGTTCTTTCGCTTTTCGGCGGCTGCAGAACTCCACCTCGGCCTCTGCCATCGGTGTCAAACAGCTTCGCCGTCCCCGTTTTGTCGCTTCGCTCCACGGGGATACCCTCAATGCTCAAGCTCCATTGGCTAAAATCGACATTCGCTGCGAAAACTACCAGAGGTATTTTAATTAAAATGATCAGCGGATGGCTTATATCTTCTGCGTTGCTTCCGAGGGGTGACGCTGAAGAGGGGCATCCCCATTCCGAGGAAAGATTTTCCCCGAAGGAATGGGGATACTTCTAGCGGTGAGGACCCCGAGGCGTACACGAGAGACAAGACTCGACAGGACCCGCTAAAAATTTTGATTGCAACAAGATACGCACTTTGCTATTATTATGCAATGGATAAACTTAGGGTAGCGGTAATCGGCGCAGGCCATTTAGGCAGTATTCATGCCAAAATCTATAAACAAATCCCCTCCTGCACCCTGGCAGGCGTATGCGATACAAATCCGGCCAATCTAAAAGCTGTCTCAGGGGCATTGCGCGTCCCCGGTTTTAACGATTACCGTGAACTCTTCGGTAAAATTGACGCTGCCAGTATTGCCGTGCCCACGCTATTACATCATCAGGTAGCGCGTGATTTTCTTGAAAATAACATACACCTTCTGGTAGAAAAACCATTTACCGTAGATCTCAAACAAGCGGACAACCTGATTGAAATAGCTAAAGAAAAAAATCTTACCCTGCAAGTAGGCCACATTGAAAGATTCAACTCCGCCTTTTGCGCAACGCAAAAAATAATTCATAACCCGAAGTTTATTGAATGCCACCGCCTCTCTGTTTTTCCTAACCGTTCATTAGACGTTGGGGCGGTGCTAGATATCATGATTCACGATATTGACATTGTTTTAGGCCTTGTGAATTCACCGCTGGAACGGGTTGAATCCGTAGGAGTGAATGTACTTACCGCTTTCGAGGATATTGCTAATGCCCGCTTAACTTTTAAAAACGGCTGTATCGCCAATCTTACCGCCAGCCGAGTCTCCGATGAAGTAATGCGCAAGATCCGTATATTTCAGGAAGATACTTATATTTCTTTGGACTATAAAAATGCCGAAGCCTCGGTATACCGCAGAATCCAGGGTAAAATTACCAAAGAACGCCTGCCTATTGAAAAAGAACAACCTTTGCAGAAAGAACTGGCATCGTTTGTTGATTGCGTAATCAACAAAAAGACCCCCTTGGTTTCCGGGCCTATCGCAAGAGAAGCTTTAGCGGTAGCTTTAGAAATTCAAAATCAGATATGGCACAAATAAAGAATATATTCATTATCTGCGGCGAGCCTTCCGGTGACCTGCTGGCCGGAGACCTTGTCCAAGCGGTAAAAAAACTCGATCCGGAAATTAAATTCTCCGGAGTCGGAGGGGCAAATTTAGAAAAATCCGGCGCAGAGATCTTTTGCAATATCAAAGAATTATCCGTAATGGGTTTTTTTGATGTCTTAAAGAAACTGCCGAGATTCCTCAAATTAAAACAGTTGATCCTTGAAAAAATCGATGCGCATAAACCAGATGCGATAATCTTCGTTGACTTCTCCGGTTTTAACCTGCGCCTGGCCAAAGCGATCAATAAACGCATACCAACCATCTATTACGTAAGCCCTCAGGTTTGGGCCTCAAGAGAAAAAAGAGTAAATTGTATAAGAGATTTTATCTCTACAATGATCGTGCTCTTTAAGTTCGAAGAGGAATTTTATAAACAGCGCAAGATCAAAGCCTGCTGCGTAGGCCACCCCTTAATAGACCTGGCGCTGCCGTCGCTAAAAAAACAGGAAATGCTGGATGAGCTGCGGATCGATCCGAACCAAAAGGTTATCGGGCTTCTTCCCGGCTCGCGTAAACAAGAAATCCGGATGGTTCTGCCCTTAATGCTTAAAACTGCCCAGTTTATCAATAATGAAATTCCCAATACGCAATTTATTATTGCCAAATCCCCCAGCCTCGATGCGCAGGTTTACCAAAAAGAATGCGAGAAATCCACTCTGAATTTAAAGGTTGTTGACGGCAAGACTTACGACTGCCTGAATATCGCCGACTTCTGCCTCGTATGCTCAGGCACGGCAACGCTGGAGACGGCGATCATGCAGAAACCGTTTGTGATCGTATATAAGATGAACCTGTTGAATTACCTTCTTTACCGGCCGCAGGTAAAAATCCCCTACATAGGCATGGTCAACATTGTGGCAGGCAAGAAAATTGTCCCGGAGTTTATTCAATTTAACGCCCGGCCGCAAATTATTGCCCGCGCTTGCTTAGAATTCATGCAAAACCCCGGGCAAACAAAGCTGATGCTTGAAGATTTAGCTTCTGTAAAAGCCAGCCTCGGTTCTCCCGGAGCAACTGACCGCGCCGCCAGACTCATCTTAGACTTCCTCCAAAAATAACAAAACCAAATTAAATTAGCGGGTCCTGTCGAGCCTTGTCTCTCGCATCACCGCTTGCTCGCCCCAGCGTGGCGAGCTGCGCTTCGGTAAAATTCTCGCTCCCCGCCTTCGGCGGGACCCTGCCCGCTCGAATTTTAAGATGCTGCTCGAGTCCAAGACTCGCCACCCGCTAAATAATGTATAAATGTTGCAGAATGAACCTGGTAAATTTCGCAGCGAATGTCAATTTTAGCCAATGGAGCTTGAGTATTCCGGGTATCCCCGTGGAGCCGTAAGGCGACAAAACGGGGACGGCGAAGCTGTTTGACACCGATGGCAGAGGCCGAGGTGGAGTTCTGCAGCCGCCGGAATACGAAAAAGATCATTGGCGTTAAGAAATTGACCTGAGCGAGAAATTTAACAGGTTCATTACTGAGAATGGAATTTTGCTGCTTTTATGCGCTCGTCAATCGAAGGATGGTCAAAAAAGAAGAATTTGATCAGCGGATGCGGGTTTCTATCGGCAAGGTTTTGCTCCGAAAGTTTTTCCATTAAAGAAATAAACGCTTCTTTATTTTGGGTTGTTTTAAGCGCCAGGCTATCCGCCTGCCTTTCAAACCTTCGGCTCACAAATGCTTCCAGGGGCTGCAGGACAATTCCAAAAAGCATAAAATAAAGGAAAACCAGCGGCAGGCTGGCCAATTGCGTAAGAGAGGTTAATTTAAATACGCCCAACAGGCACATGTTGGTCTTAAAAATCAGGTAGAACAAACCTAAAGTTAACAGGGAATTTATAGCAATCAGTTTAAAAATATGCTTAAGCTTAAAATGCGCAAACTCATGCGCCAATATTGATTCAACCTCATCATGGCTATACTTATTTTTTAAGGTATCGGCTAAAATCACACGCTTAGTTTTACCCATCCCGGTAAAGGCGGCATTGGCCTTAAGCGTTTTTTTACTGAAATCTATCTCAAAAACATCCATCAGCTTAACCTGCATTTTCCGCGCCAAGCTGAATATCCTTTGGCGCAAAGCTTCGTCTTCCAGTTTTTTATATTTAAAAAATAACGGGATAATCAGAACGGGGGTCAACTTGGCTAAAACCACGCTAAATACTATCCAAAGGACTGATACAGCCAACCACCATTGGTCGAATTTAATCAAGACCCAGTAAAAACCCGAAATCAGAACCAGGAAAATTATATACCCCAGTATTCCGGATTTTAATTGATCCATCCACCAAGAGCTTATTTTTTGTCTGCTTAGATTAAACTTATGCTCAAGAATATAGCCCGCGTAGAAATTAAACGGCAGGCTTAATAAATAATAAAAAAATAAAATAACCAGCAGAAAAACAGCAGTCGATAAATATCCCGGCAACCCGAAACTCTCAATAAGAGCCTCTAAAGAAAGACAAAGCCCTGATCCCAGAACAACCAGGATCAAGGCTATGCTATAAAACGTATCGGTAATACTTAATAAATACTTTTGATGAGAATAACTTTTGGCTAAATCAGCCATTTTTACCCCTTAGCTTCTTTTTTCGCTAAAGGCGCGACATTAACAAATGTGCGCGGGCTTCCGTGACTGGTCTTTTTACGGGTAAAATAAACCTTACCCGGATAAGCTGCGAATAAAGTACCTAAACCCTTCACCCCTACCCCTGCTTTATAGGTATCAATTCCGCGTACCAGTATCTCTCCGGTTTTGACCAGTTTTCCGCCGCTTGATTTAACTGCCTTATCTTTCTTGGGAGTCGAAAAACCACCAATCATTTTAAGTTTCCTCCTATAATCTTTTATCCAGTAAAACTTGTGCACATACACAATACAGGCGCAATTTCGTCACCAGGCGAACATTGCGAACAAGAAGTAATATTACCACAAATCAATTAATTAAGCAATACCTCTTCATCTTTATCCGGGATATGCACGTTTAATCCTTTTTGAGTCAATATTTCGGAAAGAGCCAGTGATTGTTCAAGTTCTCCGTGCACCAGAAAAACACGCTTAAGCGGCAGGCCCGGCTTGCCGTCAGGCAGGCATCCGGAAACAAAATCCAACAATTCCGACTGGTCGGCATGGCCCGAAAAAGCGTTAATCACTACCACCTCGGCATTAAGCTCATACTCCACCCCGAATATTTTAACAAAAGGTATTTTCTCAACTATCCTCCTGCCCAGGGTATCTTTAGCCATATATCCAACGACTAAAATCATATTGCGTGAATCTTCTATATTATTCTGCAGGTGGTGCAGCACTCTTCCGGATTCGCACATACCGCTGCCGGCAATAATAATCATCGGCCGTTTATCGGTATTTAAAGCCTTGGACTCTCTTTGTTCACGGATAAAACGCAAATTCAGTAATTCAAACGGATTATCCCCTTTACTGAATGCCTGGCGTGTCTTTTCATTTAGAAAATCCAGATGGAATTTAAAAAGGTCGGTAATGTTGGTGGCTAACGGGCTGTCTACATAAATAGGCACTGAAGGAATAAGCTTTTCTTTAAGTAATTCATTCAGGAAATAGATGACCTCCTGCGTGCGTTCCAGGGTAAAGGAAGGGATGATCACCTTCCCTCCTCTTTTTATCGCCCGCGAAACCGCTTCCCTTAATTTTGACTGCGCTTCATCAATCGGCCGATGCAGCCTGCCGCCATAAGTAGATTCCACAATCAAATAGTCTAAGCCCCCCGGGATTACCGGGTCATTCAATAAAGGGAGGTTCTTTCTTCCCAGGTCTACCGCATAACCTAAACGCAATGCCTGAGCGGCGTCTTTAATATCCAAAACAATAATCCCTGATCCTAAAATATGCCCGGCGTCAAGAATAGTAGCTGAAACATCTTTGGCAATGCAGAACTTTTGATTGTAAGAAATTGAACGGAAAACTTTAGTGGCCCTGGAGGCCTCTTTTGCCGTATACAGGGGCTTGCGTAAAGGCAAGTTCATGCGCCTGTTAATTTTATTTACATAACGCACATCTTCTTCCTGAATCTTTCCTGAATCCACCAGCATCAGGTCTGCCAGATCCTTGGTGGCAGAAGTAGTATAGATCTTACAGCGCAGGCCCTGTTTAATTAAGTTGGGGATATTGCCGCAATGATCAATGTGCGCATGTGATAAGACCATGGCGTTAATCGTGCGCGGGTTATAATGAAAGGTGGTATTGATTTCATAAAAGGCATCGCGGTGCCCCTGGAAGAGCCCGGCGTCAAGAAGTATCTCCGTATTGCCGGCCGTGATCAAATGGCTTGAGCCGGTGACAGTCTTTGCGCCTCCAAGGAATTTTATTTTAACTGACATATTTAAGTTACAAAAAGGTTGCGGGAAGAAAATTTACCATCTGTAGTAAGGTTTACCCCCAGGCGTTTTAACCCTACCTCATCTCCCGGGGTAGGGATATGAGTCATATGTACCTCACAGCCTTTAAGCTCACCTAGTTTATTCATAGCCAGCTCTGCGGTATGATTCGTAGTTGCGCTGATAGCCAGGGCAATTAAACACTCCTCCAAATCCAGGCTCTCTGAGTCCTGGCCCAGGATCCCTTCCTTTAGCCTGGCGATCTGGCTTATAATATGCGGGCTTATAAGCAAAATCTCATCAGGTATGCGCGCTAAAATCTTAACCGCATTCAAAATCAGGCTTGAGGCAGCGTGCATCAGCTTGGAATTCTTACCCGTAACAATCTGGCCATCGCCTAGTTCAATCGATGCCCCGCAATATATTCCTTCGTTACCTTTGCCTTTATTTTCCGCCTCTTCCGCGGCCTTCCTGGCAACCTCAACAACTAAACGGTCGGCAACTTTTACACCCAGTTCTTCCATAAGCAAAATTACTCTGTCTACGGTTTCTTTTTTCTCGATACCCAGAGCATGTTCAGTGTTATACCTAAAATATCTGCGGATAAGCTCCTGTTTTGCCGCATCCTGCACCGCTTTATCGTCAACAATCCCGAAACCCGCGCGGTTTACCCCCATATCGGTAGGAGAATTATACGTGGGAAGATTATAGTCTCCAGAGAAAATCTTGCTTAAAATAAGCTTAAGTATCGGGAAACTCTCTACATCGCGGTTATAATTAATAGAAGTTTTATTGTATTTATTCAAATGGAACGGGTCAACCAGATTAAAATCCTGGATATCGGCTGTGGCTGCTTCATAGGCAACATTCACCGGATGTTTAAGCGGAATGTTCCATATAGGGAAGGTTTCAAACTTGGCGTAGCCGGCGTTGATACCCCGTTTGTGCTCTTGGAACAACTGGGAAAGACAAGTAGCCAGTTTTCCGCTGTTGGGCCCCGGAGCAGTAACCACAACAATCGGGTTCTTGGTTACAATATAGTCATTCCTGCCAAAACCTTTATCGCTTACAATAGAATCAATATCCGCCGGATATCCGTCAATTGGATAATGTAAATAAACCTTCACCCCTCGGCGCTCCAATTTATTTTTAAAAATAACCGCTGAAGACTGGTTGGTAAAACGCGTGATTACTACCGCTAATATATCCAGCCCCCATTTTCTTAAATCATCGATTAATTTTAAAGTAGCCGCGTCATAAGTAATCCCGAAATCACCACGCACCCGGCCCTTTTCAATATCCCCTGCGTATATGGAAAGGACAATATCAATCTTATCTTTCAGGTACTGTAAAAGCCGTATCTTTACATTAGGGTCATAACCTGGCAAGACGCGCGCGGCGTGATAATCGAAGCAAAGCTTGCCTCCAAATTCCAGGTAAAGTTTATTATCAAATTTCTTTACTCTCTCAAGGATGGAAGCGGTCTGCTCTTTAAGGTATTTTTCGTTATCAAATCCTGTCTTTTTAATCATATTTTTGCCTGATAATTAGGCATATTATAATACACGCTCAAATTTTTGTAAAGAAATTTGAAGGGGGAATCTACTTACTTTTCATATGTGGAATAGAAATATGGGGTGTATGCCACGAACTCTGCGGCACAGGTATCAACAAGTTTAAAATCCGGGAGTATGTTCATGGATTTTCTTAAGGCATATACCTGCGCCTGGCTTAAAGATAAAAGCTTGGCCAGCTGTATATCGCTAAAACCATATTCTTTGGCCTTCTTAAGCAATTCTCCGGAAAGATTAAGCTTGTTCTTAAACAGTTCTTTTTCGCAATCAACGATCTCTTTAATATTATGCAAAAACCAGCGGTCAATTTTAGTCAGTTCATAAATCTTATCAATATCCAGATTAGCGCGAAACGCGTCCGCGATATAAAAAATCCTTTCCGCGTTGGGCTGCCTTAGCTTTTGATAAATCTTATCCAAAAGCCCATTTTCAATCTTAATGTCATCAAGATCCTTAAAAAGGATGCTTTCTAATCCGAATTTTTTAATCTCCAGGGAACGCAAGCCTTTCTGCAGGGCCTCTTTGAATGTACGGCCGATAGCCATCGCCTCGCCTACCGACTTCATGGATATCCCCAGGGTACTCTCGGCCAAAGCAAATTTTTCAAAAGTAAAACGCGGAATTTTTACCACGCAATAATCGATAGCCGGCTCAAAACAAGCAGGAGTGGAACGGGTAATATCATTAGGTATTTCATCTAAAGTATAACCAACAGCAAGCTTGGCCGCGATCTTGGCTATGGGGAAACCCGTGGCTTTTGATGATAACGCCGAGCTGCGCGAGACGCGCGGGTTCATTTCGATAATCACCATTCTGCCGGTTTCCGGATGTATGGCGAACTGTATGTTTGAACCGCCTGTTTCAACGCCAATCTCACGGATACAAGCAATAGCGGCATCTCGCATCAACTGATATTGTTTATCCGTTAATGTCTGGATGGGCGCCACTGTAATGCTGTCTCCGGTATGTACGCCCATAGGATCAAAATTTTCAATAGAACAAATAACCACTACATTGTCCCTTAAATCACGCATCACCTCCAGCTCAAACTCTTTCCAGCCCAATACAGACTCCTCAACCAGAATTTCGCTGATCATGCTTGACTCAAGGCCGCGTTTAGCCAGGAGTTTAAACTCTTCAATATTATAAGCGATCGACCCGCCTACTCCTCCTAAAGTAAAACTCGGCCGGATAATCAAGGGAAAACCTATTTTTTTTGATACGGCAATAGCTTCATCCAGATTATAAGCCCGGCCGCTTTTAGGCAGATCCAGGCCTATTTTTTCCATCGCCGCCTTAAATAATTGGCGGTCCTCTCCTTTTTTAATCGCTTTTATATTGGCGCCGATAGTCTCAACCTTATATTTTCTTAAAATCCCTTTCTCCGCCAGCTCCACGGTAGTATTCAAAGCGGTTTGTCCGCCAAGAGTAGGCAAGAGCGCATCCGGCCGTTCTTTGGCGATAATCTTCTCCACAATCTCGGCGGTGATTGGCTCAATATATGTCTTATCGGCAATTTCAGGATCGGTCATAATTGTCGCCGGGTTAGAATTCACCAAAACAACCTTAAAACCCTCCTGTTTTAAAACCTTGCATGCCTGGGTGCCGGAGTAATCAAACTCGCAGGCCTGGCCGATGACAATGGGACCGGAGCCAATAATCAATATTTTTCTAATATCTTTTCTCTTAGGCATAATTTAACGTTTGCGTTTCTTTGACCTCTGCATTAATTCTGTAAACTCGGCAAATAAATACCCCGCGTCGCGCGGGCCGGGAGAAGCTTCTGGATGAAATTGCACGCAGAATAACGGCACCTTCTTATGGCGCAGCCCCTCCGAGGTACCGTCATTTAAATTCACATGCGTCAGTTCAATATCTTTTTTGTTCAATGAATCTATATCCACGCAAAAACCGTGGTTTTGGCTGGTTATGGAAACCTTTCCTGTCCTTAAATCCTTTACCGGTTGATTCGCTCCGTGGTGGCCAAACTTAAGCTTGTAGGTTTTGCCTCCTAAGGCAAGCCCGAGCAACTGATGCCCAAGACAGATTCCAAAGATAGGAAGCTTACCGATAAGCCCGGCTACTGTTTTAACCACATAATCTAAGGCCGCAGGATCCCCTGGCCCGTTAGAAAGCAACAAGCCGTCGGGCTTGATTTCAAGTATTTCCTCACAAGTTGCCTGCGCGGGAAATACCACTACATTGCAATTGTTAGCTGCCAACTCTCTCAATATATTGTATTTTACCCCGCAATCCAGGACCGCAACCTTATATTTAGCATCTTTAGCCCAGGAATAATTATATTTTTTGGAAATACTGACCTCTTTAACTAAATCTACGCCGATCAACCCCCGGCAGCTTTTGGCCTTTTTGATTAAGCTTGCCTCGTCAAAATCCTGCGTGGAGAGGACAGCTTTCATCGCCCCTTTTTCCCTTATGTGTAAAGTCAACTTGCGGGTATCAACACCCTCAATTCCCAAAATATTGTTTTCTTTTAAATACTCACCTAACGACTGCTCCTTTTTCCAGTTGCTGGCGATCTTGCTGTACTCTTTTACCACAAAACCTTCCAGAAAAGGCCTGCGGCTCTCCGCGTCCTCCTTATTAATCCCATAGTTTCCCATTAGAGGATAAGTCATAACTACAATTTGGCCTTTATAGGAGGGATCGGTGATAATCTCCTGGTATCCGGCCATACTGGTATTAAAAACTACCTCGCCGGTCCGCTCACCGTTTACGCCAAATGAGCTGCCCTTAAATACCTTCCCATCTTCTAGTACAAGTAATGCCCGCATATTTACATATTAGGTTGATTTCATTATAACAAAGGCGTTTAGTGCCGAGAATCCGGCTCCTAAACGCCTTTGTTTATTTATTATAGCACCCCTTAATAAATTGTCAATTTTTTTCTTTAACGCTAATGGCCAAGGCCAAGATACTCCCTGCCTTCTTTCCAGGGATTAAGATAACGCTCAACACATAAACTACTGTCTTGAACCAAATCAACCATTCGTTTCTTATCTTCAGGGGCAACTATCTCAATTTTCGGCCGGCGGATATCAGATTCATTTTCTTCCTTGACTAAAGCAATACTGCCATCATTTAAGGCGACCACCGAACCTACCGGCCAGAGGCCCATGAATCGGAAAAACTTATCCAGTAATTCCGGATTAAATGCACTCCCTCTATCTTTATTCATAATATTATAAACCACATCCGGGGAATAATCCTGTTTATAACCTCTTCTTTGCGAAAGTGCGTCGTAAACATCGCAAATAGCTACGATTGAAGAAACAATATGCTGTTTTCTTAACAAAGGCAAGCGCGGGTATCCGGATGAATCATATTTTAAATGATGCTCGAAGCTAACTACCACCGGTAAAATACCCAGACTATCGATATACTTAAACATAAATTCACTGCCCAAAACCGTATGGCTCTTGATACGGTCAAACTCCTGTTCACTAAGTTTGTCGGGTTTATGTAGAGTTTTCCGCGAAACATACATCTTGCCGATATCGTGGAAAAGAGCAGCTACGCCGATATCCAAAACGTCGCTTTTCTCAAACTCTAAACGCGAAGAAAAATACATGGAGAATATCGCGACATTAAGCATGTGCACGTAAACTTCCGCGTCATATCTTTTTACCGTGGCCAGTTTTAGCAACTCTTGGCGCTGTATGCTTAAGCTATCAATAATGTTATTTAAAGAAAGCTTGAGTACCCGCGGATCGATTTTCTCAAGATTAAGCACGCTGGATATAACCTGAGAAACCTTATCTATAGAGTAATCATAAAGATTGGACTGATTAAATTCCGGTCCCCCCTTAACCTGGTTGTCAACAACCTTAAGTTTACCTATGCTTATATTTTCTATTCCAGAGGAAGACAACAGTTGCTGCGGATCTATCTTAAAATCTTCTTTCGGCCCGCTAATAATACCCACAAATTTAGCTAATTCTTCCTTGCTTAATCCGCGGTAAAAAGCGAGCCTTTCTATATTCCTCTCTTTCAAATACAGGATCGCCGTCTTTAAGAGTTTGCCTAAATCAAAAAAAATCTCTTTTTCGAAAGCCAGCTCATCACCCACAATACCGATAACTATCTCCTGGCGCTGGTTAAAAACATCCTCAAAAGCCGCATGCGCCTTATCCAGGGACTTCTGGAACATAGGATGCACTGTTCCATACATCTTGGCAGTCTGAAGACAAGTGAGCAATTCTTTAAAAGCTATCTCAATCTTAGTTAACATTCCACTCCTTCAATATCTG
>JBAZOE010000028.1:0-12427 GCA_041648875.1 Candidatus Omnitrophota bacterium
ATATCAAAACAAGAAAACAGGCTCAATCGGCGAATTCTCTTTTTTCAGCCTCTGCCGCGGGAAAGGCCTGACTATTTATGAAGGCGGCCTGGCAATAACTAACCGGCCTGAATATGTCCGGACATTAGAGGATACCGCGAAAGAAATCATGCGCCCGGATATTCTTTCCGAGTACTTAAAAATAGCTGAGTTATTTGCTTACAGTATTTTCTACCGGCCGTCTTTATTTTGGTTTGCCTTCAGATTACCGCAGATATTCTGGCAAAACCTCAATAACCCTATAAAGGCGATGGGTGAATATTTCGAGCTTGATTTCCCGACACATAAGGTTTCCTCCTTCAGGGAATATATCGGGCATCTTAACTTCCCTTATTTAAGCAAAGAAGTAGATAAGCAAAGGAGAAAAATAGATTTTTATTTAAACGCGCTCAAGGACCTCAACTGGATCAAGCCTGTTACGGAACGAAAACAATCAACAGCAAGCTATCCCTACCTTGCTGTTATTTTTGATACGCCTGAGAAAAGAAATTCCGCTTTAGATATTTTCAGGGATTCCGGGCTGGGGGTTTCCCAAGTATACCTGCGGGCAATTACGGATTATGATTATTTAAAGGGAATTGTTCCTAAGACAGATTGCCCCGGAGCCCGCAGGATTGCCCGGCAAAGCATTACTTTGAGCACGAGCAGTTTCCTAAATGAATCTGATCTAAGAAAAATAGTCAATAACCTCAAAAAAACCAAAGGATAGCATGATAATCTTTTCAATAAAAGAAGACAAGCGCCGGATTACCGATATACCCGATACCGGATTCTTCCTTCCCGGGGATAAAAATCTTTGTTTTTTAATCCATGGGCTCACAGGCACAGCCAAAGAAATGGGCGCTATTGCCCAGCGTTTGAATAAACAGGGCTTCTCCGTAGCTGCGCCCCTGCTGCTCAACCATGATAAATCCATCTCCTGCCTTAAAAGAACCAGATGGCAGGATATTTATAAATCTATCCGCGATGAATTCCTCAAGTACGCCAATGACTATGAGAATATCTTTGTAGCCGGGCTGTCTTTCGGCGCTTTAATCGGAATATTGCTAACGCATGAATTCCCTGACAAAATAAAAGCGCTAAACTGTTTCTCCCCCACCCTGTTCTATGATGGATGGGGCAATCCCAAATCCAGGATTTTCCTGCCCCTGGTCTATAAAACTCCGTTTAAATATTGGCTGTACTTTAAAGAAGGCTATCCTTACGGGCTGAAGAATGAACGCCTGCGCTCCAAAGTTGAGAATTTCTATAAAGACGCCGGGCTCTTTGATTATAGCAAAGTACATCTTTACGGCTATCCCGTAATTCCCGTATCCTGCATGCACCAAAATTCACTTTTAGCCAAAAAAATAATTTCTGTCCTTAAGGATATACGAACCCCCGTACAATTACTACAGGCAAGAGAAGATGATGTAACCAGCCCAAGAAATTCTTATTGTATTTATAACCGCGTCAGCTCCCGGGAAAAAGAAATAATCTTCCTGGAGAATTCTTACCATATTATCACTGCTGACCAGGAAAGGGATAAAGTCGCCGAGAAAACTGTAGTTTTTTTTGAGAAACACAAGGCTTAAGAGAATATTTCTTGCAGGATTGCCAGGTTAGTTTGCTGGTTGACGCTAAGGATTAAATCAGCGGAGCAATTATCTACCGCAAGTTTTCTGGGATGGTCCAACCTTGAAATTACGGCTTTTAGCCTGCCGGCAACTACCGGCAATGAATAATCTCCTACTACGTCTAAGCCGATAATATCTAAATTCTCGCGCATAATCTTGAGCATAGTTAAAAGCTGAACCAGGCTTAAATAGCCCTGCTCCCAGTTAGTAAGCGCAAAATCGCTTTTGAGACAATCTTTATCTATCGAGATATAAATTTTCTGTACAGGCAAGAGCTTGATCAGCTTTAATGTAAAATCAGCTAAATCTTCCTTTTCCAGTTCATGCCATATAATCCTGCTTGAGAAAAAACCCCTTTTAACTTTAATCGAATTATTTTCCGGTACACTCCTGAAATAAACCCGGCTGGGTTTATGCCTGTAAGGATAAATCTCAAGGCGGTTGCCGGCCAATGCGCCAAGGCCTCCTGTCAGCAATGCCGGCCCGGATAAATCCCCTGAGCCCATGCCGATAAGCAGGCATTTAGAAATATGTTTATTCTTCAGGGCTTGAGTAACCCATGATCCGCAGCCAAAACGCGGAGGCATGATGTCCCAATCCGGATGGAAATCGAATACAATCAAACAAACAGGCTCATTGACCTGGCTGGTTAATATTTCGCTGATATGGTGAAAATCACCCGAGCCCAAGAAAGTAGGATAGTTTTTTTCTTGGGGGATGAGAGAATCCGCTATTTCCCGGCGCAGGGCATGCGGCATAAAAAGCCTGGCAGAGGAGTTCAGGCTGGTAAAATCAGTAACCTTTGTGGAATACCGGGAAAGTAAACCGGCCTGCCGGATAAGGCTGTTATCAAAATTTAAGATACGGATAGCTTTATTCAACATGCAGGAAATTTAGCTCCTGCCTTTCTACGGCAAGTAGAGAATATTACGGTCTCTTAAGGGCCTTATTTAACGCTTCTTCAAAAAGATCTACACCCAAATCAATCTCTTTTTCTGTAATATAAAATGACGGGGCAATGGTGAAGACATTCTTATAATAACCGCCAACATCAAGAATCAGGCCTCGTTTCTTGCCTCCGGCGTTTAAAGAACCGCTTAAGCCTAAATTAACAATCTTGTCGGTTAAATCCTTATCCGGGGTATAGCCGTCTTTACCGCACATCTCTATTCTTAAGGCCAAACCCAGGCCGTCCACGTCTCCTATCTGCGGATACTTTTTTTGCAGCTTCTTAAGCCGCGAGATAAAATACTGGCCCTTCCTGGGCACGGATACAGAGAAATCAGCTTCCTCGATCAGCTTCATTACTTCCAACCCCACGGCTGTCCCCAGCGGGTTGCTTGAAAATGTTGAGTGAGTTGACCCGGGCGGGAAAATATCCGGAGAGATAAATCTCTCTTTGGCCCAAATCCCCGAGATAGGATTTAATCCGTTAGTTAAGGCCTTACCGAATACAATAATATCGGGAGTGATATTAAAATGCTCAATTGCCCAGAATTTTCCGGTACGGAAAAACCCCATCTGTATTTCATCATCAATAAAAAGGATGCCATAGCGGTCAAGTATCTCTTTTAATCCCGAAAAATAATCCTGGGGAGGGATTATATAACCGCCTGTTCCCTGCACAGCTTCCGCGTAGAAAGCTACGAATTCACACTTATTATTCTTTTTATTTACTACTGAGTGGTATTCAGTTTCAAATAGTTTCTCAAACTGCTTGAGGCAGTAGAGATCGCAGAAATCCCTTTTCTTGTCATAAGGACACCTGAAACAATATGGATAAGGCACAAACATCGCCCTGTCCCCAAAGTGGCCAAACCTTTCCCTGTACCTAAAGCTTGAGGTGATTGCTGATGCCGCTAACGTCCTGCCGTGGTAGCCGCCCATAAAAGCAAATACCAGGCTCCTGCCGGAATGGTTACGCACTAATTTCAACGAATCTTCCAGGGCGCTTGAGCCGCCGACATTAAAATGTATCCTGCCTTTTTCTTCAAACGTACGTTCATTCTTTTGCGCCAACTTTGCGGCAAGCTGAATCTTTTCCTCATGTAAATATTGGCAGGCCAGCTGAGGCAGGGTATCAATCTGTTTTTTTAAAGCGGAGTTTAAACGCTTGTTTTTATACCCAAAATTAGCCGCCGAATACCACATCTGCAGATCTAAAAACTCCACGCCTTGCTGGTCATAAAGATAACAGCCTTCGGCGCCCTTAAATACATTTAACTTCTCGGCGTAATGCACCGTATCCCCCCATGAACAGTATTTTGCTTCAAGGTTCAACAGCTGATCGCAATTAACTTCCTTCTCACTCTTACCTGTCTTAGTCAATTGTTTTTGGCTCATGCTAGTTTCCTTTTTAAATGATTAAACACCTCTTTTAGATTATGAAAGGCTATATGGTTTAGTTTATTATCTTTAAAATGCTTGAGTAAATTATCCTTTGCAAAAACCAAATGGGCATTTTTAGCCGGACAGATATCCGAAGTTCCGTCGCCGACATAAATTATTATAGAATCTTTTGGCGCCCTTGCCAAAAGGTTTTTTGTCTTGCAATGCGCGCAGAGCTGGCAATCTTTATTTTTAAAAGGGTAATCCGTAACGATTTTGTCGCGCAGGAAGCTCAATTTATTAGCCAGCACTTTAAGTCTTTTTACCCCGTTAATTTTTAAGATCCTGTTAAGTATATAATCAAAATTATCGCTTAAGATTACGGTTTTTACTTTCTTTGCCAGCAAGAATTTATAGAGGGTTTTAAAATAAGGGTCAAACTTTATTTTAGGCAGATAAGCATCCAGAGATTTCTTGCTTAAGTCCATGCCCCGGAGCTGATACTCCATACAGGTCCTTGAGCCGATCCTGCCGCTTTTCCACTTTTTCTCCAATTCCACCCAACGGTCATCCCGGGAAAAAAGCAAAAGCATATTGTCAAAGACATCGCAGGTGGCGATAGTATTATCAAAATCAAAGAATACAATACACTTCCTAGGATTAAATTGAGTGTTTTTATCCAGCATATATTTAGGTAAAATATTACCCCTATTGTCTTATAGGGGTAATATTGTTAAGGTGAGCCGTTTTTATTGTTATATTTTACCTCTAAGCCCCATAGCTGTCAATACCCATTTTTAAGCTTTAAACCCGGCTAAAGACTCCGGCTAAATCCGCCCGGCAAAAAATACACCTGTTTTCAGCTATATTTATTTTACTTATCTTAAACCCTTCTCTTTTAATAAGCAATTTTTTGCATGCAGGGCACAAAGTATCCTGGCCCCATGATGTTACATTACCGGCGTATACATAACTCAACCCTGCCTGGCTGCCTAAATCACAGGCCAATTTAAGACTGTCTTCAGGGGTATCCTGGTAAGAATCAAATTTATAATCCGCATGAAACCGGGAGAGATGCCATGGAATATCCCTGTTTACTCCGGCAATAAAGCCGGCAATTCCGGAAAGCTCTTCCGGAGAGTCATTTTCGCCAGGGATAACCAAAGTAGTAATCTCGATCCAGACTCCGGCATCCTTTAACCGCCGGATTGAATCAAGCACCGGCTTAAGATGAGCGGAACAAATCTTCCGATAAGAGCTGTCTTTAAAGAACTTTAAATCAATATTAGCCGCATCCAGATAAGGTTTAAGCAGATCAATGGCTTCAGAAGACATATAGCCATTGCTTACGAATATGTTATATAAGCCCGCTTCCCTGGCCAGCTTTGCTGTCTCTAGGGCGAACTCAAAATAAATCGTCGGCTCAGTGTAAGTGTATGCTATGCTTTTACAGTTATTCTGTTTGGCTAAGCTGACAATTTGTTTTGCGCTGAAATCCTCCCCCATTAATTTTTTATCCGAAGCAGCCCCTGCGGGCGTAAATGTGCGGGGGTTAAACTGTGATATCTGCCAATTTTGGCAAAATCCGCAGCGGAAATTACACCCCCGGCTGGCAACAGAAAAAGCAAAGGTACCGGGAAAAAAATGATATAACGGTTTTTTCTCAACCGGGTCTACGTTAGCGGCAACCAGTTTTCCATAGTTAAGAGTATATAGAACGCCTTTGATATTCTGCCTTACCCCGCAAAAACCGAATTTTCCTTCTTGAATTATACAATTATGCGCGCAAAGCTGACAATGCACCTTTGGCGATTCTAAATGAATATAAAGTAAAGCTTCCCTCATTTTTATTAAATACCCGATTTTTTCATATTAATAAATGCGCAAAACTGCTTTTTGGCAAACAGGCAACCTTATGCGCGCTATCTTTAGCTTCAGGTATATGCCGATAAGAGACCTCCGCATCCTTTAAGCCGATAGAATCAAAATACGAACAGGTTATTTGAGAAGACAAATTGATAAGATCCATGGTAATTAAACCTCTGGCCAATGAAGTGGGTCCGGCTAAATCTTTCGGGGGAAAAAACAGATAATCTCCCGGCTTAGCTAACTGCATAAGCAGCTTATTCTCGCCTTCATCCCTGCCCACAACCAGCCTGGAGTTATCTTTTAAACGAAAATGCCTACCTACTTTTAAAAGCGCAAGATTATCCAGGCTTAATTCTTTATGCTGAAGCAACTCCTTTAATCTTTTAGAAAAACACGGGTCAGTCAATAAGCAACCGCCGGCAGGATTAGCGTATTTGTTTATGCCTAATTTTTCCGCCAATTGCATCTGCGGGGTGCGTATGCGGCCGTTAAAATCAAGCAATTTCTCCCGCTTAACCCATCCCTCGGTTTCCGCTAAACTTGGGGGAAAAAATTGCGCAGATAAAGGCCGCAGCAATAAATCATCAAGCCCGCTTCTCTGTTTAATCAGTCTTAAGGCCTGCTTATTTTGCGACATCGGCCGCTGGCCTAATACCTCTCCGGTAACAATAAAATCCGCCTTTAATTCCCGTAATAATTCCCCGGCTTTAGTAAACATGAGTATCTTGCAGTCAATACACGGGTTCATATTTGAGCCAAAGCCGTAGCGGGGATTACTTATAAGCGACAAGAAATCAGCGCCTAAATCAAACTCGAGTAATTTTATCCCTATATCAGGAAGGTTTTTTTTAATATCAAGTTTACAGAAAGGTATTTTAAAGTGCACCCCGATAACCTGGATGCCCTGGTCTTTTATAAGCTTAGCCGCCAACAAACTATCCAGGCCTCCGGAAACTAATGCCAATGCTTTTATCTTCATGTTAAGGTAATTTCAATGGTTTGGCTACTCTGGTAAGAAATTTTTTGCTAATGCCATAAATGCTATTCCCAGTAAGAAGGCGAAGAAGGCAGCGGTTGAACGTTTAAGGTCATTTTCTTTATGCAGTTCCGGGATAAGGTCGCTGGTAGCAATATAAATAAAACCCCCGGCAGTAAACGGCAGGATAAAATTGGCAAAATTACCGGCAAGTTCGGTTATAAAATACCCGATCAGCGCCCCAACCACCGACATAAGCGCCGATGCGAAATTAAACAAAAGGGCTTTTTTTCTGCTAAAGCCTCCGTATACCAAAACGGCAAAATCACCTAACTCCTGGGGGATCTCATGCAATATGATTGCCAAAGTAGTAACCAGGCCGAGCTTTAAAGAAACAATAAAACTTGCGGCAATAACCATGCCGTCAATAAAATTATGGAACCCGTCCCCAATCAGGTTCAGGTAAGTAAAGGCGTGAATTTTACAGGCGCCTTCCTCATGGCAATGCCGCCAATGCAGGTACCTTTCCATAAGGAAGAAGATTATGATGCCGAATATAAGGTAGGAAAATACTGTACTGCTTTTATTGGTTTTCAGGCATTCCGGGAGAATATGCAGAAAGGCGCCTCCGATGAGGGCGCCGGCGGAGAAACCAATCAGGCAAAAAAGAATCTTATGCAGAAGATCACCCTTGATGGAAAGGGTAAAGATACCCGCCAGGGATATAAGACTGACTAAGGTTGTGCTGCCCAGAGCCCAAAATAAAACCATATATAGGGAATTATCCTAAACAGGGTTTTCTGCCTTTATTGGCTTTCTTGGAACGCCAGTTAAGTTTGCCTCTACGTTTTCTTTTTCCCATATTTAATCCTTATAATAAGTTGGTGGTACATTCAAGGCGGTATAACGCGCTGCCTCAAGCAGACATTCATGGATAACCTTACCCATAGGCGCTCCGGAAAACTCGCTTAGCCCTGCCTTAAAAACCTTATCGTGAGGGGTATTTATTTTATTCCCGGGATTCTCCACAGCCTGGCTTTGGATATCCCGGCTGCTTATCACATTCGAAGTGGCGCGTTCTACGATACGCAGGCTTAACTGCATGGTAGCTTTGTTCAATGGGGCGCCTAATAAACCGCCCATAAAACTGCTGGCAGCGCTTCCGCCGCCGGCTATCCCGGATTTTCCTCCTGAATTCTCCGGAACAAATTCAATAATTCCCACGCTAATAATCAAATCCGCTTCCGCCGGGGAGACTATCGTAAAGCGTTTAGTGTTATTTAAAATACTGATAAAATATTCTTTTAAGGACTGGCCGATTTCCGTATTAAGCCCGGAAGTTTTTAATTCAAAATCACTTACCGCTATTTTTGCCTTAGGCCCGGAGTATCCTTCTAAAGGCTCGCCTGCCGGATATTTACTGCCTGAACTCTGCATTCTTGCCGAAAAACATCCTGCGATAAACAAAGATACGGCCAGGCAACCAAATAACTTAAAGCCTTTTTTCATATTTGATTTTAATATATTACCAATTAAGCCGGCTGTCAAGGGAAACCTGATTATCCTATCACTTAAACATATCCGCAAGCTGTTTTACTCCGGAAACTATCTTAAACGGGTGCTCTTTCTTGATTTCAGGCCTGCTGCTTGAACCGCCGGTTACAATTATTGTCTTAACCTTTGCGCGCCTTCCTGCTTGCGCGTCAATAACCATGTCCCCCACATATAAAACCTGTGATTTCTTAAAAACAAACCTGCTGATTATCTGATTTAATATTTCGGGATCCGGCTTACCGCGCTCTAATTTATCTGCGCAAAGCACGTAATCAAAGAAATTCCTTATTCCCAAGTGTTTTAATAAAATAAGGGAAAACCTGCTTGGCCGGTTGCTGGCTACCGCTAACTTACAACCCCTGGCCTTAAGTTTGCGTAAAAGCGCCCTGACATATGGATAAAGCCGCGATTGTCCGACTAAACTAAATTTATGGTGGTTGCGATACAGGCGCAAAGATATTTTTAAATCCTGCTCAGGCACATATGGCTTAAGCAAGTTAGCGTCCCCCCAGCCGACTAAGCGGCGGATAAACCTTGGGCTCTTGGGTTGTAACCCAAATTTACGCATTACATAGTTAAAACTGCTGCATATGGCCGCATAAGCATCTATTAAGGTGCCGTCTAAATCAAAAATAACCAGTTTAATATTCTGCATAACGAAAATTTAGGCAGGGCTTCTAAACCCTGCCTAAATAAGAGTTGATCTTTAAGAACCGCTGTTTACTTTTGCCCCTATTTCTGGGTAGCCGTCTGCGGTGTTTCACCGGCCGCAACGCCTGTTGCAACAGCTGCCTCTGGGTTAGCTGCCGGCTGTTCCGGGGCATCTTGCGTATCAGCCTGCTTAACGTCTCCAACGGCTTGACCGGGAACAACAGCAGAAGAATCCGGACTCTCAAGGCTGATATTTTTAGCCATATTCTTGCCGTCTTGGCCGACAGTATAATCTATACTCAAAGTATCTTTAATTTTTATCTCATCAAAGCTTTTGATATTTTCAAAAGCGGTCTTTTCATCAACGGCTAAAACAATATCCTTTTCCTGGTCTGTCTCATAATCAAGGTATTTTAAGGTAATTGTTTTTCCGGCGCTGTCTAAATTAACCACCTCTCCCCATGTCCACTGCGTGTCATTTTCATTCTCTGCGGCAGCCTGCGCAGCAGGAACAGATGCTTCCGGTTCCGCTGAACCGGCAACAGGAGTTTCGGCGCCAACTTTAACTTCTTCGGCAGCAAAGGCAATAAGTGTAGTCCCAGCGATTAATGCAGCAAACACTAAAACAGCTGTGATTTTCTTTAAATCCATCTTATTCCCTCCTTTATTGGAGATTAAAATAACACAGATTCTCTTATTTGTCAAGTTATCTATAAAAGGGCAGGAAGATTAACGCTGCCATCACAATAAGAGTGGTAACCAGCCCCACGCTTAAACCCACCCAGAACCAGTTAAGGAAAGTTATTTTAATCCGCTTTTCTTTCTCAACAATACCGATAGCTACAATATTAGCCGTAGAACCGATAAGGGTTATATTGCCTCCGAAACAGCCTCCGAAAAGCAAGGCCCACCATAATGGCTGCAGGTTTATGTTCAATTCCTGAAAACCCTGCACTACGGGGATAAAAGCCGCCACCAATACTACATTATCTAAAACACTGGAGCCTATCGCGCTTATCCAAAGCATAGCAGAAATCAAAAGGTCCAGGCTGTTGCCGCAAGCCGCAAGCATATGTTTAGCGATAAAAACAGTCGCTCCGGTATATTTTAATGTCCCTGCCTGAACAAATAGAAGTAAGAAAAAAAGCAATGTCCACCATTCCACGTCTTTTTCTATATATTTCCTGGCTTTATGATGTTTCCAGATCATTACCAGGCCGCTGGCTACAAGCGGCACGACCAGTAAAACGGTGTTGGCAGGCAGGGCCCAGGCTATTTCCATGCGGCGGTGCAAGGATATAAAAACCAGCATCACTATAAATATCCCTAAGTTTATTTTCAGGCTTCTTTCCGGAGGCACGGAAATTAACCTAACCAGTATTTCATTAGCCCCCAGCCTTTGCATTTGCTCATCAAGCAGTTTGATTGGTTTCCTATACCAGAACAAAAGAATAAAAACAGTAACCAGTAAACATAGCGCCGCCAAAGGAAAGGCCTTAACAATAAAATCCTCGAAACTTAAGCCGGATTTTGAAGCGATAAGTATACCGATAGGGTTTCCTAATACGGTTGCCGCAGAACCTATATTTGTAGCTAAGACTGAAATTATTACAAACGGCACAGGGTTAACCTCAAAATAATCACAAATCTCCAGGACCGCAACAACCATAAAAATAATTGAAGTTACCTCATCGATGGTACAGGCGAGCAAGGCGGAGAAAATCCCGATGATCAAAGCGAACTTCTTGCCGGTTAATTTGGGGATACGCAAGATAAGGCTGACAATCCAGGCAAAGACTCCTGAATCTTTTAGCAGGCCGATAATCACCATCATCCCTACCAGGAAAAGGATTACCTCGAGTGAAGAAAACTCAATAACATGCTCTAAGTCAATGGTTTTAGTCATCAGCAATACAGAGGTACCGATAAAAGCAAAACTAAGGCGGAAATCCCAAAAGAAAAGAGTGCCGAGGATTGAAGCGGAGAATATACTTATAGACAGAGCCTGATGCGCGTTCATTCCGGAGCCCCTGGCGAAGAAACCAAGGCATAGGGAAAGAAGAAACAAAGAGCATAGTTTAAGAACTAAATGTTTCATGGACCAAAGATAAGTTTCTTGCGCACCTGCCAGTTAATAAAGAGATGTTTTGATCCTCGAATGTATTTTACTAAAAACAACTGTTGCCAACACAACCTTTAACAGATCGCCTGGCACAAAAGGCAAGAAGCCAAGCCAAAAGGCCTGGCTAAACGGACAAGACAGGGAAATCTTAAGCCAAAACATCCCGCTAAACAGGATTATAAAATCCGCGCATAAAAAACTTAAGAAAACCTTTCGGTAACTATGCTTTCCTTCTGAGAATAAACTTCCGGCAAAAAAAGAGGCCAGGACAAAACCAACGATATAACCTCCGGTAGGCCCCAGAAGATAAAGAGACCCGCTGCCAAGTCCGGTGAATACCTGAAAACCGGTCAACCCCAGAGAAATGTAGCCTGCCTGCGCTAACAATCCCAATCTCCTACCCAATAAAGCTCCCGAAAGCAGAACAAATAATGTCTGCAAAGTAAGCGGCACAGGCGTAAAAGGCAATGGTATGCGCACAAACGCGGATAAAGTAATTAAAGCGATAAAGGTTGTAACCGCCAAGAACCGTAAAACCCTCTTGTTGATAATAATTTCTCTGCTTAGAATTGATTCCATACGCTCTCCTCTTGTATTGCTGTTGTTGAGTACATTTTTATACATTATATATTAAAACCGAATAATAGCAAAAAGAAAAAGGGGGAGTAGATCATTATCTTTAATCCGCCCCCCCACTCTTTATAAATTAAAATCCTGATTTATTCCTTAGCTATAGCCAAGGTAATTACTCCGGCCAAAATTAAGAACAGACCGATGCAGCCCTGGACGATTAGAAGAAGCGCCTTCCACCATTTCAAGACCGCCAAGCCTCCTAATACTAAAAACGCCAAGCCCAAAACAACCTTAAAAAGGGTAGACAGCGTCTTTTTAGCATCGCAGCATTTTTTCTCTTCTCCTGCCATTTAAGCACCTCCTTTAACTGGGTTTACTTTTCCACCTGCGGTGAATCCAGCCCCACTCCGCCGGATACTTACGTATATAGACCTCAATTATATCCGTTAACCTTTGGATATTTATCAATATTGTATCCCGAGAATCCTTACCTTCTTTTAATCTTAACTCAGGCTCAAAAACGATTTTATGCCTGTCCCCCGGCTGCCTAAGAATAAAACAAGGAATAAGCGCCGCGCTGGTACGCTGCGCTAAAATTACCGGCCCGGTTGCGGTTGCCGCCTGTTTTCCGAAGAAATTTACAAATACCCCGCCTGTGCCGAAATTCTGGTCTATAGGGATAAAAACTATTTCATTATT
>JBAZOE010000029.1:0-12272 GCA_041648875.1 Candidatus Omnitrophota bacterium
TAAATATCCGGCAGCCAGCGCTGTTATCATTATTACTTTTGATTTTTATTGGATTATCCGTACGATTTACTTAACTACGCTTTTAATCATAGCCCATCATCGGATCTCTTATCAAAAAGGCGAAGATTGGCTGGCGCGTTGTTTAGCGCTGGAGCCGGAAAAAGGCTGGCCGGACTTATATCAATTGGTTATATTTCCGGTTTACAATGAAGGACTGGAGGTCTTGCGGCCGTCACTGGCAGCTTTAAGTGTGAGCCATTATCCTAAAGAAAAGTTCATCGTGGTTATGACTTTTGAAGAAAGGAACCCCCTTGCACGCGATAACGCCTTAGCCTTAGAGGGTGAATTTGGGGGAAAGTTTGGCGCGTATTTATCAACCTTTCATCCTGATAGCCTTCCCGGGGAGAGCCGCACTAAAGGCGCCAATGCTACCTGGGCAGCCGAGGCAGCTAAAAAGTTTATCGATAGCCGGGGAGTAGGCTCTGAGCATGTAATAGTTTCCTGCTTTGACGCGGATACCTGCGTTGAGGTGGAATATTTTGGCTGCCTGAGCTATCATTTCCTGACTTCGGATAAGCCGCATCAGGCAAGCTACCAGCCGATGCCGGTTTATAATAACAATATTTGGCAGGCGCCGTCTTTTGCCCGGCTGGTTGAAATCAGCAGCTCATTCTGTCAGATGATTGAAAGTATGCGGCTTGAGAAATTTGTTACATTTTCCAGCCATAGTATGAGTTTTAAGACCCTGGTTGAGGTGGATTATTGGCCGAGAAACATGATTTCAGATGATTCGGTAATTTATTGGAAGGGTTTTTTGCATTATAACGGAGAATACCGCGTAATCCCTTTATATATCACAATTTCAATGGATGTGGCCTATTCCAGTAATATTTGGCGGACTGTACTTGTGCAGTATAAACAAAAAAGAAGGTGGGCTTGGGGGGTAGAAAACTTTCCTTTCCTGGTGTGTGGATTTATAGGAAATAAGAATATTTCTTTGTTTAAGAAGTTAAGAAGGTCTTTTCATCTTCTGGAAAGTCATGTCAGTTGGGCAGTCTGGGCGGTTATCCTGGTAGTTATCGGGCCGCTGCCAATATTTTTTGGCGGAAGATTCTTTAACCAGACAGCCATTGCGTATAACTTGCCGAAGATTACCGGTTTATTGTTCCAGTTTACCTTATTGACTAGCTTGACCTGGATATTTTTAAGCTGGACAATCTTGCCTCCGCGGCCCAAGGGGGTCGGTTGGTTTAAGAATGTGCTTTTGATTTTAGAATGGTTTTTTGTGCCGTTTATAATATTAATTCTTGGTTCTTTCCCGGCCTTAGACGCTCAAAGCCGGCTGATGTTTGCCAGATACATGGAATTTAATCCTACATTAAAAGGCGATAAAGTGTTATAATGCTTAAAAATATTCTGGAGGGAAAATGGATATCAAGAAATTAATGCAGGAGATGGTAGCTAAGGGGGGTTCGGATTTATTTTACCGGGCCGGAGGTACGCCGCGGCTGCGTATTGACGGCAAAATTATTTCTGTGGGCGAACATGTCTTAAGCGTAGAGGATGTTATGCTCGCTACCCAACAGTTGGCTAATTTCAAGCAGCTTGATATTTTCAGGAATAATATGGATGTGGATTTTGCCGTATACCTGGATGAGTTCGGCCGTCGCTTCCGGGTGAGCATATTTATGCAAAGGAATTGGCCGTCTGTTGTTATCAGGAATGTGCGTAACCACATATCTACGTTTGAGGAGCTCAACCTTCCTGCCGAAATATTAAAAAAACTCTCGCTTGAAACACGCGGCCTCGTGCTTTTGACCGGAGGTATGGGCAGCGGAAAATCCACGACCATTGCCAGTATGATGGAGTATATAAACAATAACTCTAAGAAGCATATTCTGACTGCCGAAGAACCGATCGAATTTACATTTGAAGACAAGCAGTCAATCATTAACCAGCGTGAATTAGGTATTGATGTTGCTTCTTATGCGGTTGCCCTGCGCGCTTTTACTTTACAGAGCCCGGATGTTATGTTTATCGGCAATATTCGGGATTATGAGACTGTATCCAGCGCCATCACCGCAGCCGAAACCGGAGTACTGGTTTTAAGCACCCTGCATACCATAAATGCTTCACAGAGCGTGGAAAGGTTAATTAATTTGTTCCCGCCGCACCAGCATCAGGAAGCAAGAAACCAGCTAGCCGCGTTGTTAAAAGGGGTAATTTCTTTACGCCTTGTGCCTTCTAAAGACGGATTAGGCCGCATCCCCGCTTATGAAATTATGCTTTTGACCCCCACTATCAGCCGTTTAATCCGTGAAGGTAAGGTTTGGGAGATCCCCCAATTTATTGAAGAGGGGACGATATTCGGCATGCAGTCATTTAACCAGTGCCTGGTTAAGCTGGTTCACGAAGGCAAGATTAGCGAGGAGGATGCTGTTTGCTCTGCGGATAGCCGGGATGAATTTATGCTCGCTTTCAGAGGGATTAAGAAATAAGGGTAAATTCACGGACGGCCTTGCGGCCTACGACTTATGTCGCCTTCGTTCCATAAGTCGTCTGTTTATTTAAAAGGAGATAGTCATGCTTGAAGAAATCAAAGATAAATTAGTTGACCTTGGTTTAAGGATTGAAAATTTAAGAGGTTATCTTTGACGTTGCAAACAAGAAGCAGCAGATAGATCTTCTCTCTGCCCAAATGTCCGCCGCGGGTTTTTGGGACAATACGGACCGCCCCAAAAAAATAGTTAAAGAATTAAAAATCCTAAAAGCAATAGTTGAACCCTGGGAGTCGGCTGATAAGAAATACCAGGAAATTAAAGAACTCATCCCTTTGCTTAAGGAAAATGATAACGACCTGCTTTTGGATCTAGCGCGCAATACCGACAGTCTGCTGGCAATAATAGATAAGCTGGAATTTCAGGTTCTCTTGGGTGGAACGCTTGATAAGAATAGCGCGATCCTAAGCATTAATTCCGGAGCAGGCGGGACAGAGTCATGCGATTGGGCGGGAATGCTTTTTAGGATGTATAGCCGTTTTGCGGACAACCACGGTTACAGCGTGAAAACAATTGACCTGCTTGCCGGTGAAGAGGCAGGGATTAAAAGTGTCACTGTTTTAATTGAGGGCGATTATGCCTACGGATATTTAAAGGCAGAGCGCGGTGTGCACAGGTTGGTACGCATTTCTCCTTTTGACGCCAATAAACGCAGGCATACATCTTTTGCCTCGGTAGATGTAATCCCGGAAATAGAAGAAGACCTTGATATAAAAATTGAAGATAAGGATCTGCGCGTGGATGTTTATCGTGCTAAGGGCGCCGGCGGCCAAAGCGTCAACACCACGGATTCAGCGGTAAGGATTACCCATATTCCTACCGGCATTGTCGCTCAGTGCCAGAATGAACGTTCACAGCATCAGAATAAACAAACTGCTTTAAAAATACTTAAGGCGCGTATTTTTGAAGCGCAGCAGGAAAAGAAGCAAGCGGATTTAAAACAGCAGGATTCAGACAAAAAGAAGATTGAGTGGGGCAGCCAAATCCGCTCTTATGTTTTACATCCTTACAACTTGGTTAAGGACCATCGTACGGATTTTGAAACAGGAGACAGCGGAAAGGTTTTAGACGGCTCCTTGGATGAATTCATCGAAGCTTTTCTTAAATTTAGCGCCAATAAACAAGGATAAAGATGCTCGGGTTAATCAAAAGAATAATTCTTAATAATAAGCAAGATGCCATCAGGAAGAGGTTCCCCGGAGTAAATATTACCCTGCATTCCGAGCTGCCCAGCCCTTCAATGAATAAAATGGTTGAATTGGCCAAGGCGGTTAATCTGGTAAATTCATTTGAGGACAAGATAAGCCGGCTTAGCGATGCAGAGCTTCGTGCCAAGACAGATGAATTCAGGAGGCATTTAAACAGTAAATCTGAACAGGTTGCTCAGGATTTGGAGCAGTTGCAGCATGCCATGCTTTCAGTGGCTATGCCGGAGGAAAAGGAGAAGCTAAAAGAAAAGCTTAAAATAAGCCGGAACAGGATCTTCGCTGACATATTACCCGAGGCCTTTGCTGTGGTCAGAGAGGCATCTAAGCGTACAATAGGTTTAAGGCATTTTGATGTGCAGATTGCCGGAGGTATTATACTGCATGAGGGAAGGATCGCGGAGATGTCCACGGGCGAAGGAAAGACTTTGGTTGCCACATTAGCAGCCTACTTGAACGCTTTATTGGGTAAAGGGGTCCATATTGTTACGGTCAACGATTATCTTGCCCGGCGCGACCGCGACTGGATGGGGCCGATTTATGAGTTTTTAGGCTTATCCGTAGGTACTATCCAGCATGATATGTCCGATGAGGAAAGGAAGTTCGCTTATTCCTGCGATATAACGTATGGCACAAACAATGAGTTTGGTTTTGATTATCTACGCGATAATATGAAATATTCTATCGCAGAACTGGCGCAGAGACCTTTTTATTATGCCATTGTGGACGAGGTTGATTCAATATTGATCGATGAGGCGCGCACCCCCTTAATCATCTCAGGCCCCGCGGAGGAATCTACGGGTAAATATTATACCGCCAAGAAAATAGTCGAAAGCTTAAACGGCCGGCGGGTTACGGAGAAAGATGAGATTGACGCTAAATATAAAGGCGTGGATTTAGGCAAAGGTTTTGATTATGTGGCGGATGAAAAGGCCCAAACCGTCGCCCTTACCGAAGAAGGGGAGTTTAAAGCCGCTAAGCTCTGGGGTATTGATACCTTGCATACTTTAGAAACCATCGAATACCGGCATCATACGATCCAGGCTTTACGGGCAAAAGAGTTTTTTCAGCGCGACGTGGATTATGTGATTAAGGACGGCTCGGTGATTATCGTGGATGAATTTACCGGCAGGCTTATGCCGGGCAGGCGCTGGTCAGACGGCTTGCATCAGGCTGTTGAGTCTAAAGAGGGGTTAAAAATCGAGCGGGAAAATCAGACCCTGGCTACGATTACCTTTCAGAATTATTTCCGCATGTATGAAAAGTTAGCGGGGATGACCGGAACCGCTTTTACCGAAGCCAACGAATTCAAGAATATCTATCAGCTGGATGTGGTTGTCCTGCCGACGAACCAGCCCCTGTTACGTAAAAATTATCCCGACCGTATTTATAAAACCGAAAAAGAAAAATTTGCCGCCGTAGTTGATGAGATCGCCGAGCTTTATAATTCAGGCAAGCCGGTATTGGTTGGTACAATTACCATTGATAAATCCGAGAATCTTTCCGAAATGCTTAAACGCCGGGGCATACCGCACCAGGTGTTAAATGCTAAATATCATGAATTGGAGGCGCAGATTATTGCCCAGGCCGGTAGGTATAAAGGAGTAACTATCGCAACCAACATGGCCGGCCGCGGTACAGATATCCTTTTGGGCGGCAACCCCGAGTTTATCGCCAAGAACGTAGCCAAGCAGAAACTGGATCCCGTAGATCCAAATTATCTTAATGAATATAAAGTAATTTTTGAACGATATAAATCAGAGACTGCATTAGAGCATGATAAAGTGGCCGGCTTAGGCGGGTTGCATGTTTTAGGCACGGAGCGCCATGAAGCCAGGCGTATTGACAACCAGTTGCGCGGAAGAAGCGGCCGGCAGGGAGATCCCGGGTCTTCACGTTTTTACGTATCGCTGAGGGATGATCTTATGCGTTTGTTTGGTTCAGACAGGATTATTGGGTTGATGGATAAATTAGGTTTGGAAGAAGGCCAGGTTATCGAGCATCCCTGGGTTACCGGTTCCATCGAGATTGCCCAGCGCCGGGTTGAGCAGCATAATTTTGAGATCCGTAAGCAGCTTTTAGAGTATGATAATGTAATGAACAAACAAAGAGAGATTATTTATGGACAGCGCAAGCAAATCCTGGAAGGTTTTTCCCTGAAAGAAAATATTATCGGCATTATCCATAAGCTTGTCGGGGAGTACCTGCAAATTTATAATCAGCCGGATTCTTCCGGAATTGATACCGCAGGTTTAATCAGCTCCATGGTTTTAAAGTTTGGCCTGGAGCTTAACCCGCAAGAATTTGTTGGGCAGGCTGATCAGGAGCTAAAAGATAAGTTATCCGGCCAGCTGCTTGGAGTTTATGAGGCTAAAGAGAAATCGATTACTCCGGAGCTAATGCGTAATTTAGAAGGCATGGTCTTTTTGCAGATTATAGACAGTAAATGGAAAGATCATCTCTATGCTATGGATAGCCTGCGCGAAGGCATAGGCCTGCGCGCCTATGGGCAGCGGGATCCGCTGATCGAGTATAAGCGCGAGGCTTTTGAAATGTTCAGCCAGATGATCGGCGGTATCGAAGAAGAGGCCGTAGAGACTATTTTTAAACTGCAGCCTGCTAAGCCGGATAGATTCCGCGGAGTTTTCAGCTCTTTGTCCAAAGAGCTTTCTCACCCGGAATCAGTTAAATTCCAGGTTCCTGCTGCACAGGAAAATTCTTCAGAAATAGCCCCAATTAAGCAAGCAACTGTATCTAAACCTGTGCAATCCCATCAGCCTAAGGTGGGGCGTAATGACCCATGTCCTTGCGGTTCAGGGAAAAAATACAAGAAGTGTTGTGCAAAATGATCCAGGTAATCCTGTCTATTTTAGCTGCCTGTTTATTGTCGCTTTCTTTCTCCAGCTTTAACCTTTGGCTGTTTGCCTGGATTGGTTTTGTCCCCCTGTTTGTTTCTATAGAGAAAAAATCTCTTTTCCAATCATTTATTATCGGCTATCTTTGCGGGATCGTTTTTTGGAGCCTGAGTATATATTGGCTTATCCATGTTACCCTCCTTGGCCAGATAATCTTAATTTTATATCTGGCTGTTTATTTCGGCCTTTTTGGCTGCGCAGTTAATTTGTCCCGTTCTTTTCCTTCAGCGGTCTTCCTGTTTTTTGTGCCAAGCACCTGGGTGTTATTGGAATATTTACGCAGTTATTTGTTTACGGGTTTTCCCTGGGCGTTAATTGGATTTTCGCAATACAGGAATTTACCGGTTATCCAGATTTCCGATATAACCGGTTCCTGGGGGGTTTCATTTCTTGTGGTATTATTCAACGGTGTATTCTATGCAGCCCTGCGTAAACGCCTGAAAGCAAAGGTTTCTTTAATTTACGTTTGCATATTATTCTTATGCCTGGCGTATGGTTTCTATAAATTGAGTTGTAAGGCCGGCTTGGGTGGCGGCAAAGAGCTGCTCAAGATTTCTGTAATCCAGGGAAATATTCCTCAAGATTTAAAATGGGATAAACAGGCAGCCTCAGGGATATTGAATGACTATATAGAATTAACTGAAGCTGCTGCCGGGGATAACCCTAGTTTGGTTATTTGGCCGGAGGCATCTGTTCCGGCTCTTTGGACAGGGGATACAGCTGATGCGCAATTTAGCCGGGTTTTTTCCTTAGCCGGCCGGATAAGGACTAATTTGCTGATAGGGGCGGTTTCGCGCTGCGGCCAGGCGTATTTTAACAGCGCTTTATTCATTGATAATATTGGTAAGCCGGAGAAAGTATATAATAAGCTGCATCTGGTGCCGTTTGGAGAATATGTGCCGTTTAAAAACACCTTTCCTTTTTTGCAGACGATCGCTCCTATTGGAGATATTGAGCCGGGTAAAGAGTATACTATATTCCCGCAGCCTGCCGATTTCGCCGTGCTCATCTGTTTCGAGGATCTTTTTCCGGAATTATCACGGGAGTTCATAAAGAAAGGAGCAAGGTTTTTGGTAAATATTACTAATGATGCCTGGTATAAGCAGGGCAGCGCGCCTTATCAGCATTTTGCCGCCTCGGTTTTCAGGGCGGTTGAAAATCGCGTACATTTGGTCAGGGCAGCAAACACCGGGATCTCCGGTTTTATCGATCCGCTTGGCAGGCTCTCCTCAATAGTGCGGGATCCGGCGGGAAAAGAAATCTTTGTTAAAGGTTACAGCAGCGGGAATATTTGTTTAGCGCCGGCCAGGCGTACAATTTATAACCGATATGGCGATTTTTTTGTCCTTTTATGCCTGCTGTTTGACATCTGTGTTATAATATTATTTTTAAGGAAAAGATGAAGAAAATTATAGCGATTGTTTCAATCCTGGTATTGGTTTATACGTTCGTAGGCCTGGCTTCTGTGGATAAGCGGTATTTTAGCTGTCCTATTGAATACAAGGGCGATATCCTTATCCGTAACGATAACCACGGCAGCGGCCTGTTTGCTTCCAACCGTTCCGGCCGCCGGATACATAAAGGTATTGACCTTTTGGCGGATGTGGGGGAGGCTGTTTCTGCCGCTAAAAGCGGCAGGGTGCTTAGCGCTACCCAGAATCATGGAATGGGCAAATATATAATTATCCGGCATGCGGATAATTATATTACTATTTACGGCCATCTTTCAGAGATCCTTGTGCGCAAGAATGATTACGTGCGCCAGTGCCAGGTTATCGGCAAGGTAGGCAAGACCGGAAATGCCGGGGCTAGCGACATGCTCCCGCATTTACATTTTGAAATCAGGAAGAAGGGCCTCCCCCAGAATCCTCTTGAGTATATCTAATTTTCCTGCGGTTCCATGTGGACTATTACATCGGTTATGCCGGGTATGGCAGATTTGATTGCCTCTTCAATGCGGTAGCTTATCTGATGGGCGTCATCTATGTGCATATCAGGGTTAACCTGGACATGTAAATCGATATAAATATCGTCAATCCTGCCGCGGCTGCGTATCTTATGGCAGGCGGCCACTCCTTTTGTTTTTAATACAATATCCATAATTTTGCCGTTATCCAGAAAAGCAGCTGTATCGCAGAGTACGTCGGAGCTCTCTTTGGCTATTTCAAAAGCGGCAAAGCCGATAAACAATGATATAAGGATGGTGATAATCGGGTCGATTAAGGGAAAACCCAGTTTTATCGCGACAAGGGAAGCGATTACTGAAAAGGAAGTGAAAACGTCAGCGCGTGTATGCATAGAATCAGAAACCAGGATATCGCTTTTTAACTCTTCGCCTTTTTTATGTTCATAGCGCATTACCCAGATATTAACCGCCAGGGTAATAATCATGATCACGAAGCTTGTTATGTCTACTTGGGGCAAGACGGGTTTAAACAGCCGGGCCCACCCTTGTTTGATTAGATTGAATGAAAGGATAAAAAGCATGGCGGAGATTACCAGGGAAAATAATGTTTCATATTTCTTGTGCCCATAGGGATGGTCTTTATCAACCGGCTGGCAGGCGAAGTGAATGCCCAGTAATCCGATAAGATTGGAGATGCCGTCTGAGAGTGAATGGAAGCCGTCTGCTGCCATACTGGAACAACGGCTGCTTAAACCGTAAATTATTTTGGCCAAGGCAACCAGCCAGTTTAAGGCCAGAATGATGAAAAGGATCGTTCTTATTTTTTGATAGTGTTTCCGGACATCTGTTACCATGAAAGTATTGTATAACAAGCGTAAGTTTTTGCAAATTGTTTTCTCAGCATGATTCTTCACTGGTTTGCGCCAGGCGGGCAAAATATCGTCGAAAACCGTCTGGTTTTTTAGGTGATTGTCTTGACTAAAAATCAGCTAAATGATAGAATAGACCCATGTCTAAAATCAAACTATGTGCCATTTTGTTATTTTTTCTGCTTGCCGGTTGCGCCGGCGTAGAAAAATCTGATCAGCAGTATTGGCCAAAGATACCTGCCTTGGAGTTTTTTAAAAAAGGAGAGCGTGTCTTGATTTTGGCCCCGCATCCTGATGATGAGGCAATCGCCTGCGCGGGAGTTATCCAGCAGGCCCTTGATGCAGGCGCAAAAGTAAGAATAGTTTATCTGACAAATGGCGATCATAATGAATTGGCTTTTATTGTTTATGAAAAAAGGATAACTGTGCGCCAGGGTGAGTTTGTGCATATGGGGAAACTTCGCCGGCAAGAGTCGATTAAAGCGATGCAATCCCTTGGGCTGTCAGAAAAAGACCTGGTATTTTTAGGCTACCCCGATTACGGCACCTTTAATATATTCAGCCAGCATTGGCAGGCCAGTAAACCATTCCGTGACCGCTTAACCCGCATATCCAGCGTGCCTTATAAAGATAACCTTTCTTATGGAGCCGCCTATTGCGGCCAGAATATCCTGAATGACCTGAGTATGCAGATATTAGATTACAAGCCGGATAAAATATTTGTTTCGCATCCGGCGGATGTTAATGTAGACCATAAATCCCTGTATTTATTTCTTCAGGTGGCTTTAAGCGACCTGGAAGGCCAGTTTCCCAGCCCTAAAGTTTATCCTTATCTTGTGCATTGTGTCGGCTGGCCCAAGCCCAGGCATTACCACCCGGAACTGGATTTATATCCGCCGAATAAATTCATTGATTCAGAGATCAACTGGACGCGCCTAGACTTAGGGTTCGGGGAACTGGATAAAAAATACCAAGCTATCCTTTTTTATAAGAGCCAGACGGAATCCAGCGCCTTCTATCTGTTTTCCTTCGCCAGGGAAAATGAATTATTCGGAGATTACCCGGTTTTGGAGCTGGCCCCCCAGGAAATATCAAAAGATGAGGTTATTTCTTATTCCGGAGCCTCAAAAATGCTTAAAGATACCTCTCTGCCGGAATGCTCAATAAAGGATGAGTTGACAGAGGGCGGCGGACAAGTCAGCTATGCTGAAGAGAACGGTTATTTTGTTGTGCGCGTGGATAAAACTAAAAAACTCAGCAATAGATTCGGCGTGTTGCTTTATATATTCGGATACAGCAAGGATACCGGTTTTGCCATAATGCCCAAGATACGTATTATTGCAACGGCAAATAAATCCAGGGTGTTTAATGGCCAGAAAAGAGTAGTTAACTCCGGGGTTTTGTTGGAGTCCGGCAGGAATTATATAATCTTAAAAATTCCGCTTAAGCTTTTGGGGAATCCTGACTATGTGTTGACTGCCCTGAAAGCTTTCCATGGCAATCTGCCTATTGACGCCGTAGGTTTCCGCAAGGTAAAAATTAAATGATCCGGGATTCTGAGGCATAAAAGGGGGCCCTATATGTTAGAGCTAAAGATAGTAAAAATAGATAAACCCGAAGATTTAAATTTTATTTTAGGACAAAGCCATTTTATCAAAACGGTAGAGGATCTCTATGAAGTCCTGGCTAATATCTCAGGAGCAAAATTCGGCCTGGCATTTGCCGAGGCATCAGGCGCCTGCAAAGTGCGCTGTGAAGGCAACGACGCAGAGCTCAAAGAGCTGGCTTGCAGGAATGTACTTGAACTTGCCTGCGGGCATAGCTTTATTATCTTCCTTAAAGGCGTTTATCCTCTCAGCGTTTTAAACGCCATAAAGAATGTTTCTGAGGTTTGCAATATATATTGCGCTACGGCTAATCCAGCGGAGGTAATCATTGCTCAAAGCCAAAACGGAAGAGCCATATTGGGGGTAATTGACGGCCTGAGCCCTAAAGGCATAGAAACGCCCGAGGATATCGCCTGGCGTAAGGGTTTATTGCGCAAACTTGGCTATAAGCTTTGAATTTTATTTGCAATTTAGGGTCAGTTTGTTATAATTACTTAACTTAAATTAAGATGGATTCTAAAAAATTACGCAAGGGTATAAGCCGTTTTATGGCTTGGCTCGGTTTAAATATATGTTCTTTGATAGTAAGAGTGATTCCTCCGGGCTATCTTTATGTTTTTGCCAGGAATATCGCTTCATTGGCTTATGTATTTGCGGCAAAACAGAAAAAGATCGCCTTGGAGAGCCTGGATATCGCTTTTGGCCGGCAAAAATCCCGTCAGGAGATTGAACGAATAGCCAGGGATTGTTTTATATATATGGCTAAAGGCGCGGTTGAGCTGATGTTCTTTTTTGATAAACCGGGCATGCTAAAGTTAAAGGTGGATTTCCAGGGACTTGAAAATCTGGATAAGGCATTAGAGCGAGGCCGGGGAGTGATTTTAGTGAGCGCGCATTTTGGAAATTTCCCGCTTCTTTTAGGCCGCCTGGCCTTAGATGGATACAAAACTTGCGGGATCATGCGGCCGATGCACGATGCCAGGGTGGAAAAGATATTTTTTGAAAAAAGAGAAAAGTATGGCGTAAGGACTATTTACAGCCAGCCGCGCAATGAATGTGTAAATAACACAATTTCAGCCTTACGCAATAATGAAATAGTTTTTATCCCTATAGACCAGAATTTCGGCACAGGCGGGGTATTTGTAAATTTCTTCGGAAAACAGGCGGCAACCGCAACCGGGCCGGTAATTTTAGCGCAGCGTACCAGCGCGG
>JBAZOE010000030.1:0-11973 GCA_041648875.1 Candidatus Omnitrophota bacterium
TGTTCGCGCTTACCGGATTCCCGCCCTTTTCCATATTTATCAGCGAGATCATGATTTTAATCGCCGCTTTTTCTAACGGTTCATATGCGATAGCGGCTTTATTGTTGTTTTTCCTTTCAGTTATTTTCGGCGCCTTTGTTTATCATTTTGGGAAGATTCTATTCGGCAATCTTCCCAAAGGGATGGTTGTTTCGGGTGAGCCGTTAAGCGGCAAGATAGCGTTCTTATTTTTGTTTTTCCTGATTTGCGTTTTAGGTATAGTGTTACCATTTATAAAAAAGGATTTATTATGGTTTGCCCAGAGGTTGTTGCAGGGATAAAAAATATATTTCCGGCTTTTGAAGCGCTTTCTGTTGCGCTGCCTTATCCGGATGAAATACGCGTTAAGGTAGCCCGGCAGTTTTTTAAAGATACATGTCTGGCGCTGCATAAGGGGCTTTCTTCCCCCGTAGCGGTTCTTTTTGCCTCCGATGAACGCAAGGATACGGCTAAATTCGTGGTTAATTGCGCGTTTGTGAATTTAAAAAAGAGCCAATGGGTTATTGTAAGTATGGACGTGTCTGAAGATGCGCTTTATTTTGATTCTCTGGCTAAGAATATACACTCAGCCAGCCTTTTTGAAAGAGAGATTTGGGAGATGTTCGGTATTGAGCCAAAAGGCAGCCCTGATTTAAGGCGGCTAAGACTGCATGATGAAGTCTACCCAAAGGGGAATTATCCGTTGCGTAAAGATTTCCGGCAAATACAAGCCGGGAATTTAAGCGATTATAAATTCAACAAGGTAGAAGGCACCGGTGTCTTTGAGGTTCCGGTCGGCCCGGTACATGCCGGAATTATAGGACCCGGGCATTTTCGTTTTAGCGTGGCGGGAGAGCCGATTATTAATTTGGAAACCAGGCTTGGCTTTGCCCATAGGGGGGTTGAAAAACTTTTTGAGGGGAGGAATTGTTTTGAGGCGCTGCGCTTGGCAGAATGCGTATCAGGGGATGCGAGTTTTGCGCACAGCCTGGCGTTTGCGCAGGCAGTAGAGAAAATTTCAGGAGTATTGATCCCAAAGCAGGCTGTTTATTTAAGGGCTATTTTTTTAGAGCTTGAGCGTATGTATAATCATGTAAATGATATAGGGGCAATGGCGCTTGATGTGGGTTTTAGTTTCCCATCCGCATATGCTTCAGTTATTAAAGAAGCAATACTGCAGTTAAATGATAAGCTTGCCGCAAGCAGGTATCTTAAGCAGGTGAATACTGTAGGTGGGGTTGTGAAAGATCTGGATGAACCTAAAAAAAAGATGCTCCTTGATTCTTTTAAGGGTATAAAACATGATTTTAATGAACTGGTTAATATATTGTATTCCAGTGTTTCTTTTATGGACAGGGTAGATACTACGGGTGCCCTGCGGCGTAAGACCGCCGAAGGCTTAGGGGTGGTTGGCTTGATTGCGCGTTCGTCAGGGGTTCCTGCGGATTTAAGAGAGTATTTCCCGGCATTTAGCGCGGTTTATAAAGAAGCAAAGTTTAAGATAGCAACAGAGGAATCCGGGGATGTATTGGCCAGATTAAAGGTAAGGATCGCTGAATTTAAAGAATCCAGCCGTTTGGTCGAAGAATTTACGGGAAAGCTTGCAGAAGGCCGGCAGATTAATATCCATCCGGAGTTAAAGGGAGGCAGCGCGTTAGGCTACGTGGAAGGATGGAGGGGGCCGGTTTTATACTGGCTTGCGACTGATGCGGCAGGCTTAATCCGGAGATGTAAGATAGTTGATCCCTCTTTTTTGAATTGGCAGGGGTTATCTTATGCGGTATTAGGAAATATCATCCCGGATTTTCCGCTTTGCAATAAAAGTTTTGGCCTGTCATATTCAGGAGGAGACCTTTAAATTATGCTGCAAATATTAAGAAATAGAATATTAAAAGGCCTGTTGAGCCGGCATATTGAACCCGGGCTAACCGGAAAGATTGAGCCGCTGGGGCTGGAATTAAAATCGTTGATTCAAAAGAAATTCAGCAGGTCTTTGCATATCCGTTACCTGGATTCTGGCTCTTGCGGAGCATGCGAATCCGAAATAATCTCCGCGAACAACCCGATTTACGATTTGCAAAGATTTGGGGTAAGTTTCGTAGCTTCACCGCGCCATGCCGACGCGCTTTTGGTTACCGGTCCGGTATCTAAGAATATGCTTATCGCTTTAAAAAAGACTTACGACTCTATGCCTGAAGCTAAGTTTGTGATTACTTGCGGAGACTGTGCCTTAGACGGCGGGCCGTTTAAGGGTTCTTATTATATTGAAGGGGCAGTAAAGAATATATTGCCGACAGCCCTGCATATCCCGGGTTGTCCGCCAAGTCCGCTGGATATTATACAGGCGCTATTAATGTTTTTGCGCAAATAGGATCGGCCACCAGGTAATGAACCTCAATGCATTACGAAGGCATCGCCGCTGTCTTAAAGCTCCCAAACAATTACGTAATTTTTTATTGACACGGCTGAAAAATATGCTAAACTTATTATGAACATATGTTCATAACTAAAGGAGCTGAATTTGAGGCCTAAAAAGACCAGATGGGTTAAGTGTGTTCCCGGTGAACGCTGTTTTAAGCCTTTGTGTAAGCCGCTCAATAAAGTAGGGGGCGTATATTTGTCGTTGGATGAGTTTGAGGCTGTGCGCCTTGCCTGCCTTGAAGGCCTGCAACAGATTGATGCGGCAAAGCTCATGAGGATCTCTCGTCCGACATTCTCCCGGATTTTAACCTCAGCCCAAAGAAAGATCGCTGATGGGTTGGTTAATATTAAAGCGATCCGGATTGAAGGCGGTTGCTGTAAAGTCGGAGGAAGGAATAAATAATGAATGATCGAAAAAAGTTTTTATATATTTTAGCCGCATTTCTTGCTTGTTTTTACCTGCCGGTAGAAAACCTGCGGTTTTCCAATGCTGTTTTTGAAGCCCTGGCCTTAGTTAAATGGTATGCCCGTGAACATGTTTTATTATGTCTTATCCCGGCATTCTTTATAGCCGGGGCTATCTCGGTGTTTGTCAGCCAGGCATCGGTAATGAAATATTTCGGCGCCAAGGCAAATAAGTTTCTTTCATACAGCGTGGCGTCAGTTTCGGGGACCATCCTTGCTGTCTGTTCATGTACGGTCCTGCCGCTTTTTTCCGGGATTTATAAAAGAGGCGCCGGGCTTGGCCCTGCGATAGCTTTTCTGTATTCAGGGCCTGCTATTAATGTTTTGGCTATTATTTTAACGGCGCGCATCCTTGGTTGGCAACTGGGGCTAGCCAGAGCCATAGGCGCGGTGATTTTTAGTATTGTTATTGGATTGCTTATGCATTTAATCTTTCTTAAGGAGGAGCGCGCTCGCCATGCGAACGGAGATCTACAATTAGGTGAGGTTAAAGTAACTCGGCCACTATGGAAAGATATGATATATTTTCTTTCTATGGTCGCCATACTTGTTTTTGTAAACTGGGGTAAGCCTTTAGAAGGAAATAGGGGGATTTGGAGTTTAATCTATGCTTCCAAATGGTGGATTACAGGATTTTTCTTAATAGTTTTAGGATTCAGCCTTTTTAGGTGGTTCAAAAAGGATGAATTAAAAGAATGGACTGGCGCTACCTGGGGCTTTGCGCTGCAAATACTTCCGCTTCTTTTAGGCGGGGTGCTGATGTCGGGATTTCTATTGGGAAGGGTAGGCCACGAAGGAGTTATTCCTTCAAGGTTTGTGGAGGCTCTGGTCGGCGGGAATTCTTTGCGGGCGAATTTCTTTTCTTCGATAGTCGCGGCGTTCATGTATTTCGCCACGCTTACCGAGGTGCCCATATTGCAGGGGCTTATCGGTTCCGGCATGGGCAAAGGGCCCGCCCTGGCGTTACTTTTGGCCGGGCCTGCCTTGAGCTTGCCGAGCATGCTCGTATTACGCAGTGTTATAGGAGCTAAAAAGACCGTTGTGTATGTAGGTTTGGTAGTAATTATGGCTACTATAACAGGAATGATTTTTGGGGTGATAGTGAAGTAGGCAGGGGGAATAATGTATCCGTATAAAGAAAATAATAAAGAAAGCCGGTTAATTATTTCCGCGGGGCTTAATTTTGCCACGACCGTAGCGCAGATTATCGGCGGTATCTTTTCGGGAAGCCTTTCGCTTATTTCTGACGCGTTGCATAATTTAAGCGATACCGTGGCTTTAGTTATCAGCTTTTTTGCGGTTAGGCTTTCCAGGCGTAAAAACACCGAAGCCCAGACTTTCGGATATAAGCGCGCCGAGATTTTGGCGGCATTATTTAATGCTTGCGCGCTGGTAATGGTTTCGATATTCCTCTTTAAAGAGGCTTTCTCCAGGTTTTTTCATCCGCATCCTGTAAATAGCCTGCTTATGTTGTTTGTTGCTTCGGTTGGCTTGGCCGCGAATATTATCTCGGTATTTCTTCTTAAGGCGCATGCGCATGAAGATTTAAACGTCAGGGCCGCCTATGTGCACCTTTTTTCCGACTTTCTTTCTTCTCTCGCGGTGATTATCGGCGCCTGTGTGATTTTTATATCCGGGGCGTATTGGATCGACCCGGTATTGACAATTCTTATCGCTATTTATGTATTGAAAGAAGGATACAGGATTATCGAAGAAAGTATCCACATCCTTATGCAGTATGTCCCAAGGGGAATAAATTTGAGGGAAATTCAGGCGCGGATAGAAGGTATTGACGGAATAAAAGACACCCATCACGCGCACCTGTGGGCGGTAACCGAACGGGATATCCATTTTGAAGCGCATATTAATGTATCACGCGACATGCCGGTTAGCGAAACGTGTATTTTAGTAAAACAAGTTGAAGAAGCGCTTAAAGAGCATTTTGCTATTACGCATGTAACTTTGCAGATTGAGTTTAATTCGTGTAAGGGTGTTAGTTTGATTAAGGCTTAAGATATGAAAAGAAAAGCGAATGAAATAAAAAAGATTGTTAGGGAAGGCTATGCTAAAGCAGTGGCACAGAAAACTTCATGCTGTTCTGCAAATTCTTGCTGTGGAGGTAGGTCTCAAGCTAAAACCATAAGTAAGGCAGTAGGCTATAGCGATGCGGAAATGAACGCTGTTCCTGTAGGCGCAAACTTAGGATTTGGATGCGGTAACCCGGTAGCCCTTGCCTGGCTGAAAGAAGGTGACATTGTGCTAGATTTGGGAAGTGGAGCGGGATTTGACGCGTTTCTTGCAGCTGGGCGTGTCGGTAAGACAGGCCGGGTTATCGGGGTTGATATGACTCCTGAGATGTTAAAGAAGGCAATGGATAATGTTGAAAAAGGGGGATATAAGAACGTTGAATTTCGTTCCGGCGAAATAGAGGAGCTTCCTGTCGAAGATAGCTCAATCGATGTCATTATTTCCAATTGTGTTATTAATCTTTCACCTGATAAAAAGGCGGTGTTTAAAGAAGCGCATAGGGTATTAAAATCCGGTGGCAGGTTGATGGTTTCAGATTTAGTGCTTGTTAAAGACCTATCGAAAGAGATTAAAGATTCGGTTGAAGCATACGTGGGGTGCCTTGCCGGAGCGATTAAAAAGGACAAATACCTGCGTTTTATCGAGCAGGCAGGATTTCAAGACATAAAGGTAGTGAGCGAATCGAGTTATCCGGTGGATGCCATGTTTGATAACCTAAAAGGTGCCCAAGACGCTGTGGTTAGTATAAAAGTTTCTGCTGTAAAAAGATAAAATACCGGAGGCGAAAATGAAAATTGAAATCTTAGGAGTGGGCTGTCCAAAGTGTAAACAATTAACGGCTAATGCAGAGGCTGCTTTAAAAGAGCTGAACATTGTCGCCGAGATCTCTAAGGTGACGGATATTGTTAAAATTACCGAATACGGCGTGATGATGACTCCGGCGTTAGCTATTGACGGTACCGTTGTATCGGCAGGTAAGGTATTAAGCAAAGATGAGATTAAAAAGATTATTTCAAAATAGGGAGGAAAATTGAAGAAGTTATTTTTTATCCTTTTATCGGTTGCTGCCCTAAGTAGTATCGGTATAATTCTTTCACCGCTCGTTCAAGCGTCAGAGGATGCAAAAGGTGCGCATGTGGTTGCTTATTATTTTCATGGGCAAATGCGGTGTCCTACCTGCCATAAGTTGGAGCAGTATTCAAAGGAAGCGATAGAAACTAACTTTAAGGATGCTCTTGCGTCAAGAAAGCTGGAGTTTAAGGTTGTAAACGTAGAAGATAAAGGCAATGAGCATTATGGGAGCGATTACCAGCTTTACACAAAATCGCTTATTTTGTCTTTAGTTAAAGACGGCAAAGAAATTAAATGGAAGAACATGGATAAGATTTGGGAGTATGTCGGTGATAAACAGAGATTTATTGATTACGTTAAGAGCGGGGTTGCAGATTTATTGAAGGAAGTTCAATGATAGAGATATTTATCGGCTTTGCATCAGCATTGTGGCTGGGGATTCTGACATCTATTAGCCCGTGCCCTTTGGCCAGTAACGTGGCTGCCATTTCGTTTCTCTCTAAGAAAATAGCGCATCCGGCGCTGGTGTTTATTTCAGGGTTGGCGTATACGCTTGGGCGCATGTTTTCATATGCTGTTCTGGGATGGATTATTATTAATTCCTTATTAAGCGTTCCTCAAATTGCCCAATTTCTACAGAAATACATGGGTAAGGCCTTGGGTCCGGTTTTAATTATTACCGGGCTTATTTTATTAGAAATAATTACTATCCGCCTGCCGGCAGCGCCGCTTTCACAGAAGCATCGCAATAAACTTGCGGAGTCAGGAGCTCCGGGCGCCTTTTTGCTGGGTTTTATTTTTGCTCTGGCGTTTTGCCCGATTTCGGCGGCGTTATTCTTTGGCAGCCTGATTCCTTTGGCGATTAGCAGCAAAAACGGTATCGTTTTGCCGTTCATTTACGGAATTGGCACAGGCCTGCCGGTTTTTATATTTGCTGTCGCTCTTGCTTTGGGCGTAACTTCTTTGAGCCGCTGGTTTCATAAAATTACCCAACTTGAATACTATACTCGTAAGATTACCGGAGCCATATTTATCTTAGTGGGGCTGTATTATACTCAAGTTTATATTCTTAAATTATTTTAATGAGGAAAATGGTATGAAGAAAGTCGCTTGTCAGGAAAGAGGCTTGAATTTTTTTGATAAATATCTTACGTTGTGGGTTTTTATATGTATTGCGTTAGGTATATTGATCGGCAAAACTGCTCCGGGAGCGGCAAGATTTCTTGATGGCATGGCTATTTATGTAAACGGGGCTCCGGTGGTTTCAATACCGATTGCGATTTGTTTGTTTTTCATGATGTATCCCATAATGGTAAAGATCGATTTTGCTGAAGTCATAAAAGCGGGGAAATCTCCTAAGCCTGTATGGCTGACACTTTTTGTGAACTGGGCAGTAAAACCTTTTACCATGTATGCCATAGCTTATTTTTTTCTGGGAATTGTGTTTAAGGGATTAATTGGAGCAGGGGCGGTGGATTTTGTCAAGCTTCCTCCCGGAGCTGACTGGTTGATGGGTTCGATACACGGCTCAGGAACGGTGGTAATGCATGAAGGTTTAAAAATGCTCCAGGTGCCTCTTTGGCGCAGTTATTTTGCCGGATGCATCTTGCTTGGGATTGCCCCCTGCACAGCGATGGTTCTGGTCTGGGGATTTTTAGCTAAAGGTAATGATGGGCATACATTAGTCATGGTTGCCATAAACTCTCTGACCATGCTTTTGCTTTACGGGCTCTTAGGGGGATTCCTTCTGGGTGTTGGACGGATGCCGGTACCCTGGCAGGCGTTGTTGTTATCAATTGTTATATATGTGGCATTACCGCTTGTGGCAGGATATTTCTCGCGGAAATGGATTGTATCATATAAGGGTATAAAGTGGTTTAATGAAAAATTCCTCCATACATTGAGCCCCGTTTCAATTATCGCGCTTCTATTTACTCTTGTGCTTCTGTTTTCATTTAAAGGGGAGGTCATTCTTGCGCAGCCGTTAACGATCTTGTGGATAGCTATCCCGCTTTTTATCCAGACATGCCTGATATTCGCTGTTACATATTGGATGGCAATGAAAATGCGGTTAAAATATGAAGACGCGGCTCCTTCGGCAATGGTTGGGGCAAGCAATCATTTTGAAGTTGCTATTGCTACAGCGACTATGCTTTTCGGGATTTCATCGGCAGCGGCGCTGGCGACAGTTGTAGGCGTGTTGATCGAAGTGCCGGTTATGCTGATGTTGGTGAAGTTTTGTTTACGAACGCAAAATTGGTTTCGGCGCGATCTCTAATGGCCGGAGCTTTCTTAGAAGTATGGAAGAAAGACGCTTTATGTAACTAACTTATACTGCTTAGGTTACAAAACAAATCCTTCAGTTTAATAAAAAGTAATTGTTTTATAACCTCAAGGTATATAAAGAGATATATAAAACGTCTTGATTAGTATGGGGTATATGGTATATTGGTAAGCAATAATAACTGCTCAAAATGGGGTGAAGATGGTTAGTTTTTACACTCAAGCATTTTGTGTCTGAAGCGCAAGATGGCTTGGGTTTTTATTTTTTGAGGGTATATATATTATGAAAAATAGTGATCAGGGTAAGAAAATCTTGCTAACTTTAGTTTTAACTATTTTGATCGCGGGGATAGTGTTTACCGCTATTGCTATCCATTTGGAAGATAAGCGCGCGCGTGAGGAATTTGTTGCTCAGGCGAGAATATTGGAGAAGGCTGTTAATGTAAGACGTGTTTTAAGCTTAAGCGGTTCTGAAGCTGATCTTAATTCTCCGGATTATCAACGCCTTAAGGAACAATTAGCTTCGGCGCGCTCCGCCCACCCCAATTACCGTTTCACTTATTTAATGGGGCGGTGGGCTAACGGCGAAGTTTTCTTTTTTGTGGATTCCGAGCCGCAGGATTCTGAAGATTATTCTCCTCCCGGTCAGGTCTATACCGAAATATCTCCGGGAATATTGAATGTTTTTTTAACAGGAAAAGAGGCTGTTGAAGGTCCTGTATCCGACCGTTGGGGTACCTGGATAAGCGCTTTAGTTCCGGTTATTAACCCGGAAACCGGCAAGGTCATTGCTGTGCTTGGCATGGATATTGCCGCGGGTAACTGGACGGCGCTAATTATTTATCATTCTCTTCCCCCTTTGGTTGTTACCTTATTAGTTTGTATCATATTAGGAACATTTTTGTTCATGCGACATAGGGGAGAGCAAGAGAGGATACAGCTTGCGGTATCCAAAGCGGCGTTGCAGCGCAGTGAGGAAGGTTTCCAACAGTTATTTGAAAACTTGACAGACGGAGTGGCTATTTTTAGGGAGATTGAAGGGGGAAGAGACTTTGTATTTGTTAACCTTAATAAAAAAGGAGAAGAAATATCTCATATTAAACGGGAAGATATTATCGGTAAAAAAGTTACTGAAGTATTTCCCGCAGTGGAAGAGATCGGCCTTTTCGATGTTTTGTCCCGGGTCTGGCGTACAGGCGTATCGGAATACCTTCCGGGTATCCTTTATGAAGATAAACGAATAGAGCACTGGACTGAGAATTATGTATTAAAGCTGTCTTCCGGGCTCGTGGTATCGATTTATTCCAATATTACAAAACGTAAAAAGGCGGAAGATGAGATTAAAAGCCTGGCGAAATTTACAACTGAAGATCCCAGCCCGGTCTTGCGCATTGATAGAGATGGAAAGTTGCTTTTTGTCAATCAGGCAGGTTTAAGGCGCCTGACGAACTGGCACCTGCAAATTGGTCAATTAGTTCCATCTATGTTGGGCGATTTGGTCATTAAGGCGTTAGCGAATGGTTTAGAGCAGCAATGCGATCTCGAACATGGTGATCATGTATATTCTTTCTATGTCGCCCCGATTATCGAATCCGGTTACGCCAATCTTTATGGCCGTGATATTACCGAGCTTAAGCAGGCAGAGCAAAAGTTAAAGAAGGACCTGCATGAGCTGGAAGTTTTTTACAAAGCTTCTGTCGGCAGGGAAGAGCGTATTTTGGAGCTGAAGAGACAGATAAAAGAGCTTGAGCAGAAATTGGGAAAAATTAAATGACAGCGGTATTATTTCTTTATGGTCTTGTATTTATCCTGATGGGGCTGATTCTCTTGGCTATCCCTAAAAATGAGGATCTCCTTGGTATCTTAAAGAACTTTTGGGCGCTTGCGGTATTCGGGCTTATCCATGGAATCAGCGAATGGGTTGATATGTTTATTCAGGCCGGAGGGCCGTTTGACGCCAGGATACTTACCATTACCGGCACAATACTTTTGCCGGTTTCTTTTGCTTTTATAGTATTATTCGGAGCGCTTAATATTCTTGAGCGGCATCCTGGACACAAATGGCTTATATTCTTGCCGGTTGTTTGTTTATTACCGTGGGCTTTAACTTACTTTACAGGTAAAGGTGAAGCGGCTGCCGGTATAATGGCGCGTTATTTTATTTGTTTACCGGGAATAATCCTTGTCATAATCGACATGATCAGCCGCCTGGTTTTATATAAAAAAGCATTGCCGAGGTTTGTTTTATTAAGCGCGGTAGTTTTTATCTTTGCCAGCGCCGTATATGCCGTTTCTTCAGGGTTTATTGTATCAAAAGCAGGTTTTTTCCCGGCATCATTGATAAACTACGAAAGTTTTATCAGTATATTCGGTTTTCCCGTGCAGATTATCAGGATGTTGTGCGCTATCCTTATGGCCGCCGGAGCTTTTGGCGTGGCCGGGGTTTTTTATAAACATAAAACAAGAGCGCGCCTGATCGGAGGCATCAGGCGCAAATTTTTGTTCTTTGTAGTATTGTTCACCTTGATCCTGCTTGGAACCAGCGTGCTAATGCAGTATTTATCAGGGGTATTTATGCTGCGGAAGATTATTTTCAGCAATCAGCAGTCCATAGTGCAATTGATGGCTAATTCCGTTGGGGAAATGATTGAGTCTGAGGTTAAGAAATTAGAAAGCAATGTGGAAAGCCCGAGTATCTGGGGGGCGGTTATCGCGGATGCCAACCTTAAGTATTCGGCGATTCCTGTTAAGGATATGCCGGAATATTTCGCAAGAAAGGATAAGGAATGGCAGCAGTTATCCTCTGATAGCCCCACAGTGGAGAAATATATTAATACCCAACTTAGCCTGCGCCTTAAGAAGATTGTTATGACAGGTAATATTGCCGAGATATTCTTTACCGATAGATACGGCGGGTTGGTTGTGGCTTCGCAGAAGACAAGTGATTTCTACCAGGCGGATGAAGAATGGTGGCAAAAAACATTTGCCGCCGGCAAAGGCAATGTTTTTGTCGGCGACATGGAGTTTGACGATTCCAGCAACAGCTGGTCGATTACCATCTCGGTTCCGGTCTATGGCAGGGATTTAGAGGTAATCGGCGTTTGTAAAGCAGTTTATAACACCTTGAAATTTTTTGAAGTGGTCTCTAAATTTGAAATAGGTTCCACCGGCCGGGCTTTTTTGTTTGATAATCATGGAAAACTTATATGTCAAAGCGGGCATGGGCTTACTAAAATAGATAAAGATTTAATTTTGCCCGAATGGAAGGTTATTAAAGAAATGCAATCAAGGAAAGTTTTTCAGTCAGCTTCCTATGTTTCTCATGATTCGGGCAGCACTTTTTTAATTTCATGGGGGGTTATTCCTAGTGAAGTTTTATTAAAACAGGGAGTAAAATGGACTGCTTCCGTTGAGCAGGACGCTAAAGAGGTATTTGTAGGCCAGGAGTTTGTCCTCCTGTTGTATTCCATAGTGCTGTTCGGGGTATTGGTGATTTTGTCAATATACTTCAGTTTCTTATTTTTCCGGTTATTGATACAGCCTATCGAAAAGATGCGCAAGGGGATGCGTGAAATCGCCAAAGGCAACCTTAGTTACTACTTAAATATAAGAAGCGGGGATGAGCTCGAGGATCTGGCGGATTCCTTTAACTTAATGATTGATACGCTGCGTAAAACCCTGGTTTCC
>JBAZOE010000031.1:0-11711 GCA_041648875.1 Candidatus Omnitrophota bacterium
GAAACCGCCGCGGCCCTCGAGCGGCGTAAATCCGAGTGCGCCATATCCTGCAGCTTCTGGTCATTAGTATAAGAATGGATTGTCGTCATCAGCCCCTTCACAATACCCCAGTTATCATTCATAACTTTGGCTACCGGAGCAAGGCAGTTGGTAGTACAAGAGGCGTTGGAAATTACATGATGATTCTTCGGATCATACTTTGATTCATTGACACCCAGGACAATAGTTATATCCTCGCCTTCAGCGGGAGCCGAAATTATAACTTTCTTAGCGCCGCCTTTGGTGATATGATTTTCCGCGCCCTTGACCGCCTTGCCTTTTTTATTCACTCCGTCTTTTTTAATCGTGAATAATCCGGTAGACTCAATCACAATCTCTACCCCTAAATCTTTCCAGGGCAGTTCCGCCGGATCCATTTTCTTCAAGACCTTGATCTCTTTTCCGTTTACGGAGATTACGTCATCGGCGGTGGCTTTAACATCCCCGTTAAAACGCCCATGCACGGAATCGTATTTAAAAAGATATGCGTTGCTTTTGGCATCGGTCAAATCATTGATTGCCACAAGCTCGATATCTTTGCTGTTTTTTTCCAAAATTGCCCGGGCCACTAAACGGCCGATCCTGCCAAACCCGTTGATACCAACTTTAACTGCCATTTTGAACCTCCTCTTATAAGTTTTAGGTTTCTCCCTTTACCCCTATCTACTAACTACTGTCTGCTATCTACCCTATATTTTGTTTATTCTTTTACGGCTTTTAGATACTGCGCGGCTAATTCAGGCGAGGTTGGATCAAGGTAAAAACCAGTCCCCCACTCAAAACCTGCTACTTGCGTCAGCTTAGGCATAATTTCGATATGCCAATGATAATACTCAACGTCAGCCTCACCATTAATAGGTGCAGAATGAATTATATAATTATATGACAAATTTTCAAATACTTTTTTTAATTTTCCTAATGTATCCTTCATGATTTGCGCTAAAGCGGAAATTTCATCCCCTGACATATGGCAGAAATAACCGCTATGCTGCTTAGGCATAATCATGATCTCAAAAGGAAACCGCGAAACAAACGGGCAGAAAGAAATAAAATACTTATTCTCTAAAATTACCCTGGCCTTATCGGAAACCTCTTGTCGGATTATATCGCAAAATATGCAACGCTCGCGGTAATTATAATAATCGCGCGACCCATGTATCTCCTCAAGTGCGTTCTTCGGCACCATAGGAAGAGCTACTAACTGCGTATGCGGATGTTCCAAAGAAGCTCCCGCGGCCGGCCCGTAATTGCGGAACACCATTATATATTTAAAGCGGCTGTCTCTTTTTAAATCCGCCGCGCGCACGCAGCACATCTTCAGATAACTTTCAATCTCCCCATTCAAAAGCTCAGGGATATCTTTATTATGATACGGGCTTTCCACTAAAACTTCATGCGCGCCTATGCCGTTTGACATATCATAAATACCCAAACCCCGGCGGTCCAGCTCACCTTCAATCTGCAAAGCGGGAAATTTATTCGCCACCACGCGCACCTGCCAACCCGGAGTGTTTGCTCCGGTAGAGGGGTCGCGAAAACAGCTTATTTCAGGAGGAGTCATAAACTCATTGCCGTAACAAAACGGGCATAAACCGCCTGCGGGAATATACTGCTCATATTCAAAATCCTCCGGCTTGCTCGGATGTTCCGTATCCACGATCACCCATCGGCTTACAACCGGATCCCTTCTTAATTCTGCCATCTTAAACTTTTACCTCTCTTAAAAATTTAGCTGTCTCTTCGGGAGGCAGCGGACAAATATAAAAACCCGTGCCCCACTCAAATCCGGCGACCTTGGACAGCCGAGGCATAATTTCAATATGCCAATGATAATCCTGGTCAATAGTTTTCCAATAACCTATTTTCTGCCTGCGAAATGGCGCCGTATGGATTATGTAATTATAATCCGGGTCATTTAACCCTGTCTTTAATTTTGAAAGTACGGTCTTAAGCACATGGGCCAGGTGCCTTCTGGAATCTGCGTCCAAACAGGTATAATCACAACAATGTTTTTTCGGCAAGATCCAGGTCTCAAAAGGAAAACGCGCCGCAAACGGGGCTATCGCTACAAAACCGTCAAACTCGGCGATTATGCGTTCTTTCTGCGCTAACTCCTGTTTTATCAAATCGCAAAATACGCAGCGCTCATGATATTCATAATACTGCCGTGAGCCGGCCAACTCTTCTTTTACACGCTTGGGGTTAACGGGAGTAGCGATCAACTGCGAACGGGAATGCCTGATCGCGCCTCCTCCGGAACCTTTGCCGTAATTCTTAAACACCAAAACATACTTAAGCCTATTGTCCTTCTCTAAATCAATTATTCTATCGGAATAACAATTAAGCACCTTGGTAATCTGCTCTTCGCTTAAATCCGCCATATTAGCGATATGCTGGTTAGTCTCAATCACCACTTCATGAGCTCCCAGGCCGTTCATCACGTCATATAAACCGTTACCGCGCCGGTCCAAATCCCCTTCAACCCTTAAAAAAGGCGCGATGCTGGGGACAACGCGTAAATCCCAGCCCGGCCCGTTGCGCGTAGAATTATGCGGCCGGATAGCGTAAATCTCCGGAGGAGTATTAGCTTCCCTGCCTTCGCAGAATGGACAGGCGCTATGGTCGTCCTGCTCTTTATGGCCTTCAAACTGGTCAGGCCTGCGGGCGCGTTCAGTGGCAATAATTACCCACCTACCTATAATCGGATCTTTTCTTAATTCTGGCATAGAAATAAATTATAACAGAACTTCCTTAATTTACAACAAGTTTGTATCCCTACAATCTCACACTAATATATCCCCAACCTTAAGCTTATGTCCTATGATAAAATGCTGCCCGGACATACGCCTGCCTGCTTCCAGCTGTAATTCCTTAAGGTTTAAGTACCCCCTGCCGCAAGCTACGACAATCTCATGCTTATCCGCCCTGACCACCTCTCCGGGCACAGGCTTATGATTTGGGAATATCGGTAAAACCTCCGCCTGGAATATTTTAAGGATTTTGCCGCGGTAACAGGTAAAAGCCCCCGGCCACGGCAAGACCCCCCTTATCTGATTATGGATATCTGCCGCGGCGGCGCTCCAATCAATCAAACCGTCTTCTTTCTTAAGTTTTGGCGCAAGGATTACCTTATCTTCATCCTGCTCTAACAGTCGGTAGCTCCTGCTGTCAATCATTCTAAGGGCCTCCGTCAATAACTCAGCCCCTAAATTTCGTAGCTTTTCCTCAAGACTTATCGCGCTATCGCTATCTTCAATTTTTATTTCCTTCTGCAGTATAACCGGTCCTGAATCTACCTTAAGGCTCACATATATAATACTAATTCCGGTCTTCTTCTCCGCGTTGATTATCGCCCAATTAATAGGAGCTGCCCCGCGGTACCGCGGCAGCAGCGACGCGTGGATATTAACCGGCATGATCTTCGGAATATCCAGGACCTCCTGTGAAAACACCTGACCATAAGCCACAATGACAAAAAGGTCGACATCCAGGCTTTTTAAGAATTCCACACTTGCCTTAGCTTTGATATTTTCCGGCTGGAATGTTTTAAGCCCTGCCGAAACAGCCGTGCTTTTTACGTCAGTTCCGGTAACACGCAAATGCCTGCCCTTCTTCTTATCCGGCTGGGTAACCACGCAAACCAACTCATGGCCGCTTTTAATCAAAGCTTCCAGCGCGGGGACCGCGAAATGCGCGCTTCCAAAAAATACAATCTTCATTTTTTTGCCTCTACCTTATATATAACTAAACAGGGTCAACATCAACCGTCACTATTATACCTGAAAAATGGCCTTCTTTTAAATGTAATTTTAGGAAATGGCTCGCCTTCTCCGGGCTGGATGCGCGCATTAATATCTGGTAATAAAAATTTCCGCGCAATTTAGCAGGCTGTCCGGGATTAAGCGAGAGCATCTTTATACTGGAAGTTTTAATCAGGCTTAACCTTTCAAATAAATCATGGGCGGATTCTTTAACCTTCTCCAGGTTTATTCCCCTGAGTTTTATCAAGAGCATATGTTTATAAGGCGCCAGGTTTAACTGTTTGCGCTGTTTCAGCTCTTCCTGCAAAAAAAGCTGCGGGTCATTCTTGATTATAGCCTGAAAACAATGATGGTTAACATTGACGCTTTGAATAATCATTTTCTTGGAAGTCAGGCTGGCCAGCCCCATAAGCAAGTCAAAAGTTTTTTCCGAAGCGCGGAAATCCACCCGGTTAAGCGAATTATCTATCGCCATTACCCCTATCAAATCAAACTTCAAATCCTTCTGCTTAATTACTGAACTGGTAGCAACAAAAATATCTACATCCATACGCGCCTGCGGGAAAATCTTGGCCAATTCACTCTCCACCTTTTCCGTGCCTATCCCGGAATATTTAATGTAGCCGGTATTGCAGCTCGGGCAAATATTAGGCACATCCATCTTAAAGTTGCAATGATGGCATTTTAATTTATCTTCATCAAAATGGAATACCAGGTTGATATTGCAGCGCGGGCATTTTAAAGCCGCTCCGCAATTATGGCAGGCGGCGCTGGTGGCAAAACCCTTGCGTTCGATAAACAACAAGACCTTTCCCTTCTCGCTCAAGGTCGCATAAATCGCATCCGACAGAAATTTTGAGAATATGAGTTTGCTTTTTCTATCCGCGTATGAAAGCCGGCGGGCATCGATGACCTTGACTTCAGGATAAACGGCCCTATCCGGGATAACTTCAAATTTAAGCTTATCCTCTTGCGCGAGATAAAAACTCTCAAGAGAAGGAATATGTCCGCCCAAAACAACCTTTGCGGCGCAAATCTCCCCGCGCATTAACGCGGCTTGCCTGGCATGATAATGCGGCGCCTGCTCCTGTTTATAGACCTGCGCCTGCTCCTGGTCAATTATAATTAAGCCCAGGTTATTTACCGGAGAAAAAATATTTGAACGCGTCCCGACAACAACGCAGCACTGCGCCTGCCTGATCTTCTCCCAGCTCTTAAGCTCATCCGGTTGCTTGCGGAATGCCAGAAAAACCTCCGCGCCTGAATCTTTCTCAATTAACTCCTTGACCCTTTGCGCCTCCGGGATATCGCTAAACAAAACTATCGCCGAGCGCTTAAGAGCCAAGGCTTCTTTAATCTGCCTTAAATAAACCGGCATCCGCTCAACCCCCTGGACAAAAAGCACCTCATTGCCAGGCCCATCGGGAGATAGAAGCGACCGAGGGCGAAATTCCCGAGGGAATGCCGAGCCCAAAGGGGCGAGGCCGATCTCCTTGCCTTTCCTTAATTCATCCGGAAGCGCCGCCTCAATTGCCTCTCCCCACGAACAACAGTAATATTCGGACAGCCTCTTGGTCAACAACAGCATCTTTTCATCCAAAACAGCCGCTGTATCGATAAGCGAGGAAATTTCTTTTATTTTCTTGATCTTGGTTTTATTGCTTAAGCCGGTTACGTAGGCTACTTCTTTTTTGTTGCGGAAATATACCCATACCCTTATCCCTATAGAAATCTTATTTTCTAAATCCCGCGGGACTAAATAATCAAACGGCCCGTCAACAGGCAGGCCTAAGACGACCTTAGCGTATAACACTGGCTATCTCCTGGCAGGCAAACGGCTTGGCAGCTTGGGCGATATTATTTTTTAAGCTCTCCAGTCTCTGCGGGTCATTCTTTAACTCAACAACCAACTCTTTAATCTGCCTGATATTTTTTGGCGCCCGGCCCACTCCATAACCTGACAAAACCCTGATATTCTCCTGCTCCTGTCCGGGTATAGCCGAGATAAATATCGGGAATAACCCCATATCCAGGAACTCCGCGATACTTGAGCCTCCGGGTTTGGTAATTATAACATCGCTTACACCCATAAGCTCTTCGGCGTTATCCACGAACCCGAAAACTTTCACATTCTGTAATTTTCGCTTTTGCAGGCGGCTAAAAAGTTTTTTATTCTTCGCGCAGACTACCAGCACCTGCGCCTGAGCGCATAAACTCTCGGCGATCTCTTCAAGCGGCCCTGAACCGAATGAGCCGGTCATCAGCAAGACTGTAAAACTTTTTACATTTATCCCGAATTTTTGCGCTAACTGGGCCCTGTCTTGAGTTTTAGCAAAACTGAGACTGACAGGAATACCGGAAGCTTGAATCCTGTCAGCCGGAACCCCCATCTTTAATAATATATCCCTGGTTGAGCCTGAAGCGGCAATATAAAGATCCGTGCCTCGACAAGCCCAAAACGGGTGCACTCCGAAATCCGTAATTACCGTAACCAGCTTTGCCCGGATTTTATTTCTTAGTTTTAAGTTTGCGGCAAGCTCTGAATTAAGAAAATGCGTGGAAATAATAAAATCAAAATCTTCTTTGATTAAATAACTAACGAACCTCCGGCAGCCAAGATAATTTACGATTAAGGATAATTTACGGCTAAGCCAGCGGCTCAGCCTGAATTCGGTCAGCCAGAAAAAAAATCCCCAAAGCCATACCGCATAATGCACTAAGAACGGATAGCCAGAATTATAGCAAAAACGAAAGAACCCTTCGGCAAAAGGCAGGATATCGACCAACTCAACCGCAAGGTCATTGCGGTTGTTTTTTAAATACCCGTATATTGCTTCAGCCGCCCTGCGGTGCCCGGCTCCCGCCGAAGCATAAGTAATCAACACCCTCATATCAGTAGACAGTCTATGTAACTATTTGTAGTTATTTAAGATACAAAACAATTCTTTAATTAATTATTTGTTAGAAATTTCGCGGCAGCCAGAAGGTCTTTAAACACAAAATCCGGCTTTACTTCCCAATTCTTCTGATTAGATAATTTCTCTTTACCGGAGAAGATTAGAATGGATTTAGCCCCCGCCGCGTGGGCAGTCAACACATCACGTATAGTATCACCCACAAAATACGCTTTCTTTAGATTGACCTTAAATTCCCGGACAGCTTTCTTAAGTAACCCCGGCTTTGGCTTCCGGCAGCTGCAGCTGGCTTCCTTGCGATGCGTGCAATAATAAACCTTGGTGATTTTTCCACCTGCCTGCTCAATGTCCTTAAGCATCTTGGCTGTTATCGCATCCAGGGTTTTTTGAGCGTAAAACCCCTTACCCACCCCGGCCTGATTTGATGCCACAAATATCTCAAAACCCGCCCTGCTCAACAAAGCGATCGCTTCTTTCGCCCGCGGCAGGAAGTTAAACTTCTTTAAAGAAGTTACATACAACCTGTCGCCAGGGTATTTATTTATTACACCATCCCTATCCAAGAAAACTACTCTCATATTTATTAATAAAAGTTACTTGCTTGTCCCCAGCATATAATCAATAACTTTATCGCTTACCTTATTATTTTTTAAATATGTGATCGTCTCCGAGTCAAGATTATAGTTTGAATGCGTCCTCTGGATTTCGCTGATTATTACCGAATCCGGGCTGCCCTGGGAAGCCATCTCAACAATCTTGGTTACCGGTATATAATAAGGGTTAACCGCGCTTGCCTCTTTATCTTTTCTGTCCATCGTGTTTCCGATTAACCCGCCGCCGACTGCTCCGGCTACAGCGCCGATACCGGCGCCTGCGAGCGCATTATGACTTTGGTATCCGATTATGCCTCCGGCAGTAGCCCCGATTAAGCCCCCGGCTATGGCTCCCGTGGTTGTCTTTGGCCCGGCGGTCTCACAACCTGCCAACACAAAAACTACAACAATAGATAACGCCAATAAACTCTTTCTCATTTTTCCTCCTTTACCCGCAGGTCACTTCCTTTTTTTCATTTCCAGAAACTTTACATAACTTAATATCTGATACAAACTATCAAAATAAGCGATAATAAATCCGTACATCCCGTCTTTATACGCTTCTTTCCTTAAATACCTTCTAAAAAAACGGTCCACCGCCCTCCAGACAGCCCAAACCAGCGTCATCTTACGCCCAGTCTTAATCCACTTCACCGCCTCAAGAGTCGATTGCCGGTTGACGCTATTTAAAAAATGCTCCAAGTCCGGGTAACCCCTATGTATAATATCGCTTTTTAAATGCCCGCAGGCCCCATCGGCAAATGCCCGCGGATGCACCTCTGCCTCTTCATACCTGAATTTATTCTTTTGAAAAAGCCTGACCTTCGAAGCCGGATACCAGCCGCCGTATCTTACCCAATAATTACTGATAAAATTACGCAGCGGAATATCATAAGCCGCGAAATCGCTGGATTGAATCGCCTGCTCAATTTCAACTTTTAACTCCGGGGTAACCGTTTCATCCGCGTCCAGGCTCAAGACCCACTGGTTCCTCGCCTGGGCATAAGCCCAATTCCTATGCTTACCTTCAATATCCATCTTTCTAAAGAAAATTTTACAATCGTATTTCTTGACGATCTCAACCGTCTTATCCGTGCTCTCATCATCAACAACAATGATTTCATCAGCCCATTTCACCGACTCAAGGCACTGGCCGATGCAAGACTCCTCATTCTTCGTCAAAACCACCACCGACAATTTAACCATTAACACTCCTATTCCGAACCTGCTCAATAATATAATCTTTTTCTTCTCCTGTCATCTCCGGGTATATCGGTAAAGTAAAAATCTGCTTCGCCGCCGACTCTGACTCCGGAAAATCCCCCCGCTTATACCCCAAATATTTAAAACACTTCTGCAGATGCAGCGGCACCGGATAAAATACCCGGGAGTCAATACCTTTGCCTTGCAGATACTCCACAAACCCCTTGCTGGAAACCGGCGCGCGCAAAGTATACTGATGATAAATATGCCTGGTATAGCCGGCGGCAAACGGAGTTTTTATTCCCAGCCCCGCCAGGTTTTCATTATAATACTGCGCTACCTCCTGCCTCTTTTTATTCCAACCATCCAAATATCTTAATTTAACATCCAGCACCACCGCCTGGATTGTATCCAGCCGGTTATTACGCCCCAAAACTACATGATAATATTTATCGCTATTTCCCTGATTGCGCAGGATATTTAACCTTTCGAAAACTGCTTTATTGTTCGTTAAAATCAACCCGGCATCGCCAAAAGCCCCCAGGTTTTTCCCCGGATAAAAACTCACCGTGCCGCAATCGCCAATTGTCCCGGCTTTCTTACCCTTATACTCGGAGCCAAAGGCCTGCGCAGTATCTTCAATTACCTTCAATTTATATTTAGCCGCCAGCTTCAATATCCCATCCATATCCGCGCACTGCCCATATAAATGCACCGGAATAATTGCTTTAATTTTTAATTTACTCTTCCTGGATAATATCCTCTCGACACTCTCAAGCGAAATATTATAAGTATCCCGGTCAATATCCGCGAAAACCGGACGCGCCCCGATACTTGCCGCTGCCCCTGCCGTAGCATAATAAGTAAACGTAGGGCAAATCACCCCGTCTCCCGGCCCAATCCCCAACGCAAGCAAAGCTAAAACTATAGCGTCAGTACCGTTTGAAACCCCAACCGCGTATTTTGCTCCGGAGTACTTCGCAGCATTTTGCTCAAACCTGGCCACCCCTTGGCCCAATACAAAACTGGTATTATCAATTACCTCTTTTATCGCCGCGTCCAACTCCTGGCGAATCGGCGCAATCTGCCTCTTCAAATCCAACGCTGCTATTCTCATATTTAGTAGACAGTCTACGTAACCGTCTCAATCTCCATAAGTTACAAAACAATTCTTTAACTTAATAACTTCGCCGCCGCATCAAAGACCTTATCAACATCCACCTGCCTCAAGCACTCCCTATCTTTATCACAAACCGGCAACCTGAAATTCTTATAGCACGGCCGGCAATCTATATCCCATTTTAAAACTGCATGCTCACTGCCCGGAGGAAACGGCCCATACACCGCTTCACTCACCGGCCCAAATATAGAAACTGAACGAACCCCCAGCGCCACCGCCATATGCATCGGCCCGCCATCATTAGTAATAACTAAATTGCAATTCTTGATTATTCCCGGAAAAATCTCTAATCCCGTCTTCCCCACTAAATCTACCGGCTTATTGCGCATAGCATGCACTATTACCTCAGAGATCTCACGTTCCGATTCATCCCCCAGGATTACCACCTTGGCCTTAAGCTCATCCACCAACCTATCCCCCAGTTGAGCAAATTTTAATGCCGGCCAATGCTTATAAACAGCATCCTTCCCCCAACTGCCGCCTGCTCCGGGAGCAATACCAATTACTAAATCTTTCTCTTCGATTCCACATGCCGCAAACAGATTTTTCGCTTTTAATTCCCCGCCCGTAGAAACCGCCAAAAACAAACCCTTATCACTAACTGGAACATCTAAAAATTTAAGCAACTCCAAATAATACTCCACAACATGCTTATCATGATAACCATCTACGTCCAAGCGTCTGCTAAGGAATCTCCCCCTGCCCTTATAATTAAATCCGATACGCCTGCCTATCCCCAGTATTTTGGCAAATAAACTATAGCGGTGATCAAGAGAAAAATCAAGGCAAATATCAAAACGCTCTTTTCTTATCTCCCGGGTCAATTTAATCGCGCTCCATACAGCCTTAAAGAAGGACTCCTGGTAAATTTTCTTGAGGTCCCCCCGCGAAAGGGCAAAAACCTTATTAATTTGAGGGTTGCTTTCTAATATCGGCTTAACCCGCAAATTCGACCAGTAACCGATAAAACTATCCGGATATCGCCCCTTAATCGCCCTTATCACCGGCGTAGTGAACAAAACATCCCCAATACCGAACGGATTAATAATCAGGAATTTTGGATCAGTTTTATTCATGTTCGTCATTACGAGGCGCCTCAGGCGTCGAAGCAATCTCTATCTCTTAAAATCATCCTCAAATCTTTCAATATCGTCTTCTTCCAAATACACGCCAGTCTGCACTTCCACAATCTTCAAAGGACTGCGCAGGGGGTTTTCCAGGCGATGCTTCCTGCCCTTAGGTATATACACACTCTCATTACTGCGCACAAATGAAACCTTGCCGTCGCTAGTAATCTTTGCCATCCCACTTACCACCACCCAATGTTCAGCCCTGCTCTTATGCCTTTGCAAACTAAGCCGTTTTTTCGACGCAAGCTCAATAAGCTTGATCTTAAAACCTATCCCCTGCTGCAAAACAGTAAACGACCCCCAGGGCCTGCGCTCAGTCAAATGCACCTGATGCTCCTTACGCTTAAGCGCCTTTAACCTCCCCACCAGATTCTTGACATCCTGAGCCCTATTCCTATCGCAAACCAGCAAGGCATCCGGGGTATCGGCGATAACCATATTCTTAACGCCTATTGTCGAAACCAGCCTGTTGCCTCTGGAAAACACGCACACCCCATGGCTATCCACATTCAAAGCATCGCCATTAGAAATATTTCCTTTTTTATCCTTCGGAAAAATCTCCGCAAGCGCCTCCCAGCTCCCCAAATCCGTCCAGTAAAAATCAGCCGGGATCATCGTGATCCTCTTGGAATGCTCCATAACCCCGTAATCAACAGAAACCGGCTCAATATCCGGCCAGGTTTTAGCTATATCATTTACCGAATTAATCAGCCGCAAGTTAGCATGCAGCCCGGGCAAATATTTCTCCACCTCCTCCAGAAAAACCGAAGCCTTCCAGATAAACATCCCGCTGTTCCAAAAGAATTTCCTATCCTTAAAATATTTCTTAGCCTTATTTAAATCCGGCTTCTCCAAAAACTTCTCAACTTCGATACACCCATCCTTCTTGC
>JBAZOE010000032.1:0-11631 GCA_041648875.1 Candidatus Omnitrophota bacterium
TCAGGTTAAATTTTGGGCTGGGTTCAGCCAATAATTCTGATTTAGGGTGCTGCGCGACTATCAAACCATTGGGCGCTAATATATCATAACCCTCCAGGGTATGCAAGATTTTTTTTGCCATCCCCTCATGGTAAGGAGGATCCAGGAATATAATGTCAAAATTTTTCTTATCCCGGCTCAACAGCTTGATCGCTTTCTCCGCGTCAAAATAATAAAGGTTGCAGGCAGGAGCCTTAAGCAGGGCGATATTCTTCTTTATCGCCAAAACAGAGTTATGGTTACATTCAACCATGGTCAACTCGCTTACGCCGCGGGAAAGCGCCTCAAAACCCACTGCTCCGGAACCCGCGTAAAGCTCCAGGAAGGACAACCCCTCTATATCCCCCAATATATCAAAAATGGCCTTACGCACCTTGTCCTGGGTGGGCCGGATGCCCCTGGGCATAAATAATTTACGATTATGGTATTTACCTGTGGTTATACGCATATTAACCCACTAACATTAATTTTTCGTATTCCGGAAATCTCTGCAGAAGCTTTTCCTTTAATAACTGATGCGGCCGCTCTTCCAGACGGATATCCCGGTTAAGTAATTTAATCGCTTCCTGCCTGGCTGACCTGAGCAGCTGCATCTGGGTAAGAGGATTAGCGAGTTTCAACTCCGCCAGGCCATGCTGCCTGTTGCCAAAGAATTCACCCGGGCCCCTGATTTTTAAATCCTCCTCCGAAATACGGAAACCATCGTTTGAAGAAACCATGGCCTTTAGCCTTGCCCCGGCCTCCTCGGTCTGGGCGTCAGAGATAAGCAGGCAAAACGACTGCAGACTCCCCCTGCCAATCCTTCCGCGTAACTGATGCAGTTGGCTTAAACCAAAGCGTTCGGCATAAGCAACAATCATACAAGTTGCGTTAGAAATGTCAATACCTACCTCCAAAATAGTGGTTGAGACCAGAAGGTCAAGCTCTTTATTACTGAATTTAAGCATAATCTCTTCCTGCTCTTTTGCTTTTAGTTTCCCATGTACCAGGCCAAGCCTAAACCCCTTGAACTGGCCCTCTTTTAATTCGGTAAACATTTTTTTAGCTCCGGCAATATCTAAAGCGTAAGATTCCTCGATAACCGGATAGATAATATAAGCCTGGCGGCCATAGTTAAGCTCTCCTCTGGCAATCGCGAAGGCTTTTTCTTTATTCTGCTGGCTAAAATGCAAAGTTTTTACGGGCAGGCGGCCGGCCGGCAGCTCATTAATTACCGAGATATCCAGGTCGCCATAGAGGGTAATCGCAAGTGTGCGCGGAATTGGGGTAGCGGTCATAATCAAGACATCCGGGTTGTTGCCTTTCCTGGGTAAAAGCGCCCTTTGCCCCACTCCGAATTTGTGCTGCTCATCAATTACCGTAAAACTTAAGTCCTTAAAATTCAGGTCTTCCTGCAAAAGGGCGTGCGTGCCGATAATCAGGTCAATCCTGCCTTCTTCAACATCCCGGTATATCTTATCCTTTTGCTTATCCTGACCGGTTAATAAACCCACACGCAGTTTACGGCCGTCAAAAGTCAAACCTGCCAACTGGGAGGTTATTTTAATAAAGTGCTGGCGGGCAAGTATTTCTGTGGGAGCCATAAAAGCCGCCTGATGGCCGCTTTGGATAGCGATCAAACAAGCTATGGTTGCCACTACAGTTTTGCCTGATCCGACATCTCCCTGCAGGAGACGCTGCATAGCCGATCCGCCGGCCATATCTGTTTTTATCTCATCTAAAACTTTTTGCTGCGCGCCGGTTAGTTTAAAAGGCAGATGAAGAATAAAATCCTCAACCAGTTTAGCGTTAACAGTATGTTTTATGCCTTTCTTTTCTTTACGCTTTAGCTTTCTTAAAACAAGGGGAAGCTGAAAGATAAAAAACTCCTCAAAACTCAAACGCATAAGCGCCTGTTTCTGCAGGGCGAGGTCCTGTGGAAAATGGATGTTCAATAAACTCTGCGCCAGGTTAAGCAGGTTGTTGCGGCTGCGTAAATCAAAGGTGAGGCAATCCTGGATTTTAGGCAGAAATTCATCAAGGGCATTTTTGATCAGATGGCGTATGCTGCGCTGGCTAGCCCCCTTAGGCAGGGTATAAACCGGCACAATCCTGCCGATATTTAATGAATCGTCATCCTCCCCGTTAACAAATTCATACTCAGGGTTATTCATCTGCATCCTGCCGTTATATAATTCCACCTTGCCGTAAAGGATCAAAGAAACCCCGGGCTTAAGGTACTCCTTTAAGTACGGTTGATTAAACCAGACACAGTTGATCTTGCCTGTCTTATCCGCCAACACAGCTTCGGTTATGCTAAATGTCCGCCTGCGCCAGGAGTTACGCTGGTCTCCGAATAAAACTTCAGCTTTTATGGTATAAATTTGGCCTTCCTTAAGCTCGGAAATATTGGAGAAATTTGTGCGGTCCTCATAACGGCGGGGAAAATAATACAACAGGTCTTCGATGGTGTTTATACCTCTTGCGGAAAAACTCTTTGCCCGCTTAGGGCCGATACCTTTAAGATATTGGATAGATGTTCTTCTTAACATGGATTTATTATACTATAAAACCAAACAAACCGTCTTAAAAAATATTTTTAGGGGGGTCTTGAAAACAGGGTATCTCTGTGGCATACTTATAATGGAACAGGGAAGTGGAACAGGAACCAAGAGGTGTAACAAGCAACAAGGAGGCTAGGAACGATAGCGGGAGCTATTAGGCCTATCACCTACAAAGAAACCCCGGGAAAAGACGGGGCTTTTTTGTTAATGGTGGCACAACTTACGAAACAAAGTGAACGTAAGTTGTAAGCCACCATTAATCCTGCGCCTACGAAGAAGATTTCGAAGAAATCTTCGAGTGATTAGGCGCAGGATATTGCATGGACGTGAAGCGTCCGCAAACTAATCCTCGCAGTTGCGAACAAATTCAAAATGAATTTGCGAAGCGATTAACTGCGATGATCTTGCATGCCGCGTTTAGCTACGGGTATATTACTATATAAATCTTCGAGTGATTAGGCGCAGGATATTATGTACGTGTGTATTTGTTATGTAACCATATTATTTACAGCAAGTTACATAGACTGTCTACAAATATTCTTTTATCCTGTTCAAAATCTTGGTGGAGGCTGCTTTATCCGCGCTGACAGCTCCCACGCGAACCTCAACCTTTGTAGAGGTATCGGCAATCCTTCTAACGTCAATCCAGATCTCTTTGCCATCGGTATAGCGGCTTCTAAACGTGGCGACATTGGCCTCTTTGGCTTCTTTAGTTATTTCAAATTTGAAAGATTTTAAAGCCGATTCAGTTGCCTGTATTGTCTGATCATAAGAAGCTTCAAATTGCTGGGTCATTTTCCCCGAAAGCCAAACCCCTGTTCCCACGCCGCCTGCCGCCCCCGCGAATAAAGCAAAACAGCCGCACATATTCATGAGCAAAAATCCGGAAAAAATAAAAACCGCCGCTTTCCTAAACATACCCTCCTCCTTTTCTTGCATTGAACAATTTATTCACCTACCAGGCAAAATATATATTTATTTTGCCAAACCGGGAAAATTATCATTTAGAAATTTTTCCGCATCAATCGCGTTATCCGGGACATTCTCTCCTTTAGCTATACACCGGATAGTTAATGTTACGTTCGGCTCGACAAACTCAGATAAAGCCGGATTCCCCAAGCCGGCAGGGGTTGAAGCGCTATATGAATTATTTTGATTCATTCCGGAAACTAGAGAACAAAACTTAGATTTATCTTCTTTGCTCAATATAATAAAATGGGAACATCCTTTTGCCAACGCTTCAGAGGAAGCTCTTTGCAGCGCGTACTTTTCAACCTCCATTTGGCCCATATACGCATTACCGCAAAAAGTTACCGTAACGACATCGGGTGAAATCCTATCCACTACCACCTGTTTCTTTTCACTGTACAATTGAAAACTTGAGCAGCCCGATAAAAGAAATAACAACCCTGATACCAAATAAAATATTACTTTCATTGTACCCTCCTATTCGCTATATATTCCCATTAAATATAAAGAATTAAATTGGCTGATTATTGATTTATCTGACTTTATTCCACTAAGATAAGATGGCAGGGTTGTAAAAATAAATCAGCCCTGGCAAAACGCCAGGGCTGATTATGGACGTACGTATTTGTTATGTAATGTTATTATTTACAATGAGTTACATAGACTGTCTACAAAGATGGTGGATAGCTCTATGGCGGCGTTCAGGTCATCGATATGGAAAACACCTGTTGGCGAATGGATATAGCGCGTAGGTATAGCCAAGACCCCCGAAGGCACACCCTCCCTGTTCATATGAATGATCGCTCCGTCAGTCATGCCTCCTTCAATTACAGCTATCTGGTATTTGATCTTATTTTTCCTGGCAGTATCAACCAGAAGATTCTTTATTTTTTCATTTACGATCAGCCCCCTGCCGGAAGCCTCAATAATGGTTATGGCTACGCCCTGGCCAAGTTTTAAAGAAGATTCTCTTTCGGTTATTTGCGGCGTATCACCGGCGACATTAGTATCTATAGCTAGAGCGTAATCCGGATCGATCTTAAATGCCGAGGTGCGCGCGCCTTTTAATCCTACTTCTTCCTGGGTTGTAGCTACGGCATAAACTTCCGCGTCAGCTTTAAGTTTCTCCATTATTTTAATCAGCGCGAAGCAGCCAACCCTGTTATCCACGGCTTTTCCATAATAAAACTTGCCGTTTAACTGGCCGGCATTAGGCTCAAAAATTACAACATCGCCCACTTCTACCTTTTTCTCGGCCTCTTCTTTGCTCGAGCAGCCAATATCAATAAACATATCTTCATATTTAAGCGGCTTCTTCCTTTCCTCATCCTTCTGCAGATGCGGGGGCTTGGCGCCGATTATGCCAAGGCAGTCGCCTTTTTTAGCTTTAACGATCACCCTCTGGGCAGGCAGGATCCTGTCGTCTATGCCGCCAAGTTTTATAAAATACAAAAACCCTTCTTTTGTTATGTGCTTAACCATTAGCCCTATCTCATCCATATGCGCGGCGAGCATAATTTTCTTTTTTCCTTTGCCTTTTCTGGCAATCACGTTGCCGAAATTATCTATATGCACTTCGGCGCAGCTTTTTTTAAGCTCATCATAGATTATTTTGGCAATCTGGCTTTCATAACCCGGGATGCCGGGAGCCTCAAGAATTTTCTTTAGCAATATGTCCATTGCAACCTCCTGTTGTTATTAAGCAAAACCCTATTCGATAACGTTAATCTTCCGCGCCCCGAATTCCACGCAGTCTCCCGGGCGGAGCTTGCGGCGGATACGCGATTCAACTTCCCCGTTTACTTTAACCAAGCCTGCCTGGATCTGCTGTTTGGCTTCAGCGCCGCTGGCAACAAGCTCCAAAACCTTTAGCATATTATCCAATTCAATAAACTCAGCTTTTAGCTTAAACTCCATTGCCCAACTCCCCGAAGCGACACTTAACTATAATTTCCATTAACATGAATAAGAATTGTATTATTTTACTCTAAACTTAACTTAATGTAAAAGGGAATTCTCTTGAAGGTGGGCAGTAATATTCGACAAGGAAATAATTTTCTGTAAATAACTTAATATATACGGGAAACGCCTTTTATCATATCCCTTCTGCGCGTCCTTACTTTCCGTATAGAACTCTTAACTGCTCAACAGTCGGATGGCCAGGATAAAACTCTCCTTGCGGCCCAACATAGCCATCTTTCTGTTTAACCAGCGTAACAGGAGTATAGCTGCCGTTTGAATTGGGTACATTAACTATAACTGTTTCTCCGGATATTTTTTGAGGCTGGCTAACGGCCAAGGAAGGAGATACCGCTGCAACATTTGGATTCACTAAAGGAGCAGGGACAATAATATAGCCGGAAGGACAAGCTGTATAATAGACATTATCATAAAAATAGTAAGTTACGCCTCCGATAATAATAGTCCTATAACCAACCGGAAGAACGGTGACAATTATCCCTATAGGCGGAAGATTAACGAGAATTTCAAACAAACCAAAAAATACAGGCCGGTAAAATCTGCCGTCATGATAACGATACCGCTCATGCCCTACGAAAATTTCTTCCGGACCTCTGCGAGAATACTCCGGGCCTCCGCCACGCGGCCCATCAGGCCCAGCCATTCCCGGGCGGGCAAGGGCATTTGTCGATTGCATAAAAAGAACCAAACTAAAACATAACACTGCCAGAAATCTTCTAAACAGATTGATTCTTTTCATTTTGCGCCTCCCGCAAGCATTACTATCAGCCATAACTGGAAACTTTTTTCTTCTTCAGGCATCTCGCTTCCACCGCCGGGGCCACCCATTCCGCCTCCGCCAAAAGGCATACCTCCGTCTCCTCCGGGCATACCGCCTCCCCTGCCTCCAGGTGGGCCCATCCGCCGCATCATTCCTTTATTAATCCCCGAAGTTTCAAATCCTAAACCGATCAACCTGTTTTTATTAACCCCTATAGCATAAGGATGCTGTTCGTTTTCAAAAAGTGGAACCTTTAACTCATAAATAAAATATCCTTTTTCATTTCCCATTTTAACGCTTATGCCGTATTTCCCGGCTGCCTCGACTGTCGTTTTATACTTTTCTTCTTTTCCCGGGCCGATAATTTCGATTTCTTGCCAAGGTTCTTGGAACATTTCCGAAGGTCTCTCCGAGCCTTTTTTATCCAGAGGCCCCAGATCTTCCCTGCCTCTGCCCATAGGAGGCATACTGTTTTCCGGTATCAAGCCGCCGCCAGAAGGAAAAAGAATCCCCAATACTTTATTATTAGCGCCATTTGGATCAAACCATACGGTAAAACCAGATCTCGCCAGTTGCTCCATAAGACCGTGGTTTCGGGTAATCAAACAAATATAAAGATAAGTATCGTCGTTAATTACTCCGACATTAACTCTTGTTTTTTCATCATAATATGATAAGTCATTTTGCCAATCATTGATTTTCCCATCGATAATAATCTCATGATCCCGCAATTTACTATTAAGTTTCGGTTTACCGCAACCAGCAATAAAAACACTTAATAAGATAAAGCATATAAACACAGAAATAATCCTGTTCCCCCGCATAATACCTCTCATCATGAGTTTGCCAACATTACTTACTCATACCTTAACGCTTCAATAGGATTAAGCCGCGAAGCCTGCTTAGCCGGCCAAAGCCCAAATACTACACCTACTACTAAAGAAAAAACAGTGGCAAGAATTACCGAAGATAGCGAAACCCTTACGGACCATCCTGCAATAAGAGTTATCAATACGGATGCGCCGCTGCCTAACATTACACCAGCCAAACCGCCAATAAACGACATTAACACGGCTTCAATAAGAAATTGTACCAAAATATCTTTATTATTAGCTCCTATGGCTTTGCGCAGGCCGATTTCGCGCGTGCGTTCGGTTACCGATACGAGCATAATATTCATGATGCCTATACCGCCGACTAAAAGCGAAATTGCCGCGATTGCCCCTAACAATAAAGACATGGTTTGAGTGGTAGAAGTAAGTGTTTTCTTAATGTCAGACATATTAAAAATAGAAAATGAATCTTTTTGGTCATCCGTAATCAGGCGGTGCTGCTTTATGATTAGCTTACTTAGTGCTTCTTGCGCGGCATCGGTCAAATCAGCGTTCTTTACTTCCACATAAATAGAATCTATATACTGCTTACCCATAAGCCTATACATAGCGGTACTTATTGGGATAAGCACCGTATCATCCTGATCTTGAGGGCCAGTTGTTCCTTTTACAGGCAAAATCCCGATTACCCTGAAGTTGATCTGGTTGATTTTGAGGGTTTTCCCGACAGGGTTGGTATTCCCAAAAATTTCTTTTAACACCGTGTTGCCGACCAAAGCCACTTTTTCCCTCGTTTTGACTTCTTCTTCGGTAAAAAACCGGCCGACAGTAGGAACGGATGAACGCAACTGCGCATAAGACACTCCTACGCCTTGAACCTGGGTATTCCAGTTTTTATTTCCGTATACTACCTGGGCCCTGGCTGTTACCGAAGGACTGGCGCTTTTTACGTAACTATTTAGTTTTTCAATAGCCTCTACATCATCAAAGGTAAACCGCGTAGTTGTTGCACCCGCTTCCATTGATACTCCTCCCATCATGGAAGCGCCGGGACTGATAACAAGCAGATTCGAACCGAGGGATGCTAATTGTTTTGCAATTGATTCCTTTGCTCCCTGACCGATTGCGAGCATGGTAATAACCGCGGCAACGCCGATGAGAATCCCCAGGATTGACAAGAATGCGCGCATCTTGTGAGCAAACATAGCGGTTACCGCCTGCTTAAAATAATCAATAAATTCCATGCCCCCTTTCAATGCATTACCGGACTTAGATAAAATATCTTTGACTAAGTTTTCGGACCCCTGCAAAATAACTTTCGAATGCTCCGCCTCTCCGGATGAGTCCTTATCAGAGATGATCTGGCCGTCGCGCATCGTAATAATTCGCCTGGCATGCGCCGCAATCTCATTTTCGTGAGTAACAATAACAATGGTCTTGCCCTTCTTATTAAGTGCCTTTAATATCGTAATTATTTCTTCCTTGCTTTTAGTATCAAGATTTCCTGTAGGCTCATCCGCAAAGATTATCGGTGGATCATTAACCAGGCTCCTGGCGATCGCAACTCTCTGCTGCTGGCCTCCCGAGAGCTGGTTAGGCTTATGAAACATCCGGTCTCTTAAGCCAACCTCCGTAATTTCCCTTTCTGCCCTTTGTTTTAAATGCTTCTTACCGGCGTAAATCAAAGGAAGTTCGGCATTCTCTAAAGCAGACATCCTCGGAAGTAAATGAAACTGCTGAAAAACAAAACCTACAAGCTGATTTCTGACTAAAGCCAATTCTTTATCTGAAAGCCTCGTTACGTCCTCTCCTCCCAAAGAATATTCTCCGGAATCAGGCCGATCCAATAATCCCAACACGTGCATCAGCGTGGACTTGCCTGAACCGGAAGCGCCCATAATAGCGACAAACTCGCCAGAGGCAATCTTAAGGGATACACCCTGTAAGGCCTCTACCTTTACATCGCCTAACTGATAGGTTTTATATAAATTCTTTGCCTCTATCATATTAATCCTGGCGGCTGGCCGCCCTAATTCTTCTTCTGCTTCGGAAACTTGGGCATAAATGGATTACTGCCTGTATTACTATCAGCCGCAGATGAAACAAAATCATTAGTCATAACAAGTATCGTATCCGCGGCAGTTATCCCGGAAAGTATCTCGTAATTGTCGCCTTCAGTGATGCCCAGCTTAACAACGCGCTTGACAGGCTTAATACTGCCTTCCTGCTTTAACAACACATAATCTTCACCTTTATCTTGTTGCACCGCTTCAACCGGAAGAATCAAAGCATTTTCTTTGCTTTCAACTATAAAATCCACGGATGCGCTCATTCCGGAACGGAAAAAATCCGGGACATCCTCCGGCACAAGATCCACTTTATACACGATTACATTATTCACTGTCTGGGATTCGTAATAGATATGGCCTACCTTAGCTTTTATTTTAGTATCCGGATAAGCATCGAGCGTAATGGCTACTTCTTGGCCAAGATGAATTTTGCCTATATCAGTTTCGTCCACTTGCGCACGTACAATAAGCTGATCGGATAGCACTATTACTGCATCCGCGGTAGTAATAGTCTGGCCGGGTTGGATAGTGGCGACAATGACCTCTCCGTTAATGGGGCCCCTTAGGGGTATCGCCTTATAGATTTTTTGCCAGCGTTTTAATTTCTCCTCTCCCTGGTCACTGGCGGCATCAAGAAGCGCTGCCCTCTCAGTTGAACTCATGTAAGCTAAAATCTGTCCGGTTGTTACGCTCTCTCCTTCTTTAACCAAAATCTCCTCTACCCTGCCATTCACAGGAGGTTTTATCTCCAGCCGGTTCTTAGGATATACCGTTCCGGTAGATGAAATAACTACCCGCATAGAACCCATCACAGGCTTGATTTCCCTGCTTACCTCTACAGGGCCTTGGCCTCCTCTCAATTTCATAAAAATCAATACACAGGCCACCAGTAAAACTAAGATTATAATGAATAATATTTTTCTTTTCTTATTCATACTCTAACGTCTCTCCTTTCGCCTGAATCCAATTAGCTTCAGCAAATAGCATATTGGCCTGGGAATTCAAATAAGACTTCTTCGCTGCTACCAAGTTATCCTCGATAATTGTCCAGTTATCAAAAGAAATAAATCCGGTTGAATACTGCGCTTCTGCTATTTCGGAACGCTTAGCCGCGGCATTCAATGATGTGTATTGAACGTCCACTGCCTCAATAGTATCCTGCAACTGAGCCCATGTCTGAGCAAGGCCGTAAATAGCCGCGTCTTTGGCGCTTCTTTCATTTGCCTCCGCCTGCTTATAGAGGGCCTTCGCCTGGGAGACCTGCGCGAGCCTTAACCCACCCTCAAATATTGGCATGGTTACTGTCAAGCCGGCATTCCAGGCTTTATCCCGTGGCGGCCAAGTTGAACTGGATTTATCAGCCCCTATGTTGCCTGAAAGCTCAGGGGAGAAATTAGCATAGGCTGATTTAATATTGAAGGAGGCGGCGTTTTTATTTGCTAGAGCCTGCAGTAAAGAGGGATTATTTTTAACTATCGCTTCAAAATCAGGCTTCTCTTTTGCGGTATCCCTAACAACAAAATCCCCCCTGGCAGACATCGGCTTAAACTCTTGGCGCCCCATTTCTTTTGTTAACTGCCTTTGCGCTACTTCAACATCTCTTTTCGCCTCTGAAAGCTCAAAATTTGCCTCTTTGAGGTCTGCCTCTGCGGTCAACAATGACCCTTCATTCTCTAATCCTGATTCATAACGCAAAGCTATTAATTCCAAGTCGTCTCTCCTAATCTTAACGATCTCTTCTGCAACATGCACTAACTCCTGTGCCGTTAATAAATTAATAAATGCGGTGCGTAAATTTAATCTTACCTCGGATGAGGTAAAGCGATAGCCCTCTTGCGATGCTTTTATATTCTCCGACGCGCCTTTAACATTATTTAAAGTCTTAAATCCGTCAAATAGCAGCTGTGTTCCGCTTACGCCGTACGAATAAGAATCCGTGGTCGTGCTTGTTTTAGCGCCTGTGACAGCATTGGTAGCGGTAGTTTTTGCCGTTGAAGCGGACAGGCTGCTGTCTATCTGCGGAAAGAGCGAGCTTGCGGTAATTGCTTTGCTTGCCTGCGACTCTTTTATCCCCTCTTGCGCGGCGATAAGGTCAGGATGGTTTTTTGCCGCTTCCTTAATACAATCTTGCCAGGAAAGGGTTTCTTCGGCAATCACTGAATTACATGAAATAAACAACACAGCCAATGCTACAGAATAAATACTAAAACATTTAAGTACGTTTTTTAACGATTCAATTCTCAGGTTGAAAATGCCCATTAATATACAATAAGGCAGAAGAAGGGTATTCTCTCTCCTGCCTTTTATTAAATCACGCCTCATATTTGTTATTCCTGAGGTAGCGGTAACTCTTCGCCTGGAGGCAATCGGCGTTCTCCCTTCGGACCGCGCTTTTCTCCTGGCCCCTTGAGCCCATAACCTTTACTAAATTCTCCTTG